>JAURLT010000120.1 GCA_030831085.1 Gammaproteobacteria bacterium
AGGGCCTGATAGGTGAGTCCCAGCTTGGCGGGTTGGTCGCCGCGCAGGTTGTTCAGGACGACGTTCGAGGTCGCCGCCAGCCTGCGGAAAGCCTCGCGGCCCGCCTCCGACTTGAGGTCAAGGCAAACGCTTTTTTTATTGAAGTTGAAAGCCTGAAAGAAATGGCTGTCATGCTCACCCAGAAAGGGACCCATGCCGCGTGTGGCATCGCCCCCCTGGGGGCGGTTTTCGACCTTGATGACCTCGGCACCGAGGTCGGCGAGAAACATGGACCCGTACGGACCCGCCCCGAAGTTCTCGAAGGTCAGGACGCGATAGCCGTGCAGTGGCAGGTTCATGCGGGGAACCTTTCGACCAACTGGCGGGCGATGATGATTCGTTGCATCTCGTTGGTGCCCTCGCCGATGCACATCAGCGGCGCATCGCGGTAGTAACGTTCCACGTCGAAGTCGACAGAGTAACTGTAGCCGCCGAACACCCGCATAGCCTCGAGACTGTTGGCTACTGCAGCCTCCGAGGCGAATAGCTTGGCCATGCCGGCTTCCAGGTCGCAGCGAACTCCGGTGTCGTACTTGCGGGCGGCCTGCTCGACGAGCAGCCTCGCGGCCTCTACGCGCGTGGCCATGTCTGCCAGTTTCAGCTGGATGGCCTGGTGATGGGCGATTGGCTTGCCGAAGGTCCGCCGCTGCTGGGCATAGCGCAGCGCGTCATCCAGCGCACCCTTGGCCAGGCCCACGCCGCGGGCGGCGACGTTGATGCGCCCCAGTTCCAGTCCACCCACGGCGTGCTGGAAGCCCCGGCCCTCAGCGCCTCCCACCAGCCGGGTAGCGGGTACGCTGAAGTCCTCAAACACCAGTTCGGCGCTGTCGATCGAGCGGTAACCCAGCTTCTTCAGCTTGCGACCCACGCTGAAGCCTTCGCCCTTCTCGCAGATGAACAGGCTCATGCCGCGATGGCGTGGTTCGGCATCCGGGTCGGTCTTGACCAGCACCGCAAAGCAGGTGCCATGGACGCCGTTGGTGATCCAGGTCTTGGTGCCACGGATCAGGTAGTGGTCGCCGTCGCGCTGGGCGGTGGAGCGAATACCCTGCAGGTCGGTGCCGGCGTCGGGCTCGGTCAGGCCGATCCCGCCGCGCAATTCGCCGGTCGCAAAGCGTGGCAACCACTCCTGGCGCTGTTCCGCCGTGCCATTGCGCTCAACGGCCTGAGCCATGATCAGGTGCGAATTGAAGATCCCGGTGGGCGCCATCCACACGGCGGAGATCCGCGATACCAGGCTGGCGTAACAGCTTGCGGACAGTCCAAGACCACCATACTCCTGCGAAATGGTGGCGCCGAACAGGCCGAGCTCCTTCATCTGCTCGACCAGGTCGAAGGGATATTCGTCCGCCTGGTCGAATTTCCGGGCAATAGGCCGAACCTCGCGCTCGACCCAGCGATCGATAGCCTCGAGGATCTGGGCCTCGTCATCGGCAGAGGCGCGCCCGCCGTTTACCTGTTCCATACTCATGCCCTCAGTAGTTGGCCTTGTCGTCGACGCCGTGCCCGCGCTTCGGGACCAGGATGCTGCGGTCGAAGACGCAAACGACGTTGCCGTGCTGGTTGCGACCCGTGGTGCGCACCGTGACGATACCCGCCGTCGGGCGGCTGTTCGATTCGCGCTTGTCGAGCACCTCAGACTCCCCGTACAGCGTGTCGCCCGGGAACAGGGGGTGCGGCAGGCGGATGTCCTTCCAGCCGAGGTTGGCGATGGCCTTCTGGCTGACGTCGGTCACGCTCATGCCGACCAGGATCGCTACCGTCAGCGGGCTGGCCACCAGCGGCCGCCCGAACTCACTGGCCCTGGCGTATTCCACGTCGAAATGCAGCGGATGGGTGTTCATGGTCAGCAGCGTGAACCAGGTGTTGTCGGTCTCGGTGATGGTCCTGCCGGGCCGGTGTTCGTAGACGTCTCCGGCCTGGAAGTCCTCGAAGTAGCGGCCGAAGGACTCGCGGTAGCGCTGGGGGCCGATCGGGGTGGGAACGTGAACCATGCGGGTACAAACTCCTTGGAGGCCGGCTTCGGGCTGCCGTATAGTTGAGATTGTCCGGACAATTAACCAGGATGGCAAGTTGGCGGTAAGCAGTCCCCGCACCCGTTACCAGGCGCTCGCCGAGTCGCTGCTCGAGGACATTCGCCGCGGCCGCCTGCCCGTGGGAGCCCGGGTCCCCGGAGAGCTCGAGCTGGCGGGCCGTTTTGGGGTCAGCCGGCACACGGTTCGCGAGGCGTTGCGCCGTCTGGAGTCGCTGGGGCTGATCGGCAGGCGCCCGGGCCGCGGCACGCTGGTGCTCAACGGCCGTCCGCAGGCGTCCTATGTACAGGCGGTCACCCAACCCGAGGACCTGCTGCAATACCCCACAGGCAGCCGCCTGCGGGTGCGGGAGACCGCCGAGCTGACGGCAGGGCGCGTCCTCGCCCGTCGGCTCGGCTGCCGGGCGGGCGAGCGCTGGCTCAGGCTGGGTTGTCTGCGCGACTTTGCCGACGACCAGCCTCCGGTGTGCTGGACTGACCTCTACCTGCGTCCGACCCATCGCGACGTCGTGCCGGCGATCGGGTGCCGGCCTGGACTGGTGCATGAGCTCATCGAGGCCCGTCATGCGCTCCGAACCGAGCGGGTCGAGGTCGATGTCCGCGCCGGTCAGCTGCCCGCAACGTACTGCGAAGCGCTGCAGGCCGAGGCCGGCAGCCCCAGCATGAACGTGGTGCGGCGCTACCTCGATGCGGCAGGATCGCTGATCTTCGCCAGCCACTCCGAACACCCGGGTGATCGATTTACCTACTCGCTGACCCTGGAGCGGGGCTGGCAGTCCGGCTCCGGATTGGTCTGGAGCGGCAAATGACGGGAGGACCCATGAGAAGCCTGCTCTTCGTTCCGGGACATCAGGGTACCCGGGTCGACAAGGCCCTGGCCTGCGGGGCAGATGCAATCATCGTTGACCTGGAGGATGCGGTGCCGGCCGAGGCCAAATCAGCCGCTCGGGTCAACGCCGCGGCAGCGCGGGGTCGCGGCCGGGTGTTCGTCCGCATCAATGGGGTCCATAGCGAGCTGTGGCGCGACGATCTGGCAGCGGTGGTGGGGCCGGGATTGACCGGTATCGTGCTGCCCAAGGCGGAGTCCGCGGACGAGGTGAAGGCAGTAGGCGCAGCGATAGGGGTCCTCGCCACCTCCGTCGGATTGGATGTCGGCGCGATGGAGGTCTTGCCCCTCATCGAGTCCGCAGCAGGTGTCGAGGCACTGTCCGCCATCGCCCGATCCTCACCGATGGTGCGCAGGCTGTCGTTCGGCGTGGCCGACTATTCACTCGATCTTGGGCTGTCGCCGACGGCCGATGAGGCCCCGCTCGCCTACATCCGCTCCAGGTTGAGCCATGTGTCCCGGGCGGCAGGGCTGGCCCCGCCGATCGACAGCGTGGTGGTGGAGGTGAGAGACGGGGCGCGCTTCCTCGATTCGGCGCGCCGCGCGCGCGCCTTCGGCATGGCCGGCAAGCTGTGCCTGCATCCGGACCAGGTCGCCCTTGCTCACCAGGTCTTCACCCCCGGCGAGGTGGAACTGAACTGGGCGCGCGGAATCCTCTCCGCTTGGCGGGAGGCTGTCGCCAGGGGCGAGTCTGCGACCACCTGGGAGGGGGAGTTCGTCGACGCGCCCGTGGCTGCGCGCGCCAGGCGCTTGCTTGGCGACGATTATGTAGAGTGAGAACTCGACCTGCGCGCGGTCCGTTGCCCTAAAATGTCCGGATGAATGGACTGACCCACCTGCAGCGGCTGGAAGCCGAGAGCATCCACATCATGCGCGAGGTCGTCGCCGAGTGCGACAACCCGGTCATGCTCTATTCCATCGGCAAGGACAGCGCCGCGATGCTGCACATCGCGATGAAGGCCTTCCATCCCTCCAAGCCGCCGTTCCCGCTGCTACACGTCGACACAACCTGGAAGTTCCGGGAAATGATCGCCTTTCGCGACCGGCTTGCAGGAGAGTTGGGCGTCCAGCTGCTGGTCCACACCAACCAGGAGGGGCTTGCAAAGGGCATCGGACCCTTCACCCACGGGTCGGCCGTGCACACCGACGTGATGAAGACCCAGGCGCTCAAGCAGGCGCTGGATCACTATAAGTTCGATGCTGCATTTGGCGGTGCGAGGCGTGACGAGGAGAAGTCGCGGGCCAAGGAACGGGTGTTTTCCTTCCGCTCTGCTCAGCACCGCTGGGACCCGAAGCGGCAGCGGCCCGAACTCTGGAACCTCTACAACTCGCGCAAGGCGAAGGGTGAAAGCCTGCGTGTCTTCCCCATGTCCAACTGGACCGAGCTGGATATCTGGCAATACATCCACCTCGAAAAAATACCGATAGTGCCGCTGTACTTCGCCGCCGAGCGTCCGGTAGTGGAGCGCGACGGAACCCTGATCATGGTGGACGACGACCGTATGCCGCTGCGCGACGGCGAGCAGCCGGTGATGAAAAAGGTTCGCTTCCGCACCCTCGGCTGCTATCCCCTGACCGGCGCGATCGAAAGCGAGGCAACGACCTTGACCGAGATCATCCAGGAAATGCTCCTCACCACCACCTCTGAGCGACAGGGCCGGGTCATTGACCACGACTCAGCCGCCTCCATGGAGAAAAAGAAGCAGGAAGGGTACTTCTGATGGCCCACAAGTCCGACCTGATCGCCGAGGACATCGAGGCCTACCTGGAGGCCCATCAGCACAAGGACCTGTTGCGATTCATCACCTGTGGCAGCGTGGACGACGGCAAGAGCACCCTGATCGGGCGCTTGCTCTACGAGTCCAAGCTGATCTTCGAGGACCAATTGGCCGCGCTGGAGACCGATTCCCGTAAGGTCGGTACCCAGGGCGGCGACATCGACTTCGCTTTGCTGGTAGACGGCCTCGCAGCCGAGCGCGAGCAGGGCATTACCATCGACGTCGCCTACCGGTTCTTCTCGACCGACCGGCGCAAGTTCATCGTGGCCGATACGCCGGGTCACGAGCAGTACACCCGCAACATGGCGACCGGTGCCTCCACGGCGGATCTCGCCGTCATCCTGGTCGATGCGCGCAAGGGCATCCTGCAGCAGACCCGGCGCCATAGTTACATCGTTTCGCTGCTGGGCATCCGCAAGGTGGTGCTGGCGGTGAACAAGATGGACGCGGTCGACTATGCCCGGGCGGTATTCGATGGCATCGTCGAGCAGTATCGCGAGTTTGCCGACATGCTGGGCCTCGAGGATGTCTGCCCCATCCCGATGTCGGCGCTGCGAGGCGACAACGTCGTCGACCGCAGCGAGCGCATGCGCTGGTATGGCGGCGACACGCTCATGCAGCACCTGGAGGCTGTGGAGGTCGAGCGTGACCTGGCCGGACGGCCGTTCAGGCTGCCCGTGCAATGGGTCAACCGGCCCAACCAGGATTTCCGCGGCTTCGCCGGCACCATCGCCGCGGGGCGGGTTCGCCAGGGCGATGCCGTGCGGGTGCTGCCCTCCGGGCGGCAAAGCACCGTGGCGAGGATCGTGACCCTTGACGGTGACCTCAAGGAGGCGGTTGCGGGCCAGTCCGTTACCCTGGCGCTCACCGATGAAATCGACATCAGCCGCGGTGACCTGCTGGCAGGTGCGGACTCGCCGCCTGCGGTGGCCGACCAGTTCCAGGTGAGCCTGGTCTGGATGCACGAGGAGCCCATGCTGCCCGGGCGCCCCTACCTGATGAAAATCGGTCCCCGCACGGTCACGGCCAGCGTCACCGACATCCGCCACCGCGTGAACGTCAACACCCTGGAGCAAATGGCCGCGAAGCAGCTTGACCTCAATGAGATTGGTCTGTGCAACCTCGGCACCGACCGTCCTGTTGCTTTCGATGCTTACGAAGATAACCGCGAGACCGGCGCCTTCATCCTGATCGACCGGATCACTAACGACACGGTGGGCGCGGGCATGATCCACTACGCGCTGCGGCGGGCGGACAACGTCCATTGGCAGGCGCTCGACGTGGACAAGGCAGCCCGTTCGGCCAGCAAGGGCCAGAAGGCCTGCGTGCTGTGGTTCACCGGCCTCTCCGGCGCCGGCAAGTCGACCATCGCCAACCTGGTGGAGAAACAGCTGCTGGCGATGGGGCGCCACACTTACCTGCTTGACGGTGACAACGTGCGGCACGGCTTGAACAAGGACCTGGGTTTCACCGAAGCGGACCGCGTGGAGAACATCCGCAGGGTTGCCGAAGTGTCGCGGCTCATGGTCGATGCGGGACTGATCGTGATGGTCTCGTTCATTTCGCCGTTTCGGGCCGAGCGGCGGCTCGCCCGGGAACTATTGGAGACAGGCGAGTTCCTGGAGGTGTACGTCAGCACGCCCCTGGCCGAGGCGGAGAAACGCGACCCCAAGGGGCTGTACCGCAAGGCGCGGGAGGGCAAGATCCGCAACTTTACCGGCATCGACTCACCCTACGAGCCGCCGGAGCACCCCGAACTGGTGGTCGACACCAGCGTGGTCAGCGCGGAGGAGGGTGCTCGCCAGGTCGTCGACATGCTCCGCGCCCGCGGGCGTCTGGAAGGCTGAGTCAGCTCCCGGCCAGCGGTCTTCGTAGCCTGACCAGTTCCACTACCAGGATGCCGCCGACGATCAGCGCTGTCCCGGCCAACTGAGACAGGGAAAGTCGCTCATCCAGCAGCAGCCAGGCAATGCCAATGGTGAAGGGTGGGCCAATGGTGCCTACCAGTGCGCCGCGCACGGCGCCAACCCTGCGGATGCCCTCGGCGATCATCAGCATTGGCAGGACGGTGGCTACGGTGGAAAGGGTCAGGATCAGGGCCCAGCCTTGGGCAGTTGGCACCGCGGGCCAAGAACGGTGGGTCGGGAAGTACCACAGGCAGACGACGAACGCGGAGCCCAGCAAGGCGAGGGTCGTGAAGGCAACGGGGCCGATCCGGGGCAAGTGACGTTCACCGACCAGGAAGTAGGTAGCGAAGGTGGCCGCCGTCAGGAGCACACAGGCCGAGCCGACCAGGTCGGCGCCGGCGGTTCCGCGGTCGAACAATCCGACCGCGAGCGCCACGCCTGCCCAGGTCATCAGGCTGGCAGCCATTACCGTTGGCCCGGGAGGTCGGCGCGTGATGATTGCAGCGGCCATCACCACCATCGCCGGGTAGGCGAACAGCAGGGCGCGCTCGAGTCCGGCATCGATCAGCGTAAGTGCGTAGAAGTTGAGCAGGGAACCGAGGCCGTAGCACAGCGCGCCGACCCCGAGGGCAGCCAGCTTCGTCCCGGGCGGCGCCCGACGGATCGCGGGTAGTGCGCCGCGCCAGGCGGCCCACAGCAAGAACACGCCCGTGGCGATCAACGCCCGCAAGAGGACCAGCGAGTCGTAGTCCACCTGGTGGGCATAGACCAGCTTGACCAGCACCGCCTTGAGTCCGAACAGCATGGCGCCGCCGGCCACCATCAAGAGGCCGGTGGTGTCCGTGGAAGAATGGCTCAATCGAATCCCTGGAAGCGACTGAAATCGGTGACCGGCAACCGTTCCGGTCGAAACCCGTTTACCGGAGCGTCTGGGTCGGCATGGCCGAGCGCCATACCACAGACGAGCATCTGCTCCGCCGGCGCACCGATCAGTGGCGTCACGATCGAGTGGAAGTCTGCCCACGCTGCCTGCGGGCAGGTGTGCAGCCCGAAGCCCCGCGCCGCCAGCATCACGGTCTGGATGAACATCCCGTAATCGAGCCAGGAGCCGGGCTTCAGGTCGCGGTCGATGTAGAAGAACAGGCCGACCGGCGCATCGAAGAAGGTGAAGTTGCGCAATTCCTGGCGCAGGCCGGCCTCGCGATCCCCCTTCACGATCCCCAGCAGCGAGTACAGGCCCCAGCCACAGGCCCGGCGCCGAGCGAGGTAGGGCTCGCGCCATGGGTTGGGGTAGTAGTCGTATTCCCGGCCGTGCCCGGCCCGGTCGCCGCTGGCGGACTTGACGACCTCGGCACACAGCCGATCACGAACCTCGCCAGCCACCACGTAGACCTGCCAGGGCTGGATGTTGCTACCGCTCGGGGCAAGGCCCGCTAATTGCAGGATGGCTTCGACCTGCTCGCGGCCGACCGGTGTGGGCAGGAAGGCGCGTTTTGAGGAGCGGGTTCGGATCGCGTCGATCACCCCCGGCGTGCGGTCATCAGCTGGCATGGCGCTTCATCTCCTCCATGACTGCGGCGGTGTCGAGGACCCGACCCCAGAGGCGACGGAAAGTCTTGAGGGTGGCCTCCTGCATCTCGTCGCTGCAGGTGCCGGTCGCATCCGAGACTACCACCACGCCGAACTGGCGGTCGCAAGCTTCCATCGCGGTCATGCTGACGCAGTTGTTGGTGGACACCCCGGTCACCACGATGTTACGCACACCCATGCCGCGCAGGTGCGACTCTATGCCGGTCGAGGCGAAGCCGCCCATGGTGGTCTTGTTGAGCACCAGATCGCCGGGCAGGGGCTTGATTTCATCGACGATCTCGTGCTCGCGTGCGCCCACCCGGTTGTCGATGGCCTTCATCCATTCCTTCAGATGGAGGGGGGCGTCGCTGAAGTCCGGCAGGCGGGCGCCGTAGGTCAGGTAGACGACCGGCGCACCCAGGGCCCTGAACGCTTCGGCGAGTCGCCTGGAGTTGGGCACGACCAGGCGGTCGATGCGGGCGAAGCGGTATTCGGCATCGGCCAGCTTGCCCTGGGCAGCCAGCAGCCGGCCCAGGCCATGCTCACGACTGCCGCTGGCGTACTGCAGGTCGACGATGACCAGCGCGGTATCGCCTGGAGTGATCGCGAACTGCCGGGTGAAATCGTCGATGTAGGTGGGTTGGGACACGTCGCCTCCTCCTGTCTGGCCTTGGCCTTGTCGGGCCTGATTGTATACAGTCGGGGCCGCCAGCATGAGGAGAGCTTGCGATGCCCGGACCCCTGGACGGCGTGCGCGTCGTTGAATTCACCAGTGTCGTACTGGGACCCTGGGCCTGCCAGATGCTGGCCGACATGGGGGCGGAGGTCATCAAGGTGGAGGCCCCCCATGGTGACAGCAACCGTCAGCTGGGTGCCGCGCGGCATCCGGGCATGGCGGCCCTGTACCTGACCTGCAACCGTAACAAGCGGGACATCGTGCTCGACGTCAAGCAGCCCGCCGCCCGCGAGGCCCTGCTCGCCCTGTGCCGCGACGCGGACGTGTTCGTCCACAACAACCGTCCCCAGGTCATGACCAAGCTGGGCCTCGATTACGAGGCGGTGCGGGCCGTCAATCCGCGCATCGTCTACTGCGGAGCCTATGGCTATAGCCGTAAGGGTCCTTACGGGGCCAAGGGCGCGTTGGACGACTCGATCCAGTCGGTGGCCGGCATTGCCAACCTGAACGAACTGGTGCTGGGCGAACCCCGCTACCTGCCGACGGTGGTCTGTGACAAGACCACCGCCATCACGGTGGTCTATGCCGTGCTCGCTGCCCTGTTTCATCGTGAGCGCAGCGGGGAGGGTCAGGAGATCGAGGTGCCGATGTTCGAGACCATGGTGTCCTTCGTCATGGCGGAGCACCTGTGGGGCATGACCTTCGAACCGCCGGCGGGGCCGCCGGGTTACGTCAGGCTGATGAGCGAGCACCGCCGGCCCTACAAGACCCTCGACGGGTACATCGCCATCCTGCCTTACATGAATGCCCACTGGGACACCTTCTGCACGGTGGCCGATCGGCCTGACCTGCTCGCCGATCCGCGCTTTCGGACCATGGGGGATCGTACCCGCAATATCGATGACACCTACGCCGAGACCGCGGCCATCATGGCCACCCGCACCACGCAGGAGTGGCTCGACCTGTTCGAACCCACCAGCGTGCCGGTCAACCGGGTCAACTCGCTGCAGGATCTGGCCTCCGATCCCCATCTCACCGCCACCGGCTTCTGGAAGGAGTTCGACCATCCCACCGAGGGCAAACTGCGGGGCACGGCCTTCCCGGTGAATTTTTTCTCGACGCCCGCAGACGAGGGGCGCCGTCCGGCGCCGCGGCTCGGTGAGCACACCCGCGAGTTGCTGGCTGAGGCAGGCTTTGACGAAGCCGCCATCGAGGCCATGCTCGCCTCGAAGGCGGCCGTGGCGGCAGACTGAGGAGCGCTTATGAAAACCTTGCAGGTGCCGGTGCCGGCCATCGATGCGGTCGTCAACATCTGGACTCCGGAGGCGCTCTCGCACCGTCCGGACTGGAAGGACGGCTTCTTCGTCGGCAAGGTGAAGTCCAGCGGTCCCATGCCGGGCATGTCGCTCGAGGACATGCTTGAGCGCATGGCCGAGGCGGGCATCGAGAGAGGGTTCCTGGTGGCGGCCCGTACGGGTCGGCTTGGCCTGCCGGGTTCCTATCACATGCCCTACGAGGTGGTCGCCCGGGCCTGCGAGAAGTTTCCGGGTCGTTTTTACGGCCTGGCAGGCGTCGATCCCACCCTGGGGATGGAGGGCCTGCGGGCCTTCGAGGACGCGGTGAAGAACCTTGGCTTCATCGGGGCGCACGCCTATCCGCACTGGTTCGAGCTGCCACCCGACCATGCCCGCTGGTACCCCTTCTATGCCAAGTGCTGTGAGCTGGGGGTGCCCTTCCTGACGCAGGTGGGGCAGTCCCTGATCTATTCACCCGACCAGCGGCTGCAAAGCGTTGGGCGCCCCATCACCCTCGATGCCGTCGCCTGCCACTTCCCGGAGCTGAAGCTTTGCGGCATCCATGTGGGTATTCCGTGGCATGACGAGATGATCGCCATGGCCTGGAAGCACGAAAACGTCCACATCGTGGCCGATGCCCACAGTCCCCGCTATTGGCCGGACAGCTTCGTCCGCTACCTCAACAGTTACGGGCGACACAAGGTGCTGTTCGGTACCGATTTCCCGGTGCTCGGCTTCCGACGCACCATGGAGGAGGTGCTCAACCTCGGCCTCAAGCCAGAGGTACTGCCGCTGTTCCTGCGGGACAACGCCCTGAGACTCTTCCAGCTCGCGGGCTGAGGTCCTTCAAAAAAAAGGGCCCGGAAGCAGCGCTCCCGGGCCCTCGTCATCAGCCCTCTACCCGATCAGCGGAACGAATAGCTGACGTCCACGCCGTAGCTCGAGCCCTGCGAGTCGTGGATGAACGAGCCACCGAACTCAGGTGCCGGAATGATTTCCTGCAGGTAGTCCTCGTCCGCGATGTTGCGACCCCACGCGGTGACGCTCCAGGTGCCGTTGGAAATGCCGAGGCGGGCGTTCATGGACATGTAGCTGTCACGCTTCATCTTCGAGAACTCGCCCTGGCCGAAGCCGAAGCCGGTGAACAGGTTCGGCACCTTTTCATCCTGCACCGGGTGGAACCAGGTCTCACCCAGGAACGAGGCGTCAAGGCGCGCGTTGACCGTCCAGTCGCTGCCAAAGGGCACCACTACGTCGATGCCCGCATTGCCGGTGTACTCAGGGGCGTAGGGCACCTTGTTGCCGGCGGTGTAGGGGCGGCCGTCGTAGCGCAGGATTTCACTATCGGCCGTGCCGTAGCCGGCAAACAGCGTCAGGTAGTCGTTCACGCGCCATTTGGCGTCGATCTCCACGCCCTTGATCTCGGCATCCTCGGCGTTGGTGACCACCCGCAGCAGACCGAAGGGACCGGCGAAGAAGTTGAAGAACTGCAGGTTCTCCACGTCGGTGTGGTAGATCGCGCCGTTCACCTGCAATGAGCCGTCGAGCAGGGTGGCCTTGAAGCCCGCCTCGTAGGCCTTCGAGACTTCCTTGCGGTACTTGTCCGACACGCCCAACAGGCTGCGGTTGTTGCCCGTGCATTCCGGCGGGAACAGGTTCAGGAATCCAGTCCC
The DNA here is from genome assembly GCA_030831085.1 of Gammaproteobacteria bacterium. GTDB lineage: Bacteria > Pseudomonadota > Gammaproteobacteria > Steroidobacterales > Steroidobacteraceae > SG8-30. Next base: position 11,856 of record JAURLT010000120.1, read on the forward strand.
TTCACCGAGGCACAGGCCGCTGTAGAACAACTCGACGGTCGCCGCGCTGCCGGTCGAATTGAAGCCGCCAGAGCGGAAACCGTAGCCGTAGGAGGCAAACAGCGACACGCCGTCGCTGACCTTCCAGTTGGCCGACAATTTCGGCTGGAACTGGGCAAAGGTCTCGTTACGGCTGGGGATCGATGACAGCGACGGGTCGACCACGTAAGCCGGGTTGATGAAATTGTTGGTACCAAAGAAGCCCGGGGTCTGCGGCGCAATCTTTGGCACGTTGTTGTCGACGTCGCGCTTTTCCGAGTCGTAGCGAACTGCAAGCGCCACCTCGAGGTTGTCCATCACGTCATAGGCAAGCTGCCCAAAGCCTGCGTACACCTTGCTGTTGAAGGTGTCATCGTAGAGGAGGTCCGTGGGGTTGGGACCGCTGGTGGTGACCAGGCCGCGAGCCAGGAAGCCGCCCCCACTGTCGGAACCCTGTGAGACGATCACCCGGCGCTCGATGTCCGCGAAGTACAGGCCAGCCAGCCAGCGCAGGTCCTGGTCGCCCGGCGAGGTGATGCGCAGCTCGAGGCTGGCATCGGACTGGTCACGCTGCTGGTATTGGTAGCCGTCGCAGGTGACCGGGCTGTACGGTGGCAGGAAGCTGTCGACGAAGAAACCGCTGGTGTTCGAATAGTAGAACGGCGCCGGCAGCGGGGTGTCTCCCGCGCGGGCAGCGTTCGAGGCGATACAGGACTCCGTGAGGCTGTACAGGTAGAACGCCGCGCTGGTGCCGTCGGTCAGGAAGTAGTTGGTCTGGTCGTTGTAGGCAGCCACCGCCGTCAGCGTGCCGACATCCAGGTCCCACTCGCCCTTCGCCGACAGGTTGATGTTCTCCTGCTTGTTCTGCGGGGCGACGTTGTTCAGGTACTGGAACTTGTGCTGGTTGGGGTTGGCCCAGAAGATATCGCCCAGGCCCAGGTTAGCCGCATCCTGCAGCGCCAGTGAGGCGTTGAAGTTGATGGCACCCGCATCGATCTCGGAGTACTTGGCCTTGAAATCGAGCTGGCCGTTGTCGCCGAGGTCCATCAGCAGGCGACCAGACACACCAAACTCCTCGAAGAAGTCGACGCAGTCGTCGCAGCCGAGGAAGGAGTTATCCCACTGGCCATCGGTGTTGCGGTAGTAGGCTGACAGCGAACCCCGCATGCCGTCTCCGAGAGGCGCTCCCACGTAGACGCTGCCCTTGTAGGTGCCGTGGTCGCCGAAGCCGGCGTTGAGTTCCGCCTCCATGGAATCGCCGGGCTGGCGGGTGGTGATGATCATGGCACCCGCCACGGCGTTGCGGCCGTACAGCGCGCCCTGAGGGCCCTTCAGGATCTCGATCTGGGAAACGTTGTTGAGTTC
>JAURLT010000121.1 GCA_030831085.1 Gammaproteobacteria bacterium
CGGGAGGGCGGAGCGCAAGGTCTCCTGCCGACCGTCAGCGGAGAGGCAGAGCTCCACACAACTTGCGTGACGCGAGGCCACGGCAAAGTTGACGCCCTGGCCGCTCCAGCGTGCCCCCAGCGGGGAAGGTTCGCCCGCGAGGATCACCCGCCCTCTCCCGCGTGCAGGTAGAACAGCGCGGCCAGCGGCGGCAGGGTGACCCGGATCGAGTGCGGCAGGCCGCCGTGCCCACCACCCGCCTGCAGACGCTCGGCGAGCGGGTGATCCGAGCCGCCGTAGCAAGCGGCATCGCCATCATGCAGGCAAACATAGCCACCCGGCCGCTCCACCCCGATCAGGCAGTCGACCCGCGGAACCGGCGTGGCGTTGAACAGGCAGATGACCTCCGGTTCCCGACCCGGACGGCCGCGGCGGAAGGCGAAAATGCTCTCGGCCGCGTTGTCGACCTCCAGCCAGCGGAAGCCCTGCGGATCCCAGTCGCTCGCGTGCAGGGCGGGCTGGCTGCGGTACAGGCCGTTGAGGTCGGCCAGGCAGCGATTGAAGCCGAGGCGTCTGGGATCCTCCAGCAGGTCCCAGTCCAGCGACTGCCCCACCTGCCACTCGCCTTCCTGAGCCAGTTCGCTGCCCATGAACTGCAGCTTCTTGCCCGGATGGGCCGTCATCCAGGCGAACAGCAGCCGCAGGTTGGCGAAGCGCTGCCAATCGTCGCCGGGCATCTTGCCGAGCAGGGAACGCTTGCCGTGGACCACCTCATCATGAGACAGCGGCAGCATGAAGCGCTCGGAAAAGGCATAGGCCAGCGAAAAGGTCAGCAGGTGATGCTCCCAGGCACGATGGATGGGATCCAGCGCAAAGTAGCGCAGGGTGTCATTCATCCAGCCCATGTTCCACTTGACGCCAAAACCGAGTCCGCCGTGTTCAACCGGGTGGGTGACGCCGGGAAAGGCGGTGGATTCCTCGGCGATGGTCAGGACCCCGGGATGATAGCGGGCGATGGTGGCGTTGCATTGACGCAGGAACTCGATGGCCTCGAGGTTTTCGCGACCACCATGCCGGTTGGGCAGCCACTCACCCGCCGGCCGGCTGTAGTCGAGATAGAGCATGGAGGCGACTGCATCCACGCGCAGGCCGTCGAGGTGATAGGTCTCGATCCAGTACAGGGCATTGGCGATGAGGAAGTTGCGCACCTCGTGGCGGCCATAGTTGAAGATCTTGGTGCCCCAGTCGCGGTGCTCTCCAAGCCGCGGATCGGCATGCTCGTACAGCGCAGTGCCGTCGAAGTCGGCCAGCCCGTTGTCGTCGCGTGGGAAATGCGCGGGCACCCAGTCCATGATCACGCCGAGGCCGGCCGCGTGGCAGGCATCGACGAAGGATTGCAGATCCTCCGGCGTGCCGAACCTCGCACTGGGCGCAAAGTAACCGGTCACCTGGTAACCCCAGGACTCGTCCAGCGGGTGCTCGGCCACGGCCATCAACTCGAGGTGCGTATAACCGAGGGCGGCAACGTGAGGCACCACCCGCTCCGCCAGTTCGCGCCAGCCCAGGAAGGGCCCGCCCGGCTCGTCCCTGCGCGCCCATGAACCGGGATGAAGTTCGTAGACGACCATCGGCTGGTCAGCCGGATCGGTCGCGGCGCGCTGCCGGAGCCAGGACTCGTCAGCCCAGCGGTGACGGTCGGTGCGGCGGATCACCGAGCAGTTGTCCGGCCGGTGCTGCATGCCGCGACCGTAGGGATCGGACTTCAGCAGCAGCCTGCCATCCGCCGCGCCCAACTCGTACTTATAGGCGCTGCCCTCGCCGAGCCCGGCCACAAAACCCTCCCAGATGCCGCTACTGGCCCGCGGGCTCAGCGGATGCCGGCGACCATCCCAGTCGTTGAACGGGCCCACCACGCTGACCCGCCGGGCATTGGGCGCCCAGACCGCGAACCAGCAGCCGGACTCGCCGTTCAATTCTCCGGGGTGGGCACCAAGCCTGTCGTGAATCCGGTAGTGACTCCCCTCCCCGAACAGGTAGAGGTCGTAGTCGCTCAGGCGGCTCATGTCAGGGGTTCCAGCCCCCAGATCCGTCCTGCATATTCGCGGATACTGCGATCACTCGAAAACGGCCCCATAGCCAGGGTGTTGGCGGCGGCGCGACGACTCCAGCCGGATGCGTCCACGAAGAGCCGGTCGGCCTCGGCCTGGGCACGCTGGTAGTCGTCGAAGTCAGCCAGCACCAGGTAGGGCTCGCCGTCGCCGAGCAGGCGATCCAGCAGAGGCCTCGCCTCGTCGCCGCTGCCGCCGGTCAACTCGCCGCTGGCCAGTGCGTCAACGACGGCAGCCAGCTCCGCATGCGCCGCCACGTAGTCCATCGGCACGTAACCGGACTGTCGCCGCTGCAAGACACCCTCGGCATCGAGGCCGAAGATGAACAGCTGGTCACGGCCCACGGCCTCGGCGATCTCGATGTTCGCACCGTCCAGGGTCCCGATGGTCAGCGCTCCATTGAGCGCCAGCTTCATGTTGCCGGTGCCCGACGCCTCCATGCCGGCGGTGGAAATCTGCTGGGACAGGTCCGCCGCGGGCATGATCTGCTGGGCCAGGGAGACGTCGTAATCCGGCAGGAAGACCACCCGCAGCAGGCCGCGCGTGGCCGGGTCGGCGTTGACCGTGCGCGCCACCAGGTTGATGACGCGAATCAGGTTCTTGGCCAGGAAATAGCCGGGCGCCGCCTTGCCGGCAAACATGACCGTGCGCGGCGTGAGCGAGCGCTCGCCGTCCCGGATCCGCAGGTAGCGGGCCACCACCGACAGCAGGTTCAGGGTCTGGCGCTTGTATTCATGGATGCGCTTGACCTGCACGTCGAACATCGACTCGGGATCGACGGCAAGTCCCGTACGGGCCGCCACCACCTCCGCCAGGCGGCCCTTGTTGTCGCGCTTGATGTCGCGAAAGCGCGCAAGGAACTCGCCATCGTCGAGCGCCCAGGTGAGCCTCGACAACTCCTCGAGGTCGTTCTCCCAGGCATGCCCAAGGTGCTCGGTGAGCAGGGCGGTGAGCCCGGGATTCGACTGCTTGAGCCAGCGCCGGGTGGCGATGCCGTTGGTGACGTTGGTGAAACGCCCGGGCAGCAGTGCCGCGAAGTCGGCAAAAATGGTCTCCCGCATCAGGCGTGAGTGCAATCGGGCCACCCCGTTGACCCGGCGAGAGCCGATCACCGCGAGGTGCGACATGCGCACCTGACGGCCATGCTCTTCGTCGATGATGGAGACCCTGCTCCGCAGCTCGTGGTTACCCGGATCTACGGCCTCCACCGAGGCCAGAAAATCGCGGTTGATGAGGTAGATGATCTGCAGGTGGCGCGGCAGCAGCCGCTCGAAGAACTCCACTGGCCAGGTCTCGAGTGCCTCGGGCAACAGGGTGTGGTTGGTGTAGCCGAAGATCTCCTCGCCCAGCTGCCGGGCACGGTCCCAGTCGAGCCCGTGCTCGTCCACCAGCAGCCGCAGCAGCTCGGCGATAGCCAGCGCGGGGTGGGTATCGTTGAGCTGGATCGCGACGCAGCGCGGGAGTTCTTCCAGGCTGCGGCCCTCCGCAAGGTGGGTGGCCAGCAGGTCCTGCAGGCTCGCGCTGACGAAAAAGAACTGCTGCCGCAAGCGCAGCTCCCGGCCCTGTGGCGTGGAATCATCAGGGTAGAGCACACGCGAGAGGTTCTTCGCATCGACCTGCTCGGCAACCGCCTCGGCATACTGGCCGCGGTTGAAGCATTCGATACGAAATGGCACCACCGCGCGTCCCGACCACAGGCGCAGGTGATTGACCGTCGGGCTGCGGTTGCCCGGCACCAGATGGTCGAAGCCGACCGCCAGCACCTCATGGGCATTCGCTCCGCCACCGAAGCGGATCTTGTAGCGGGCATCGCTGCGGGGGATTTCCCAGGGATTGCGCAGCCGAAGCCAGGTACTGGCCAGCTCCCGCTGGCCGCCATCCTCGGCGATACGCTGGGTGAAGATGCCGTAGTCGTAGCGGATACCGTAGCCCACGGCCGGGTACTGCAGGGTGGCGAGTGAATCCAGGAAACAGGCCGCGAGACGCCCGAGCCCCCCGTTGCCCAGCCCGGGATCTACCTCCAGCGCCGCCAGCTTCTCCAGCTCGAGACCGTAATCGGCCAGCACCCGGCGTGCTTCATCCACCATCCCGCCATCGAGACTGGACAGCGCGTTGACCAGGGAACGGCCGGGAAGGAATTCGACCGACAGGTAGCAGACACGCTTGGCCTTGCCCGAGGCGATCCGCCGCTGGGTCGCCAGCCAGCGCGCGGTCAACTCCTCGCGCACGGCCAGCGAGAGCGCATCGTAGAAGTCACGTGGCGTGGCCGACCCGGGATCCTTGCCCAGGGTGCGGGTCAGGCGGTCGACGAGGGCACGACGCAGGGTGGCAGGAGACAACGATCGTTCGGCAACGGGATCCATGGGCTCATTTCCGGAAGGCAAAGACACTGCGGAGGCCCGGACGCCTGGCGAAATCTCGCGGCAGGGTCGAGCGGCTCCAGTCCTCTATGGATGGGCCCTGCAGCGCCTCGCGGTCCAGCCGGAACTTCTGCAGGTTGGTCGAGAAAATCAACAGCCCCTCCTCATCCACTCGCTCCAGCGCCAGCCGGATCAAGCCGACATGGTCGCGTTGGACATCGAACTCGCGGGCCATAGCCTTCGAATTCGAGAAGGTCGGCGGGTCGAGCAACACCAGGTCGAATCGCCGTCCATCGTCATGATTCAGCCATTCTAGGCAATCCGCACGTGTAAACGTATGCACGGGGCGTGCCAGCCCGTTCAGCTCGAGATTCCTGCGTGCCCAGTCGAGGTAGGTGTTCGACAGGTCGACGGTCTCGGTGCGGATCGCACCGCCCTCGGCGGCATACGCGGTGGCAGTGCCCGTGTAGGCGAACAGGTTCAGGAAGCGCTTGCCGGCAGCCAGTTCCCGCACCCGCGCACGCACCTGCCGATAGTCGAGGAACAAGCCCGTGTCGAGGTAGTCGGTGAAGTTGACCAAGAAGTGCAGGCCGCCTTCCTCGATGGTCTCGAACCGGCCTTGCTCGTCCAGCTTGCGGTACTGGGCTGCACCCTTCTGGGGCCTGCGCGTGCGCCACCAGGTCGCTGCGGGTGCAATGCCGGTGACCTCCGGCAGCATGGACAGGGCCTCCTCGCGGCGGGCACGGGCACGGTCACGATCGACGCTCGAAGGCGCCGCGTATTCCTGGACGTAGAGCCAACGGCCACCGGCGCCTTCGGGATCTGCCTGGTAGACGTCGATGGCCAGTGCGTACTCGGGCATGTCGGCGTCATAAAGCCGAAAGCAGGACACCCGCTCACGCCGCGCCCAGCCACCGATCTCCTTCCAGTTCTTGCGCAGGCGATTGGCGAACATCGCCGCACCCGGCCGGGCGCGCGCCGCTTCGACGTCGAACGGGGGAGGACGTCCAGGTTCGCGTGGCCGTCGGAAACGCTCCGGGTCGACCTCGAAGCGCAACAGCCTGCATTCAATCGGCCCGTTCATCATCAGGTGGCTACGCGTGGCCTCGATACCGATGGCCTGACCGAGCGGCGGGTTGCCGGTGAGCACGGCAGCTCGCCAACCCGGGTAGCCGTCGCGCAGGCGCTCGCCGAGCGTCGCGTACAGCCCGCGCAGGCGCTGCTCGTCGCCGATGCGCTCGCCGTAGGGCGGATTGGTGGCCAGCAGGCCGGCGGGCCCCGGCGCCGCAGGCAGGCGAGCCAGGTCAAGGCGCCGGAACTGAACGACTCCCGCCACCCCGGCCCGCTGGGCGTTGGTCTCGGCCACCTCAATGGCGCGGGGGTCGGCATCGAAGCCGAAGACCCGGCCTGGTGTCAGTTGCGAGGCTGCCCGTCGCGACCGCGCCTCATCGAGCAATCGCTGCCAGGTCGCCGGCTGGTGGCCTGCCCAGCGCTCGAAGCCGTGACGCGGCCTGAGCAACCCGGGAGCGACGTCACCGGCCATCAGGGCGGCCTCGATCGGCAAGGTGCCGGAGCCACACATCGGATCCACGAAGGACCCGCCCGAACGCGCGATGGCAGTCCATCCGGAACGCAGCAGCAGCGCCGCAGCCAGGTTTTCCCGAAGTGGCGCCGCCACGCCCTGCAGGCGGTAGCCGCGACGGTGCAGGCCGTCACCGGACAAGTCGATGGCCAGCGTAGCTTCGCCCCGCTGCACGTGCACCGAGAGCCTGAGATCCGGGTTGCGGGTATCGACATCCGGTCGGCGCCCTGTGCGGTCGCGAAACCAGTCGACCACCGCATCCTTGACCCTGAGCGCGGCGTAGTGGCTATGCGCGATCGCCTCGCCCTGGCCGGTGGCCTCGACGGCAAGACTCTGCCCGACACCAAGGTGCGTCGCCCAGTCGACGGCCAGGGCGCCACGATACAGATCGTCGGCAGTGCCGGCCCCGAAGTGGGCGATGGGCCATAGCACGCGCAATCCGACCCGTGACCACAGGCAGGCCCGGTAAGCCGCCTCCACACCGCCCTCGCAATGCACACCGGCGCGCGCCTCGCGCAGGACGGGCACACCACACTCGCGCAACTCTCCGGCGCACAAGTCGGCGGTCCCGGCCGCCGCGGTAACGAAGAAGACGCCACTCACGACTCGGCCTTGCCCAGCTCGATGAGGCGCGCGGGACCCAGGCCGCCCTCGAGGATGCGGCACAGCAGGCGATAGCAGTCGAGGTCGAAGTCAGTGGCGTCGGCGCCGGGCAGATCGGCCAGCTCCGTGGTGTCGGCCACCGTGCCGAGGTAGCGCCACTGATCGAACACGTGCAGCTCCTCGCAGCCCTTCCAGTCCCGCTCCACCACCCCGATCGCCCCGGCAAACGGCCAGCCCTTCAGCTTGTGGCGCGCCAGCGCCATGCGTACCCGCGCAGTGTGCAGCGCCAGCGGCTCGCGACCACAGCACCCGCCTCTGCAGCGCCCGACCTGGGCACCAAAGCAGGAACCCTCGCCGGCCTCCAGGCCGAGCAGGCGGGGGCACAGCTCATGGGCCCGCAGCAGCTCGTCGAGCGCCCGCTGGGCATCCCGCCGGTTGCGGAACAGCCCGTGGCAGTCGGACTCGAGCCCCGCCGCCTCGGCGAGGGTGACGACCTTCGCGACCACCCCCTCTCCTCGCGACTCCAAACGAAAGGTCCAGCATGCCTCGCTGGCCCGCAGGCGCCGGTTATGCAGGGGCGCCAGTTCCTTGACCTGCCTCGCCTCGGAGAGCAGCGCGCCGATTTCACCCGCGGACTCCTGCCACTCCACCCGATGCACCTGCCGGGTCAGCTTCAGCTCCTTGGCCGAGCGATGCTCGTCGGCGAAGTGGGACAGCACCCGGGTACGCAGCGTCTTGCTCTTGCCGACGTAAAGCAGCGCGCCGTCCTCAGCGTAGAAGCGATAGGTGCCTGGGCCTTCCGGTAGTTCGTCGGCGAGCCCCGGGTCGAGCTGGGGCGGCAAGCCCGGCCCGCGGACCAGTTCCTCGACCTGCTGCTGCAGCCTGTCTGGCGGTTCCCGTCTGCGCAGGCAGGCAAGAAAGTCAGCCACCACCTGGGCGTCCCCCAGCGCCCGATGGCGCGCGCTGCAGTCAAGGCCATGGCGGGCCATCACTGCGTCCAGCCCGTGACCACGCTGGCCCGCATCGACCCGTCGCGAAAGCTTCACCGTGCACAACACCCGCTCGGACAGGCGGCGGTCTAAACGCCGAAATTCGCTGCGCAGGAAGCCATAGTCGAAGCGGGCGTTGTGGGCCACGAACAGCCGACCTTGCAGCCTGGCGAGCACCTCGTCAGCCACCTCGGCGAACTCGGGCGCCGATTCCAGCATGGCGGTGGTGATGCCGGTGAAGACCTCGATATTGCGCGGCACGCGACAGCCCGGGTTCACCAATGTGCTGTAGCGCTCCACCACCTCGCCGCCCTCGACGAGGACGATGCCAACTTCGATGATCCGGTGCGAGAGTGCATTGCCACCCGTGGTCTCAAGATCCACGCAGGCCAGCGGTCCGTCGAGCAGCGCCGTCATCCGTCGTCGGTCAGGTCCAGCGACAACAAGGCTCCGTAGAGTTCGGGGCGTCGGTCGCGGAACACACCCCAGTTGCGGCGCTGCAGCCGCGCAGCTTCGAGGTCGAAAGAGGCCAGCAGCACGGCTTCTTCGGCCCCACCGGCCTCCTCCACCATCTCACCGGTGGGGCCGGCGATGAAGGAGTGTCCGTAGAAGTCGATGGTATTGGCGCGCCCCACCTCGCGGCCGATGCGGTTGGAAGCAACCAGCGGCATCAGGTTGGCTGCCGCATGGCCCTGCATGGTCCTCTGCCAGTGAGGCCGGGAATCGAGGGTGGCATCCTGCGGCTCACTGCCGATGGCGGTGGGATAACAGAGGATCTCCGCGCCCATGAGGGCCATGGCCCTGGCGCATTCCGGGAACCACTGGTCCCAGCAGATGGCGACGCCAACCCGCCCGAAGCGCGTGGACCACACCCGGAAGCCGGTGTCGCCCGGGGCGAAGTAGAACTTCTCGTGGTAACCCGGGCTCTCGGGGATGTGCGCCTTGCGATAGGTACCAAGGCAGCGACCGTCGGCGTCGATCATCGCCACCGTATTAAAGCAAGCGTTGCCGGCACGCTCAAAGAAGGACACCGGCAGCGCCACGCCCAGTTCCGCCGCCACCGCCGACAAGCGGGTCACGGCCGGGTTGTCCTCCAGTGAGGTGGCCAGCTCCAGATAGGCGTAATCGTGGTCCTTGCAGAAATAGGGCGTCTCGAACAACTCCTGCAGCAGGATCACCTGCCCACCCTCGGCCGCGGCCCGCCGAACCATGGCCTCGGCCCGCGCCAGGTTGTCCTCGCGTCGCTCGCTACAGGCCATCTGCGTGGCCGCTACGGTCACCTTCATCGCAGGTCCATCCAGGTGGTCTTGAGCTCGGTGTACTTGTCGAGGGCGTGCAGCGACTTGTCGCGACCGTTGCCCGACTGCTTGAAACCGCCAAAGGGCACGGTGATGTCGTCGGCGTCGTAACAGTTGACGTAAACGGTGCCGGCGCGAATGCGCCGCGACATGCGATGCGCAGTAGCCAGGTCGCGGGTCCAGACCGCAGCGGCCAGCCCGTACATCACGCCGTTGGCAATAGCGAGCGCCTCGGCCTCGTCGCGGAAGCTGAGCACCGACAGCACGGGGCCGAAGATCTCCTCCTGGGCGATGCGCATGGACGGCCCTACGCCGTCGAATACCGTGGGCTCGACAAAGTAACCGCCGCTCTCGCGGCGGACCTGGTCGCCACCGAGACAGAGCCGCGCGCCCTCCTCGCGCCCCGACTCAATGTAGCCGGTCACCGTGCGCAGCTGCTGCTCGTCGACCAGTGCGCCGAGGCGGGTGGTTGGGTCGAGCGGATCGCCGGGTCGGTAGCTCGCGGCAAGCGCGCAGATCTTTTCCAGCAGAGCCTCACGCACTGACTCGTGGACCACCAGCCGGGAGGCGGCCGAGCACATCTCGCCCTGATTGAAAAAGATCCCGGCCGCCGCGGCTTCCGCGACGCGGTCCAGATCGGGCGCGTCGGCAAAGACGATGTTGGGCGACTTGCCACCGCACTCCAGCCAGACGCGCTTCATGTTCGAGCGGCCCGAGTACTCAAGCATGCGCTTACCGATACGAGTGGACCCGGTGAAGGCCACGCAGTCGACGTCCGGATGCAGCGCCAGCGCCTCACCGGCCGTGTGCCCGAAGCCGGGCAGCACGTTCAGCACACCGGGCGGCAGGCCGGCATCCAGCGCCAGCGCCGCCACGCGGATCGCCGTCAGGGGAGACTTCTCGGAAGGCTTCAGCACCACCGAGTTGCCGGTGGCCAGCGCAGGCCCCAGCTTCCAACAGGCCATCAGCAGCGGGAAATTCCAGGGCACGATGGCCCCGACCACACCAACCGGCTCCCGGGTCACCAGCGCGAGGGTGTTGTCCGGTACCGGCGCAACTTCGTCGTAGACCTTGTCGCAGGCCTCGGCATACCACTGGATGCAGCGTGCGGCGCCCGGAATGTCCACCTGCATGGAGTCGGCGATCGGCTTGCCGACATCGAGCGTCTCCAGCAGCGCCAGTTCCTCGCGGTGCTCCATCAGCAGTTCGGCAAAGTTCGCCAGCACGCGCTTGCGGGCGGCCGGGGCCATGCGTGACCAGGCGCCGGACTCGAAAGCCCGACGGGCAGAAGCAACCGCCGCGTCGACGTCGGGCGCCGCGCAGGCCGCAACCCCGGCCAGCACCCCGCCGGTAGCGGGATTGATGCAGGGGAAGGTCTCCCCGGAAGCCGAGGGGCGGTATCTTCCATCGATAAAGGCCTGGGCCTGAGGGTGCAGCGCTGCGGCTCGCTCGTTCCAGGCCGCCACGGTCAAGGTGGTTTCCATGGCGCCTAGGATACTGCACGGGCGCCCGGTTAATATCTAGACATGAATACACCCGCAGCGGCTAGCCTCGACCGCCAGGACCTCGAGGCCTACTGGATGCCCTTCACGGCCAACCGTCAGTTCAAGGCTGCCCCGCGGCTGCTAGCCCGCGCCGAGGGTATGCACTACTGGACCGCCGAGGGCCGCAAGATCCTCGACGGGGTCGCCGGACTCTGGTGCGTCAATGCGGGACATGGCCGCCGGGACATCAGTGAGGCGGTCAGTCGACAGATTGCCACCATGGATTACGCGCCGCCTTTCCAGATGGGACACCCCGACGCCTTCCGGCTCGCCAGTCGGGTGGCGGGCCTCGCTCCCGAGGGGCTCGACCACGTGTTCTTCACCAACTCTGGTTCCGAGTCCGTCGACACTGCGCTCAAGATTGCCCTCGCCTGGCACCGGGTACGCGGCCAGGGTACGCGCACGCGCCTGATCGGCCGGGAGCGCGGCTATCACGGGGTCGGCTTCGGCGGCATCTCGGTCGGAGGCATGGTCAACAATCGCAAGTTCTTCGGCGCCATGCTGCCCTCCGTGGACCACCTGCCAGCCACCCACTCACTGCAGCACAATGCGTTTTCACGCGGCCTGCCGGCCTGGGGCGCACACCTCGCCGACGAACTGGAACGGCTGGTGGCGCTGCACGACGCCTCCAACATCGCCGCGGTCATCGTTGAACCCATTGCCGGATCCACCGGCGTGCTGATTCCCCCGGTTGGATATCTGCAAAAACTCAGGGAACTGTGCACGCGCCACGGGATCCTGCTGATTTTCGACGAGGTCATCACCGGCTTCGGCCGCACCGGCTCACCCTTCGCGGCCCAGGAATTCGGCGTGGTGCCCGACATGATCACCTGCGCCAAGGGCCTTACCAATGGCTCCATCCCCATGGGCGCGGTCATCGTCCGCAAGGAGATCTACGAGGGCTTCATGACCGGGCCAGAACAGGCCATCGAACTATTCCACGGCTACACCTATTCGGCGCATCCGGTCGCCTGCGCCGCGGGACTCGCTACGCTCGAGGTCTATGAGCGCGAGGGCCTGCTGCAGCGGGCGCGAGAGATGGCCCCGTACTGGGAAGAGGCGGTCCACTCCCTGCGCGACGCGCCGGGCGTGATCGACCTGCGCAATTACGGGCTGATTGGCGCCATCGAGCTCGACCCCTGGCCCGGCAAGCCCACTGCCCGGGCCTTTCAGGCCTTCCTCGACTGCTTCGAACGGGGGGTGATGGTGCGCACTACGGGCGACACCATCGCGCTGTCGCCGCCGCTGATCATCGAGCGCAGCCACATCGATCAGTTGTTCGGCACGCTCGGCGACGTACTCCGCGGCCGGTGAGAACAAGACCACGACCAAAGAAAAGGGCCGTCACCCTGCGGTGACGGCCCTCGATCGCTGGGAGGCGTGAGTTACTCGCCCCAGGGCAGGGTAGTGCTCACCGACAGGATGACTCGGCCGCCGCTGTCGAGGACGTTACCCTCGGCACCGTCCAGCGACTTCCAGTCGCTGCCGTCGGCCCACTTCAATTCGACGTCGAAGTTGCCGAGTGTCTTGGACAGGGCGATCGAGTAGTCCATGTAAGCCTCGAAGCCGGGCAGGTCGAAGGCCTTGCCGTCGCTGTAGCCCACGTGGAAACCCAGCCCGAACTCGCCGGGCAGTTCCAGGCTGGCGTTGCCTTCGATGTAGTAAGCCGACTCGTCGACGTTGAAGAAGTCCCAGGAGTACCAGACCTTGGCATCGAACATGCCATAGGCGACACCGGCAAAGACCTCAGGATAGTCGAGGGCCGTCGCACCCGGGTAGGCGTACCACAGCGCGCCCACGTCGTAGGTCAGGCCTTCCTCGTCGCCGCCGGCATAGCCGACGTAGTAGTCCACCTCGGCCTGCTCGCCACAGCAGCTGCCGAAATCAACGTTGCTGGCCCAGACGCCGGCGTAGAGGCCGTTGTCCCAGGCGTAGTCGAGGCTGACCTGCAGCGCGGGGTCGTTGGTCGTCTGGGTGACACCGCGGAAGTCATAGTCCGTGGTCGCCGTAATGGTGGACGAGAACTCGCCCGCCTGCGCCACACCCGCCACGGCCAGTGCCGCGGACGCTACCAACCATCTCACTTGCTTCATGTCAGCTCCTCGTTCGGTCAAAGTCGATACAGGTTTTGTTGCAAATTCACAACACTTTGCGAGTATGTTACCCGTCCACTATATATGCAGACGGTGTGCCACCGTGTGAAGGACTTCGAGATTGTGATAAATCAATGTGTTGCGCAAGCACCAAAAGGGCTTGGCGCACCTTGCACAAACAAAGAGGGCATCCCGCTGCACCATCGCCGTGCGCCAAACCCTGCTCAGCCGGACTCGAGGATGGCATAACGCTTGCGCGCCGACTCCACTGTCTGCCAGGTGCCACGGAATCCGGCCGGGATGACCCAGGCATCACCGGCAACAAATCTCCAGCTGCGGCCATCCTCCGCAGTGAGCACCACCACCCCCTCCAGCAAGTGGCAGAACTCGTGCTCGCTGTACTCCACCCGCCAGGTACCGGGGGTGCTGGCCCAGTCACCGGCGAAAAAACGTCCCGCCGGATCCTGATAACGGTTGGCCACCCGCGCCTCCGGCTGACCAGCCACGCACTTTGCCGGATCGGGCCCGGCTGCCTCCCAGTTCGCGGGATCGCTGAAGCTGACCAGTGCAGGAACCGGTTCGGGCATGGGTAACTCCTTATTGTCCGGATGTGGACTGGGCGTAGTATCGGTTCATCCAGTGAAGGGAGGAAAGGGCCATGGAAGTCAGTGCACTCTGCCGGCGTCAGCCGGTGATGATCGATCCGCGTGCAGATCTGGTCGAAGCGGCGAGGCTGATGCGCGAGCATCACGTCGGCATGCTGGTGGTGAGTGACGGCTCCGACCCGCTGGGCGTGATCACGGATCGCGACATCGTGCTCGAATCGGTCGCCGCCGACCTCTCGCCCCACGAGATCAGGGTGGGCGATGCCATGACCCTCGAGCCGGTCACGCTGGCGGCCGACTCGCCGGTGGACGTGGCGGTCGAGAGCCTCAGGCTCGCCGGCGTGCGCCGTGCGCCGGTGGTGGATGCTGACGGTGCGCTATGCGGAGTGGTCTCGATGGACGACATTCTCGAACACCTGGCCGGTCAACTCGGGGCGCTGGCGGGCTCGGTTCGGCACGAGCAGGCCATCGAGCGGTTGGTCCGGCCCTGAGCGAGGCAGACGGACAGCCGGTCTTCCGGCTGTCCGGGATCAGCCGACGTTACCGGATCGGCACGACCACCATCGACGCCCTGCGCGGGGTGGACCTGATGCTGCCTGCCGGGGAACTGGTAGTGCTGCTCGGGGCCTCGGGCAGCGGGAAATCGACCCTGCTCAACATCTTGGGCGGACTCGACCGCCCCACCGAGGGCGAAGCGTGGTTCCGCGACCTCGCCCTGCACGCGGCTTCGGACGACGCGCTCACCCGCTACCGACGCGAGCACGTCGGCTTTGTCTTCCAGTTCTACAACCTGGTTCCCGGCCTCACCGCCGAGGAAAACGTGGAACTGGTCACCGCCCTTTCGCCCGGCTCGATGACCCCTGCAGAGGCCCTCGAGCGCGTGGGACTGGGCGAACGCCGCGGACATTTTCCGGCCCAGCTCTCTGGCGGCGAGCAGCAGCGGGTGGCCATTGCGCGCGCCATCGCCCGGCGCCCGGCCGTGCTGCTGTGCGATGAGCCTACCGGCGCCCTCGATTGCGCCACCGGCATCGTGGTGCTGGAGGCGCTCGCCGAGGCCAACCGCGAACTCGGCACCACCACCCTCGTCATCACCCACAACGCCGTGATCTCGCGCATGGCCGATCGGGTGATCCGCCTGTCCAACGGGGCCATCGCCGGCGTTGGGCAAAACGCCAGCAGGCAGCCAGCCTCCAGCCTGCAGTGGTAAGCGATGCAACCGCTCCACAAGAAGCTGTTGCGCGACCTGACCCGTCACCGGGCCCAGGCCATCGCCATCGCCCTGGTGGTGGCGATCGGCACCTCCATCCAGGTAGCCAGCGCGGGACTGCTGGCCTCGCTGGCCGAGGCACGCGACGACTTCTATGCCGAGCAGCGTTTTGCGGAGGTCTTTGCCTCGCTGGTGCGCGCCCCCGAGCGCCTCGCCGTGACGCTCGCCGGGATCGAAGGCGTGAAGGATGTTCAGGTGCGGGTGCGGCTGGGCGGGCTCCTCGACGATCCCCGGCTGGGCGAGCCGGGCAGCGTGATGCTGGTCTCCTGGCCCGCAACGGGGCTCAACGGCGTGACGCTGGCGGCCGGGCGGGCCCCGCGACCTGGCCACAACGAACTGGTGATAGGCAGCGCCTTTGCTGCCGCCCATGGCCTTGAGCCCGGCGACCCGCTGCGCCTGATCGCACGAGGCCAACGGTTGGAGACCCGGATCGTGGGCATCGGCGATTCGCCCGAGTTCGTCTACGCGATCGGGCCCGGCGAGCTGTTGCCCGATTACCGGCGCCACGCGCTGGGCTGGATGGAGCATGCGGAACTGGCCGCGCTGGCGGGACTGACCGGGGCCTTCAA
>JAURLT010000122.1 GCA_030831085.1 Gammaproteobacteria bacterium
ACCACCGCTGCCAGCGCCACCGTCGATTCCCCGGCGGCCTCGATTCCTAGCCACCAGGCCCAACCGCCGAACGGGTTTTCGCGGGGGATCCAGGCCAGAATGGTCAGGCCGAAGACCCAAGCCACGCGGCGTTCAGCCCCCCGCCACGCCCCGCTGGTGGGGACGGTCATGGGGGTGCCGGAACCCAGCCCCCGTCCCAGCCACCAGGCCATCAGCGGGACGGACAATGCGGCCACCGGCAGGCCGGTTTGCATCCAGCGCAGGAAGCCGTATTCCTCACCGGTCAGGGTTTCATAAACACCCGCGAAGATCAGGTTGGGCGGCGTGCCAATGAGCGTTGCGACGCCGCCCACCGAAGCGGCGTAGGCGACGCCCAGCAGCAGCGGCACCGCAAGCCTTGCGTCGCCGGAGCGGGCCAGCACCGCCAGGGCGATCGGGGTCATCATCAGCGTGGTGGCGGAGTTGGAGACCCACATGGAAATCAGCGCTGCGGCCACCATGAAGGCCAACACCGCGCGACTGCCGCCGCGACCGCCCAGCAGGCGGATCATGCCGAGCGCCAGGCGTTCATGCAGTCCCGAGCGTTCGATGGCCTTGGACAGCATGAAGGCTGCCATCAGCAGCACGATCACGGTATCACCCAGCGCTGCCGCCGCCTCCCGGTGGGTCAGCACGCCGGCCAGCGGCAGGGCGGCGAAGGGCAGCAGGGACGCAGGGCCGACCGGCAGGCTCTCGAAGACCCACCAGATGGCGGTGTTCAGGGTGATGGCCGCGGTCCAGCAGATGGCCGGGTCAAGCCCCGACGCGTGCAGCGCGAGTCCCAATGCGCCGCCCAGCACGGGGCCCGCGATCAGGGAGCGCGCGGCCAGTTTCACGCCTCGATCCGCGTAGGCGACCTGAAGTCCGGATAGCGGCCGAGGCCGAGGAGCAGCGAAGCGCCCGCCACGAAGAGCACGGCGGCGACTGCCAGCATGGGATCGTAACTGCCAGTGGAATCCCGCACCCAGCCGTAGGCGGCCGGGGAGAGCGCCGAGGCGATGCCGAAGGGGATGTAGAGCATGCCGTAGATCTTGCCGTAGTGAGCCATGCCGAAGTAACGACCGGCCAGGTAGGCGATCAGATCGGATTCCGCACCGGCAGCGAAACCCAGCAGGAAGGCGGCCAGGAAGGCCATCTGCAGGGAGAGTGAATCGCTGGCAAGCAGTAAGCAGGATATAACCGGCATGCAAAGCACCGGGAAGGTCACCGCAGGGGCCCAGAAACGATCAATGAGCGCGCCGGTGATGACCCGCCCGGCGAGGAGGCTGAGCCCAAGCGAGCTCGCCACCCACTTGGCCTGCTCCCCCAGTCCGTGGGACCTGAGCATCTCCGGGAGGTGAATATGCGCCCCGCCATAAGCGAAAGCGATGAGCAGGATGGAAACGAAGAGCAGGTGGAACCGGTAGCTGCCGATCGCTTCGCGCAGCGTTAGTCCGGCAAGCGTGCCGCCGTTCCCGGTGGTAGCAAGTTCGATGGGCCGTTCGTCTGGCCTGGGCTCACGGAACAACTTGTACCCCACCGGCAAGGCAATCAGAAGCGGGAGCAGGGCAATGATGGGAAAGGCCAATCGCCAGCCGTGAGCCTCAATCGCCCAGGATGCGAGAGGCGGAATGATCATGGCTGCCAGGCTCGTGCCCACCAGGGTGAGACCCAGTGCCAGGCCGCGGTTGCGAAAAAACCAGAGATTGACCGCCCGCGACCAGGTGACGGGTGTAGAACCGATGCCGACCAGGCCAACCAGCGCCCAAAGCAGGTAATAGCCGATCAGGCTGTTTGGGATGAAGGAAAGCGCTGCAAAGGCAAGCGCGAAGGCGAACAGCGACCACAGCGCGACCGGCCGCACCCCGAAGCGGTCTGCCATGGCGCCAAAAACCGGCGCCAGCAGCGCGGCCAGCACGCCGAAGATGGTGATGCCGAGACTGATGTCGCGGAAACTCCAACCGAATTCCGCATTCAGCGGACCAATAAAGAAGCCGATGGCGTTGTAGGGAATAGGCGAGGCCCCGCACATGACCCCCAGCATGGAGGCCAGCAGAACCTTCCAGCCCAAGCTGAATTCCCCGCGAGTTTGTTGTTGGTTTTGCATACGCCTAACCTTAACCTATCTGGACTTTACAGAGGGGGGTCGGCTCATGGAGTTCGTTCAACTGGTGGCTGTCCTGGCCATCCTGCAATTCATCGGCTTTGCCATGCTGGTGGGCAAGGCGCGCGGGACTTACGGGATCAAGGCGCCCGCGGTGACCGGGCACGAGGTTTTCGAGCGTTACTACCGGGCGCAAATGAATACCCTCGAGCAGCTGGTGGTGTTCCTGCCGGCCCTCTGGCTGGGAGCGCAGCATCTCAATCCGCTGTGGGTCGCCGCCCTGGGCGTCGTCTACCTGATCGGACGGCAGCTGTATCTCTGGGTCTACGTCTCCGATCCCGCCTCCCGTGGGCTGGGTTTCCTGCTGACTTTCCTGCCTTCGGTGTTGCTCCTGGTGGCAGCCTTGGTGGGTGCGGTGCGCGGCCTGATGCCTGCCTGAACTCAGCCGGCTGCGCCCCGTTCCAGCAGGTCTGCGATCTCGGCCTCTCCGTAGCCGAGTGAGCTGAGCACCGCCCGCGTATGCTCGCCGACGCGCGGCAGTTGCCCCCCCGCGCTCGGTCGCGCGCCCGCCATTTCCAGCGGCAGCAGTGGCAGCCGGGTGGATCTCCCATCCGGCAGCGTGACCTCGGCCAGCCCACCGCCCTGAATCAGGTGAGGATCCTCGAACAGGTCCTCGGGTCGTCCGATCGGCGCGAACGGCAGGCCGGTACGCTCAAGGCGCTCGATCAGCTCGTCGCGCCCGAAGCGGCGGAACAGGTCGCGTACCTCGGGCAGTAGCTGTTCGCGGGCAGCAACCCGGGCGGCGTTGGTGGCGAGTTGCGGATCATTGGCGAGGTGATCAAGCTCGAAGGCCTCGCAGAAACGCTGCCACAGCGAGTCGGAGACCACGCCGACGAAAACCTGCTGATCGTCCGCAGTCTCGAACACGTCGTAGATCGCCCAGGCAGAGATGCGCACCGGCATCGGTCGCGCGGCCTGTCCGGTGACCGCAAACTGGGCCATGTGCTGCCCGACCAGGTAGGCGGTGGTCTCGAACAACGCGCTGCTGACCTTCTGGCCGCGCCCCGTCCGATGCCGCTCCTGGAGCGCGGCCAGGATGCCGATGACCCCAAACATCCCACCGGTGACGTCGATCACCGAACTGCCGGCCCGCAAGGGGCGTCCCGGCGGGCCGGTCATGTAGGCCAGGCCGCCCATCATCTGGGCCACTTCGTCCAGCGCAGTCCGGCGCTCGTAAGGCCCGGCCAGAAAGCCCTTCTCGGAGCAGTAGATCAGGCCCGGGTTGAGTGGGGCGAGCTGCTCGTAGCCCAGCCCCAGCTTTTCCATGGCCCCGCCCCGGAAGTTCTCGACGACCACATCGGCAGCGGCGGCCAGCCGATGGGCTACACCGAGGCCTGCCGGACTCTTGAGGTTCAGGCAGAGGCTTCGCTTGTTGCGGTTGTACATGGCGAAGTAGCCGGCGCCTGAGCCGGGCAGGTTGCGGGTGGCATCGCCGCCGATTGGTTCGACCTTGACGACCTCGGCCCCCAACTCCACGAGGATGGCTCCCACCGCCGGGCCCATCACCATGTGGGTGAATTCGACCACCTTGAGGCCCGTCAGCGGCAAGTCCCGGGGGTTGTTCATGAGCCGCCCTCCGTTTGTTTGAAGCCGAGCGGCAAGCCCGCCTCCGGCGTGAATCCGTAGAGCGGCTCGCCGGGAAGAGCCGCCTGTATCACCGTGCGTACCTCCAGAAGCCGGGGCAGGTCGATGCCGGTTTCCAGCCCCATGGACTGCAGCATGAACGCAAGGTCCTCGGTGACCACGTTGCCCGAAGCACCCGGCGCAAATGGGCAACCGCCAAGTCCGCCAAGGGAGCTGTCGAAGGTGGTGACACCCACCTCGAGCCCGGCCAGTACGTTCGCCAGTCCCAGGCCCCGCGTATTGTGCAGGTGCAGCCCGGCAAAGGCGTGTTGGCCCACGACCTCACGCAGCCGGGTGACCCGCTCGCGAACCGCCGTCGGGTCGGCGTAGCCGGTGGTGTCGGCCAGGCCCACTTCATCCGCCCCGGCGGCCATCAGGGCCTCGCCCAGCCCGAGTACTTGCCTCAGTGGCACCGGACCCTCCAGCGTGCAGCCGAAGGCCGTCGACAGGCCGCCCTCGAAGCGCGGCCGCTGAGCCGCTGGCAGGCTACGCAGGTACGCCCCAATCGCCCTGACTTCCTCCAGAACCTGGGCGTGGGAGCGGCGCAGGTTCTTCAGGCTGTGGGTCTCTGACACCGACAGCGGCAAGGTGATCTTGTGCGCGCCGGCCTCGACGGCTGCCACGGCTCCCTTCAGGTTGGGCACGAGGGCGGCTACGGTCAGACCTGGCAGGCTGCAGGCGTAGGCGACCACCTCGGCGGTGTCAGCGAGCTGTGGCAGGACCCGCGCCGGGACGAAGCTGCCCACCTCGATTTCCGTGACGCCCGCAGCGACCTCGGCTGCGATCCAGGCTTTCTTGGCCTCGGTGGGCATGATGGCTGCAATGCTCTGCAGGCCGTCGCGCGGTCCGACTTCGCTGATGAGGATTCGCCCGGTCATGGGTGGCCCTCGCCCTCACCCTGCAGGTAAACCCAGGGCCTGAGCTGTCTGTCGCGGACGAGGAAGGCCTCGATTTCGTCACGCTGAAGCAGCGTCAGGTCGATGGCATCGGCGCCGGCCAGCAGCATCTGCCTGGCTTCCTCGTCGATGCTGAACGCATGCGTCGATCCATCCTTGCCATGCACCTCGCAGGCCTCGAGGTCGACCGTGAGCTGTCGCCGATGGCGGCCGTCGTCCAGGCCTGTGATCAGGGACTCGACGGCAGCAGCTGGCAGTCGCGCTGGAAGCACCCCGTTGCGGATGCAGTTGTTTTCGAAGATCGGGGCGAAGGAGGGCGCGATGATGGCCCGGATGCCGTATTCCGCCAGCGCCCAGACCGCGTGCTCGCGGCTCGAGCCGCACCCGAAATTCTCGCCAGCCAGGAGGATCTTCGCCCCATGAAATTCGGGACGGTTAAGCACGAAGGCCGGGTCGGGCTCGCGCCCGCCGATCTCGCGATAGCGCCAACCCGCGAACAGGCCCTCGGCCAGACCCTGCTTGCCGACGCCGCGGATTTCCCTGGAGGGAATGATGATGTCGGTGTCGATGTTGGCACGGTACAGGGGGGCGGCCACGGCGGTGAGGCGGGTGAAGGCTTGCATGGGCTTCAGTGGAGCAGGGGCCGGGGGTCCGTGATGCAGCCGGCCACAGCGCTGGCCGCTACCGTTTCCGGGCTGGCGAGGTGGGTGCGGGTTGCGGGGCCCTGACGACTCTCGAAGTTGCGGTTGGTGGAGGAGATCACCCGTTCCTGAGTGCCGAAATGCTCGCCTCCGGCGAAAAAGCACATTGAACAACCCGCCTCCCGCCATTCGAAACCCGCCGCCAGGAAGACCTCGTGGAGTCCCTCCGCCTCGGCCTCCCGGCGCACGCGGGTCGAACCAGGGACGCAGATGGCCCGCAGGCCGGGCGCGACCCGTCTGCCGCGCAGCACGCGCGCAGCCCGGCGCAGGTCCTCCAGCCGGCTGTTGGTGCAGGAGCCGATAAAGGCTGCATCGAGGGGCAGGCCGGTCAGTGTCTGCCCTGGCTGCAGGCCCATGTAGTGCAGGGCCCGTTGGTAGGACTCGGTGGGCCGGCCCGGCCGCGGCTCGCGAGGCACCGCGGCATCGACCGCCACCGCCTGTTCCGGGCTGGTGCCCCAGGTCACCATGGGCGCGACCTCTGTGGTATCGAGCGACCACTCAGCGTCGAAGCGGGCTTCCGGGTCGCTGGCCAGCTGCCGCCAGGCGTCCACGGCCCGCTTCCACGTCTCCCCGACGGGCGCATAGCGGCGGCCCTGCAACCAGCCGAGGGCACGTTCATCCGGCGCGATCAGCGCCGAAACGGCGGCGAACTCGGTCGCCATGTTGCACAGGGTCATGCGCTGCGCCATGTCCATCGCCGTGACTGCAGGCCCGCAGAACTCCAGCACCGCCCCGCTACCTCCGTCAGCGCCATAGCGGGTGATCAGCGCCAGGGCGAGGTCCTTGGCGGTGACGCCCGGACCGGTGGTACCCGTCAGGGTCACTCGCAGCGACCGCGGCCGGCGCATGCGCAGCGTGCCCGTCGCCAGGGCGTGCTCGGCTTCGGTGGAGCC
>JAURLT010000123.1 GCA_030831085.1 Gammaproteobacteria bacterium
AAGGTCGCCGGCGCCAAGGTCCATTGGGCCAATACCGCGCACCGCGCGATGGATGCCCTGCAGTTCGACGGTCCCTTCACGCTGATGATCGCCAACCAGCGCCTGCCCGACATGAAGGGGCCGGAGTTCCTCGACAGTGTACGGGCTAGGCCAGGGTCCACCATGCCGGTCGTCATGCTGACCACCGTCAACGGTCGAGCCCAGGCCGATGATTTCGCCGCCACGGCGCCCGAGGAATGGCTGGTCCTGCCTGTGCGGCGCCTGCGCCTGATCGAGGCGGTGGAGCTGGCCCTCGGCCTGACCGGCGCCGAACAGCGCCGTCCCGGCAGTGAGCGCGACGCCCTGCGCAGCCTGAAGTTGAAGGTGCTGCTGGTTGAGGACAGCCCGGTCAATCAGGAGGTGGCCTGTGGCATGCTCGAGACGCTCGGCTGCGAGGTCACGGTGGCTGGCGACGGTTCGCTGGGTATGGACTACGCACTCGGGCGGCCGTTCGACGTGGTACTCATGGACTGCCAGATGCCACTGATGGACGGCTACGAATCCACCCGCCGGATCCGTGCCGGCGAAGCCGCGAGCGGCCGTAAGCCAGTGCCCATCGTGGCGCTGACCGCCAATGCCCTGCAGGGGGATCGCGAAGAGTGCCTGGAGGCCGGCATGGACGAGTTCCTCTCCAAGCCCTTCACCCTGCACAAGTTGCAGGAAATGCTGCAGTCCGTGACCGGCGTAACGGGTGAGATCAACGCACCGCCCCCGACACCGATCCCGGAGGCCACCCCGCAACCACTCGTCGAGGAAGGCAGCGCGCCGGTGCTCGACACTACGCAGATCGACGAACTGCGGGCTATCGGCAAGCCGCAGATCGTTCGCCAAGCCATTCTGCTGTTCCTCAAACAGACTGCGCAGAAACTCGACGAGCTGGACACCGCCTTCGACAGCGGCGACATCCTCGCTGTCGAACACGTAGCCCATGCCATCAAGTCGTCCTCGCTCAGCGTGGGCGGGCGTCGCTTCGCGAACGTCGCCAGCGAATGTGAGGCGGCTGCCAAGGTCAAGGACGAAGCCGTTGCCCGCAAGGAGGCCAAGCAACTCCGGCCCGAGTTCCGGGTGTTGGTCAAGGCGCTGTCGGCCATCGCCCAGCAGGAGGAGCGGGTCGCATGAGCGACAAGCCCCGGATCCTGGTGGCAGACGACGAACCGGTCGCGCAGCTGTTCGCTACCACCGCGCTCGAGGCAGGCGGCTTCGAGCCGGTCATCGCCAACGATGGCCAGGAAGCCGTCGAGATGTTCGCCAGCGTCCAGCCAGACGTGGTGGTGCTCGACGTCATGATGCCGCGCATGAACGGCTTCGACGCCTGTGAGAAGATCCGCACCGCTTCCGGCAGCATGGACCTGCCCATCCTGATGCTCACCAGCCGCGACGACGTGGCCTCGGTCAGCCGCGCCTACGAGGCGGGAGCAACCGACTTCCTGGCCAAGGGTTCCAGTTATCGTCTGCTGACCGAGCGCGTGCGCTTCATCCTGCGTGATCGCGACAACCGGCGCGCATTGCGCGTCAATCGTGACCGGCTCGCGGCCGTGCAGGACATGGCCCGGATCGGACATTGGGAACTCAGCCATGCCGGCTCGAGCATCGACGTGTCCGGAGTGGTGACCAGCATTCTCGGTGGGGAAACGGTGACCTCCCGTGGCCTGGCTGGCCTGCGAGAGGCGCTCGCCATCGAGGATCGCGGCGCGCTCGACTACTGCATCGCGCAGTGGCAGCGGGACGGCGAGTCATTTCGCCTCGATTGCCAGTTGCTGGATGGAACCCACATCCACGTGCATGCGGCGACCAACCCCGGCGGCGATCCGGAGGGACGGCTGACGCTGGCAGTCCAGGACGTGACCATGCTGCGCGAAGCCCAGCAGGAAGCGGAGCGCCTGACGCTGCATGATGCGCTGACCGGGCTGCCCAACCGGATGAGCTTGCTCACCTCGCTGGGCGCGATCCTGAGTGGCCGTCGCCGAGTCTCGCCCATGGCCGTGATGGGCATCCACGTGCGCGGTCCGGAGCGTATCCTGGAATCCGCAGGGCAGGCTGGAGCCAATCGGGCGATTTCGACCGCTGCCCGCCGCATCATGCGCACCGCCGGCCCGGAAATCGTGACCGGCCGCGTCCTCTCGCACCTCGGCGGCGGAGACTTTGCGCTGGTGCTACCCGATTGCGACAGCACCTATGCCGCGGCCGCGATCGCTGAGGAAATACTCGCCGCACTCAATCCGCCGGTCGAGGGTGCCCACTGGTCGGTCAACCTGGCCTCCCGCATTGGTGTCGCCTTCTGGCCCCAGGACGAGTCCGAGCCTGAGACGCTGCTCGACGCATCGCAAGCCACCGCCGCCAAGCTGCCCGAGGAGGGCGGCTCGGCTTACGGCTTCTTCACACCCGAGATCCTGGCCCGGGCACGCCGGCGCCTCGAGGTCGAGGCCGACATGCATGGCGCCCTGCGGCGTGGCGAGTTCCGCGTGGTCTACCAGCCGAGGGTTCACTTGTCTGACCTGTCGACCCGCGGCGCGGAGGCCCTGATCCGCTGGACACATCCGCGTCTCGGCAACATCCCGCCACTCGAGTTCATTGCGGTCGCCGAGGAGTCTGGGCTGATCCTCGAGATCGGCGACTGGATCCTGCATCAGGCCTGTGGCGAGGCCGCGCGCTGGCGTAAGGAGAATGGTCGCGAGCTGAACGTATCGGTCAACGTGTCGTCCCGGCAGCTGGCGCAGCCGCGCGTGCTGCTCAGCACGGTTCAGGAAGCGTTGGCTCGGCACGAGCTGCCACCCGAGGCCTTGGAAATCGAGTTGACGGAATCGATGATTATCCACGCCGGTGCGGGCCTGCTCGAAGTGCTGCAGATCCTGCGCAACTTGGGTATTTCAATCGCGCTGGACGACTTTGGCACCGGGTACTCGTCGCTCAGTTACCTGCGCACGCTGCCGGTGGACTGCGTAAAGATCGATCGGGCTTTCGTGTCCGACCTGGGCGACGACCGCGGCGCGGAAGGCGTGCTGGACGCGATCCTCGCGGTCGCCGGCGCTTTGGGTCTGCGCACCGTGGCCGAGGGTATAGAGACCGAGGCCCAGTATCGGATGCTGGCCCAGCGCGGGTGTCTGGAAGGACAGGGCTACCTGTTTGCCAAGCCCCTGGAGCCGGCAGGTTTCATCGAGCGGCTGGTGACCCTGCAGCATGCGGTGCTCACCGGCACGGGCTGACTCAGTCCTCCATTCCGAGCTCACGCAACTTGCGGGTGAGCGTGTTGCGGCCCCAACCCAACAGCCTCGCTGCATCCTGGCGCCTGCCAGCCGAACGAGCCAACGCGGCGCGGATCAGTGTCCGCTCAAACTCTGATACCGCGACCTCGAGCAGCGGCTCCTCACTGGCGGCAAGGTGGCGACGCGCCCAGCTGTCAAGTTCCCTCGACCAGGCGAGCGTGGCGGCTTCCGCGGTCGTGCCACCAATCTCCGCCGGTACGTCGGCTGAGGTGATTTCGCGTCCTGGAGCAGTGACCGTCATGCGTCGGGTGGCATTGACGAGTTGCCGTACGTTGCCCGGCCAGTCGAAGGCAGTCAGCAGCTGCTCAGCCTCCGGGCTCAGGGTTTTGGCCTCGACTCCCAGTTCCGCCGCCGCCGCCCCGAGGTAATAGCCGAGCAGTTCCCCAATGTCCTCGCGTCGCTCGCGCAGGGGGGGGATGGCGATGCGGATCACGTTGAGCCGGTGCAACAGGTCCTCGCGGAACAGGCCTGCCTGCACACGCTGCTCGAGATCCTGGTGGGTGGCGGCAATCACCCGGACGTCGACCCGCACCGGCTGACTGCCGCCGACCCGGTAGTACTCACCTTCGGCCAACACCCGCAGCAGCCGCGTCTGCAGTGCGAGGGACATGTCGCCGATTTCATCCAGGAACAGGGTTCCGCCATGGGCCTGCTCGAAGCGACCACGGCGCTGGGCATCGGCGCCGGTGAAGGCGCCCTTCTCGTGTCCGAACAGTTCTGATTCCAGCAACTCGGCGGTGAAGGCGGAAGTGTTGAGTGCGATGAACGGTCCCTCAGCCCGCGGGCTATGCCTGTGTAGAGCCCGCGCCACCAGTTCCTTGCCGGTTCCGGATTCGCCGGTGACCAGCACGGTCATGCTGGAGCGCGACAGGCGGCCAATGGCGCGAAACACTTCCTGCATCGCAGGCGCCTGACCGAGCATCTCGGGCATCCGGACCGGAGCGCCGGCGGGTCCCGCTGGTGCGGGCTGCACGGCCGCTGCCCGCCTGACCAGGTCGATCGCCTGGTCGATGTCAAAGGGCTTCGGCAGGTATTCGAAGGCGCCACCCTGATAGGCGGCCACCGCTGAATCGAGGTCGGAGTGGGCTGTCATGACGATGACCGGCAGCACGGGGTGACTGCCGCGCACGCCCTCCAGCAGCTTCAGCCCGGTTTGGCCGGGCATGCGAATGTCGGTGATCAGCACATCGGGGGCCGAGCGGGACAGGGCGGTGGTGACGTCGCCGGCTTGTTCAAAGGTGCGCGGGCGCATCCCGGCCTGGCGCAAGGCCTTCTCCAGTACCCAGCGGATGGATGCGTCATCATCCACGACCCAGACGTCAAGCTGCCGGTTCATCGCCCGTCACTCCAGCATGGGTCTGGTTAATCGGCAGGAGCAGCGAAAACACCGTACGGCCGGGGCGGCTGTCGAATTCGACGATGCCCTGGTGGCGGGTGGCGATGTCCTGTGCCACCGCCAGCCCCAGCCCGGTGCCAGCCGCGCGGCCTGTGACCAGCGGATAGAAGAGGGTTTCCCGCAATTCTGGCGGCACGCCCGGACCGTCGTCCTCGAACTGGACGGCGGCCACCACCCGATGCCTGCGTGCGCCGATGGTGGCGCCGGTCAGCGCGCGGGTACGCAGCACCAGCCGGCCCCGGTTGCCAAGGGCCTGAATGGCATTTCGCCCGAGGTTCAGCATGGCCTGGACCAGTTGGTCGCGGTCAAGGCGCATCACCGGCAGGCTCGGATCATAGTCACGCTTCACTTCGATGCCAGCTTCGGCTTCGGCGGACACCAACCGGTACACTCGGTCGAGCAACTCATGGATATTGACGGCTTCGGGCTGCAGGGGACGCAGTGGCCCTACCAGGCTGTCCACCAGCGAGCACAGGCGATCCGCCTCGCCGATGATGATCCGGGTGTATTCCTGTAGCGCAGGATCGGGAAGCTGTCGTTCGAGGAGTTGGGCAGCCCCGCGCAAGCCACCAAGCGGATTCTTGATTTCATGCGCCAGCTGCCGGGCCATGCGCCGGCTGCCGCCGAGCTGCGCCAGCAGGGCCGTCTCGCGCGTCAGCCGTGACTGGCGGGTCATGTCATTCATCTCGACGATGGCACCCTGCGTCGTCGGCGTAACGGTGCAATCCACCAGGTAACGGGCCCCCGCGCGGGACAACGGGATCAGCTCACACTCGCGGCGTACCAGCGCCTCGCCACCGGCACGCGCGCGGGCAATCAGTTCGTCGACTTCCTCACCGCCAGCCAGCAGGTCCGCGAAGCGCTTGCCGCGGGCTGCCATGGTGCTGGTCGCCAGCAGGTCTTCGGCCGACAGGTTGAGCGAAGTCATGCCGCCAGTTGCGCCGGTGACGACGATGGCGGTGCTCAGCGTGTCCAGCAGCGTGGCGACCTCGGCATGCAACACGGACTGCAACTCGGCCGCCATCAGCAGGCGGCCCCGGTCAGCGTGAAACCTGCGGGCTTCAGCCCCGCGGCGCGGAGGGCGGGGTTGGGGGCCGCGGGGGGCGCGCCGTAGCAGGCGTCGCGACCGAGGGCTGGCGCACGTAGATGTTGATCGAGGACGAGGCGACCAACTCCCGCCCGGAACGGTCGAGCACGGCGGCGCGCAGGACATGAGTACCCCGCTCCAGTCCGGTCAGCGTGGTCGCCAACCCGTCGCCCGGTGCGCGTCGACCATCCACGAAGATTGCCACGGTATGCCCGGCTTGCAGCGCCGGCCGGAGGCTGAGGCTCACGGTCACGCTGACGTTGCCACCGAAGAAGGTGGCCTCGGCAGCGGGCTCGTCGAACTGCAGGGACTGGTAAGTCGCCTGGCCCGACCCGGACTGCCGGGCACGCACGGGTGGCGGCTGGAATGGCTGCACCGGAGGAGGAGCGGCGGGCTGGGCGCCCTGGCCGGGCAGAAAGACCTGTTCGGCATCGTCGTCGCCCGGCTGGTCGGCGTAATGCACCACCCCGGCCTCGTCCACCCAGCGATAGATCTCCTGGGCCCCGACCGGGCCCAGGAGAATCATCAAACCGAGCGTCAAGACAATCCGCATGCATCCAAGGATACCCCCTTTGGGGCTTCAGACGCTGTAGTACATCTCGTATTCGATCGGATGCGTGGTCATGCGCAGGCGGGTGACTTCCTGCATCTTCAGTCCGATGTAGGCATCGATCACGTCGTCGGTGAACACGCCGCCGCGCTTGAGGAACTCGCGATCCTGGTCGAGTGCCTCGAGAGCCATGTCGAGCGCATGGCAAACGGTGGGGATGTCCTTGGCTTCCTCCGGCTCGAGATCGTAGAGATCCTTGTCCGCTGGATCGCCAGGGTGGATCTTGTTCTGGATACCGTCGAGGCCCGCCATCATCATTGCCGCGAAGGCGAAATAGGGGTTGGCGGTGGAATCGGGGAACCGCACCTCGATACGCCGCGCCTTCGGGCTGGTGACGAAAGGCACCCGGATGGAGGCGGAACGGTTGCGGGCCGAATAGGCCAGCATGACCGGCGCCTCGAAGCCCGGCACCAGTCGCTTGTAGCTGTTGGTGCTGGCGTTGGTGAAGGCATTCAGGGCACGCGCATGCTTGATGATGCCGCCGACGTAGTACAGGCAGGTGTCCGACAGGCCGGCATATTTATCGCCGGCGAAGATGTTCTTGCCATCCTTCGCCAGGGACTGGTGCACGTGCATGCCGCTGCCGTTGTCACCGACCAGTGGCTTGGGCATGAAGGTGGCCGTCTTGCCGTAACCGTGGGCGACGTTCAGCACGGCGTACTTGAGGATCTGCACCTCGTCGGCCTTTTTCACCAGGGTGTTGGCGCCGATGCCGATTTCACACTGGCCGCCGGTGGCCACCTCATGGTGATGCACCTCGACCACCAGACCCAGTTCCTCGCAGGCCATACACATTGCGGTGCGGATGTCCTGAAAGGCGTCGACCGGCGGTACCGGGAAGTAGCCGCCCTTGACGCCCGGACGATGGCCTCGGTTCATGCCGTCCAGTTCGAGCGACGAGTTCCAGGCGCCCTGGATCGAGTCGACCTCGGCGAAGCTGCCGTTCATGTTCGCGCCCCACTTGGCGGTATCGAACACGAAGAACTCGTTCTCGGGTCCGAACAGCGCGGTGTCGGCGATGCCCGTGGACTTCAGGTAAGCCTCGGCTCGCTTGCCGAGGGAGCGAGGGTCACGCTCGTAACCCTGCATGGTGGAGGGCTCGATGACGTCGCAGCGCAGGTTGATGGTGCGCTGCTCGAAAAACGGATCGACGATAGCGGTGGAGGCGTCCGGCATCAGGATCATGTCCGACTCGTTGATGCCCTTCCAGCCGGCAATCGAGGAGCCGTCGAACATCTTGCCGTCGGCGAAGAAATCCTCGTCGACGTAGCGAGAGGGAATGGTCACATGCTGTTCCTTGCCGCGCGTGTCGGTGAAACGCAGGTCGACGTAGGCGGCTTCCATGTCCTTGATCAGCTTGATTACATCGGCGGGGGTCATCATCGGTCTCCGGTTGGGAATGGGCCTGGATCTATCCTGGTGCATAAGCCATGCCAGCGTCCTCTGCTTTCAAAATCAAAGAGTTAAATAGGCTTGAGGGTGTCGAGTTGGCTTTAATGCACTATTTTGGGGATCTGGTTCTGAATAATGCCCTAAAATTGTGCAATTGGGTCAATACCATCCCGGCCCAGTCAGCAGCGCGGCTTGGCTATACTTCGACCCCCGCCGAACGGCCGCCGTCCTAGCCTCATGCCCAAACAGGCCCCCATCCCGCCCCGTACCTTTCAGGACCTGGTCTTCGCGCTCAAGCGCTACTGGGCCGAGCAGGGCTGCGTCATTCTCGAGCCCTACGACCTGGAGATGGGGGCCGGGACCTTCCACGCTGCGACCTTCCTCAGGGCGGTGGGCCCGGAGCCGTGGAGCGCGGCCTATGTGCAGCCCAGTCGGCGGCCCACCGACGGGCGCTATGGTGAGAACCCGTTCCGCCTGCAGCACTATTTCCAGTTCCAGGTGGTGCTCAAGCCCTCCCCGGACGACATCATCGAACGCTACCTCGGATCGCTCCGGGCGCTCGGCTTCGATCCCCTCACCCACGACATTCGTCTGGTGGAGGACAACTGGGAGTCGCCGACCCTCGGCGCCTGGGGACTGGGCTGGGAGATCTGGCTGAACGGCATGGAGATCACGCAGTTCACCTACTTCCAGCAGGTCGGTGGGCTGGATTGCCGGCCAGTCATGGGCGAAATCACCTACGGTCTCGAGCGCCTGGCCATGTATCTGCAGGGCGTGGACAGTGCCTACGACCTGGTATGGAGCGACGGGCCGCTCGGCCGCGTGACCTACGGGGACATCTATCATCAGAACGAGGTGGAACAATCGAAGTACAACTTCGAACAGGCCGACACGGCCGATCTGTTCCGCCGCTTCGAATCGCACGAAACCGAATGCAAGCGCCTGTTGGAGCTGGGCCTGGCGCTGCCTGCCTACGAGCAGATGCTGAAGGGCTCCCACACCTTCAATCTGCTGGACGCGCGGCGCGCCATTTCGGTCACCGAGAGGCAGCGCTACATCCTCCGTGTCCGCGGTCTCGCACGCGGGGTGGCCGAGGCTTACTACCAATCGCGTGAGTCGCTGGGCTTTCCCATGGTGAGCAGCAAGCCATGAGGGCGCGCGATTTCCTGGTCGAGATCGGCACCGAGGAATTGCCACCAGGGTCGCTTGCCGCCTTGTCCGCAGCCTTCGCTGAGGGATTAGTCAGCGGCCTCGCGGGAGCCTCCCTGACCCATGGCGACATCGAGCCCTTCGCCACACCTCGCCGGCTGGCACTGGTCGTCAAGCGCCTCGCCGCCCGGCAGGCCGACCAGAAGCTCACCCGCAAGGGTCCGCCGGTGACCGCGGCCTTCGATGCCAACGGCCAGCCCACTCGTGCCGCCCTGGCCTTCGCCGAATCCTGCGGCGTCCAGCTCGATCAACTCGGTCGGGTCGAGGAACCCAAGGGCGTCTTCCTGCATTACTCCGGCGTGAAGCCCGGCCTGCCTGCCGCAGAGGTCCTGCCTGGCCTCGTTCAGCAGGCGCTGGACCGTCTGCCGATCGCGCGGCGGATGCGTTGGGGAACCGGCGCGGCAGAATTCGTGCGTCCGGTGCACTGGGTCGTGATGCTTCACGGCCAGCAAGTGATCGACTGCACCCTGTTCGGGATCAGGGCTGGCGATCGCAGCCGCGGCCACCGCTTCCATGCGCCCGGTGAGTTCAAGGTCACGCCGACGACCTATGAAAGTCGACTGGAGACGGTCGGCAAGGTCGTGCCTTCGGCAACACGACGCAGGAAGCTGATCCTGGACGGCGTCTCGGCGCTGGCCGCCGAGCTCGGCGGGACCGCCCTTCTGCCGGGTGACTTGCTGGATGAAGTCACTGCGCTGGTGGAGTGGCCGGTCCCGGTTGCCGGTCGCTTCGAAGAGTCGTTCCTGCGCCTGCCGGAAGAAGTGGTGATCGCCACGGTACGGGACCATCAGCGCTACTTTCCGGTGCGCGACTCGGAGGGGCGACTGACCTCCCACTTCATCACCGTCAGCAACATCGACAGCCGCGATCCGACGCAGGTGCGGGCCGGCAACGAGCGAGTGGTGCGGCCGCGCCTGAGCGACGCGGCCTTTTTCTGGGACGGCGACCTCAAACGCTCCCTGGCAGAACGCCGAGAGGAACTCGCAGCGGTCACCTACCACCGGAAACTGGGCTCGCAGCTGCAGAGAACCCATCGCGTCGAGGCTTTGGCCGAGCAACTGGCGTCTGCCACCGGGGCGGATCCAGCCCTGGCGCGGCGTGCCGCTGAGCTTGCCAAGTGCGATCTGCTCACGGCCATGGTCGGCGAGTTCCCGGAACTGCAGGGCACCATGGGGCGCTACTATGCCGCCGCCGCCGGAGAGCCTGCGGAGGTGGCGTGTGCCCTCGAAGAACAATACTTGCCGCGCTTCGCCGGTGATCGCCTGCCGGCCACGCCGCTGGGCTGCAGCCTGGCGCTCGCCGATCGCCTCGACACCCTGGTGGGTATCTTTGCGGCAGGCGAGAAGCCTTCCGGCACCAAGGATCCATACGGGCTGCGGAGAGCCGCCCTCGGGCTGCTTAGAATCCTGATTGAGCTGCGCATAGAAGTCGATCTGGTGGCGCTGATCGACACGGCGCTGTCTGCCGTACGTGCCGACATGCGCCGCGGTGAGGCGTCGGCCGATGTGGTGGTGACCACTGGCACGTTCCGTGCCCTTCCGGACACTGACCCGGTTGCCGCGGAGGTGTACGACTACATCATGGAACGGCTGAGGGGTTACTACGCCGAGAACGCTCCGGCCTTCTCGAGTGACATGCTGGATGCGGTCCTGGCCCGCCGCCCGGTTTCGCCGCTGGATCTGGACACGCGCCTCCATGCTCTGTCTGCGTTCGTGGCGCTCCCGGAAGCAGCCAGCCTGACCGCGGCCAACAAGCGTATCGCCAATCTCTTGCGCAAGGCCGAGGACGACATTCCTCCTCGGGTCGACGCCTCGCTGCTGGAGGATCCTGCGGAGCGTGCACTGGCCATCGCGCTGGAAGGCCTGCGGCCGGAGGTAGAGGCGTTGCTCGAAGCGCGACGCTATGACGCGGCCCTGCGGCGTCTCGCCTCGCTGCGGCCCGCAGTGGATGCGTTTTTCGACGGCGTGATGGTCATGGCCGAGAGCGCCGCACTTCGCCGGAACCGGCTCGGGTTGCTGGCGATCATCGAGAGGCTGTTTGTGCGGGTGGGAGATCTTTCCCGCCTGCAAGCCTGATCTCGGAGGAGTTGGCGCATGCAGTGGCTGCGATCGCTGGTATTCACCACGATACTGTTCCTGGATACCTTCGTGTTCGCTTTGCTGGTTGTTCTGGCGACGCCTTTCGGGCTGGGCGCAAGGCACGGCGTGGCGCGCAGCTGGGCACGGTTCAATCTGTGGCTTCTGAAAGGGTTGTGCGGTCTGGACTATGTGGTTGAGGGCCGTGAGAACCTGCCCATGGTCGGCGCCCACATTTCCTACTGGAAGCACTCCTCGACGTGGGAAACCCTTGCCCAGATGCTGATCTTTCCGCCGCAGTGCTGGGTGCTGAAGCGGGAAATACTCTGGATTCCCCTGATCGGTTGGGGCGTGGCTGCCATGCGCCCCATCGCCATTAACCGCGGCGCCGGGCACCGGGCGGTCAACCAGGTGGTGGAGCAGGGCGCAGAGCGACTGCGGGAAGGGCTGTGGATCCTGCTGTTTCCGGAGGGCACCCGCACCCGTGCCGGGGAGAACCGTAAGTACGGCTTGTCCGGGGCGTTGCTGGCGTCGCGGACGGGCGCCAAGCTGGTGCCAGTCGCTCACGATGCCGGCACTTATTGGGGCCGGCGGGGTCTGCTCAAACGGCCCGGTACCATTACGGTGGTTATTGGTCAGCCCATCGAGACTCAGGGGCGTGATCCGCGTGTGTTGAATGAGGAGGCGAAGGCATGGATCGACGCGACGGTAACTCGGCTCAACACGGCGGCTTCATTGGCCGCCTGAGTGCGGCCGCGTTTTTGCTGGCCCTGGCGATCCCGGCGATGGCCATCGAGGAGCCTGCATACGCGGTGGTTGAGCGCATCGAGGGCTTTGAGTTGCGCGACTATCCACCGGTGCTGGTGGCCGAGACCGAGGTGGAGGCCTCGTTTGAACGGGCCGGGAATGCGGCGTTCGGACGCCTGTTTCGCTATATCAGCGGCGCCAACCAGGGGCAGGTCGAGATTGCGATGACGGCGCCGGTCACCCAGCAGGCGGGGGGCCAGAAGATTGAAATGACCGCTCCGGTGACCCAGCAGTCGGCAGGGGCCGCGCAGCGCGTGGCGTTTGTCGTGCCCGCAAGGTTCACAGCAGCTTCAGTGCCGCAGCCGACGGATGAGCGGGTGGTGATCCGCGAGTGGCCGGCGCGGCGGGTGGCGGTGCTGCGTTATGGCGGCCGCTGGACTGAACAAAATTATGAACAGGCGCTCGTCAAACTGGAGGCTGAACTCACCTCAAGGGGACTGACCGCGATCGGGCCACCGACGTTGGCGCGCTATGACCCTCCCTTCAAGCCCTGGTTCATGCGCAGGAACGAGGTGTGGATCCCGGTCGCTGTGAAAGCCAACTGAGGCAGGCGCGCGTTAGACGTCGAGGTTGGCCACCGACAGGGCGTTTTTCTCGATGAATTCCCTGCGCGGCTCGACCGCATCGCCCATGAGGGTGGTGAAGATCTCGTCGGCCGCGATGGCATCCTCGATCCTGACCTGCAGCAAACGCCTCGACTCGGGGTTGACGGTGGTCTCCCAGAGCTGCTCCGGGTTCATCTCGCCGAGACCTTTGTAACGCTGGATGGTCTGACCCTTGCGGGCCTGTTGCAGCAGCCATTGCATGGCTTGCTGGAAGCTGGTCGCGGGCTCGGTGGTGTCACCACGTGACACGTAGGCACCCTCCCCCAGCAGACCCGATAGGGTGCGCCCGAACTCGGTGATCCGTCGATACTCAGCGGAATCGAAGAACTCCCGCTGGATGTGCTTCTCGGTGGTGACGCCGTGCTCGGTCCGGATGAGGTCCAGGCGCTGGGGTGCGCCACTCTGGCCACTGCGGACCTGGAGTTCATAGTGGCGGGCCACGTCGCCGCGCCCGTTGAGCGCGGCTATGAACGCCCTGGTCCAGCCGGCCAGCCATTCGGCATCGGCGAAATGGGCCTGATCGACAGTCGGCTGGTTGACCAGCTCCGCCAGGAAGTACGGATCGTAGCGCCGGGCCCAGCGTTCCACGATGCCTGTGATCTCCATGTACTGGCGCGCCAGCGTTTCGAGCGCCGGACCGGCGATCGGCGGCGCGCCGGCGTTTACATGCAGGCCGGCGCCGTCGATGGCGGAGTTGAGCAGCAGCTTGTCGAGTTCGCCATCGTCCTTGACGTACTGCTCCTGCTTGCCTCGCTTGACCTTGTAAAGCGGCGGTTGGGCGATGTAGATGTGGCCGCGCTCGATCAGCACCGGCATCTGGCGATAGAAGAAGGTCAACAGCAGCGTGCGGATATGGCTGCCATCGACGTCGGCATCCGTCATGATGATGATGCGGTGATAGCGGAGCTTGTCGACGCTGAATTCGTCGCGGCCGATGCCACAGCCCAGCGCGCTGATCAGCGTGGCCACCTCCTGGGAGGAGAGCATCTTGTCGAAGCGCGCCTTCTCCACGTTGAGGATCTTGCCCTTCAGGGGCAGCACGGCCTGGGTGCGTCGGTCCCTGCCCTGCTTGGCTGACCCGCCGGCGGACTCGCCCTCCACCAGGAACAGCTCCGACTTGGCCGGATCCTTCTCCTGACAATCGGCAAGCTTGCCCGGCAATCCAGCGAGATCGAGCGCCCCCTTGCGGCGGGTCATCTCGCGCGCCTTGCGAGCTGCCTCGCGGGCCCGTGCGGCATCAATGATCTTCATGCAGACGGCCTTGGCATCGGCTGGGTTTTCCAGCAGGAATTCCTCCAGCCGCCCACCGGTCGCAGACTCGACGACACCCTTGATCTCGGACGAGACCAGCTTGTCCTTGGTCTGCGAGGAAAACTTGGGATCCGGCATCTTGACCGACAGGATGGCGGTGAGGCCCTCGCGGGCGTCGTCGCCGGTCAAGGCCACGTTCTCGCGCTTGGCCAGCCCCTCGCGTTCGATGAACTTGTTCAGTTCGCGGGTAAGCGCTGCGCGGAAGCCCGCGAGGTGGGTGCCACCATCCCGCTGGGGAATGTTATTGGTATAGCAGTACATCGACTCCTGGTAAGAGTCGTTCCACTGGGCCGCCACCTCCACGGTGACCGCCCCTTCCTGGAGCTGGAAATAGAAGATGTGCGGATGGGTCGCCGCCCTGCTTCGATTCAGGTATTGCACGAAGGCCTTCACGCCGCCCTCGTGCTGGAACACTTCGGACTTCTCGTCCCGCTCATCGACCAGCTCGATTCGTGCACCTGAATTCAGGAACGAGAGTTCTCTGAGGCGCTTCGCCAGGTAGTCATAGGAGAACGTGGTGTTGGTGAAGATGGTCGGGCTGGGCTTGAAGGTGACCGTAGTGCCTCGCTCATCGGTGGCACCGACTTCCTTGAGCGGATACTGCGGCTCGCCAAGACGGTACTCCTGGCGGTGCAGCCGCCCGCCACGAGCGATGTTGAGCACCAGCATTTCCGACAGGGCGTTCACCACTGAGACGCCAACGCCGTGCAGACCGCCGGACACCTTGTAGGAGTTGTTATCGAATTTTCCCCCCGCGTGGAGCACGGTCATGATGACCTCGGCCGCGGAGCGCCCTTCCTCGGGGTGGATGTCGGTCGGGATGCCACGGCCATTGTCACTGACCGTGATGGATTCGTCGGCGTGAATCGTGACTACGATGCGGTCGCAATGTCCCGCCAGCGCTTCGTCGATGGCGTTATCGACCACCTCGAAAACCATGTGGTGCAGGCCGGTCCCGTCGTCGGTGTCACCGATGTACATTCCCGGCCTCTTCCGGACCGCTTCGAGGCCCTTTAAGACCTTGATTTTACTGGAATCGTAATCGTCTTCCGGAGACATGGGGTTACCTGGCTGGGACACCGCGCCAGTATACCAGTTTGCAGTGTTTTCCGCTTATTTTTCAGGTGGTTGCTGTAAGGCTAACGCTACCTTGTTCCACGTGGAACAGCGCGCCCTCCACAGCCAGGCCTGGTATCTGCCCGGTCAGCGAGGTTACCCATAGCTGGGCCGGAAGATCGGCCACCAGTTCCAGCAAGCGGGCCAAATGGTGGGCGTCCAACTCTGCAGCAGGATCATCCAGCAGCAAGACCTCTCCGGACCCGGTCCCCTCGCCCTGCGCTTTCAACTGCCCAAGCACCAGCGCTGCCGCCAACATCTTTTGCTGCCCGCGCGAAACCCGATCCCGCGCCGGCACGCCATCCACACGGGTGGTGATGTCCGCGCGATGCGGCCCGCTGTGGGTAACCCCAAACCGGCGATCCCGCTCCTCGTCGGCGCGTAGCGCCTCAGCGAGCGATCCCTTGCCTGACCAACCCC
>JAURLT010000124.1 GCA_030831085.1 Gammaproteobacteria bacterium
CAGCGGTCCGGCACCCGCCACATCCCCCGCATCGTGTCCCAGCCAAGAACTGGTCGGTGACGCCAAGGCCCCGACCAGGCTGTGATCAGGGCTGCCACGTATAGCCCGCACCAGGCAATGACCCATGCGGCCGGTGACGCCCAGAATCGCCAGCTTCACCGCCATCGACGCCTCACTGGGTGATATTCCCGAAGAAGCGCTTCACGCCATCCAACCAGGAACTCTCGCGTGGGTGATGACGCTGGGGATCGCCGGTCAGGGTGGCCTCGAAATCCTTCAGGATCTGTTTCTGCTCCGAAGTAAGGTCGACGGGGGTCTCTACCACCACCCTGCAGAACAGATCCCCCGTCGGTCCACCGCGGACGGGGCGGACACCTTTTTCACGCAGCCTGAACACTCGACCGGACTGGGTCTCGGCTGGCACCTTGATGACGGCATGGCCGTCCAGCGTCGGAACCTCGATGCTGCCGCCCAGGGCAGCCGTGACGAAACTCACCGGCACCTCACACGAGAGGTGGGCGCCATCGCGGTCGAAGATCGGGTGGTCTCGAACGACCACCTCGACGTACAAATCCCCTTTGGACCCACCCTGACGACCGGCCTCTCCTTCACCGGGCAAGCGGATACGGTCCCCGGTGTCGACCCCGGCTGGCACCTTGACCGACAGCTTGCGCTCATCCCGAACCCGTCCCTGACCCAGACAATCGTCACAGGGGTGCGTGATGATGGTGCCACGCCCCTTACAGTGTGGACAGGGCTGCTGGACGCTGAAGAAACCCTGACTGATACGAACCTGGCCCGCCCCCTTGCAGGTGCCGCAGGTCTCCGGTGTCTTGCCGGACTCAGAGCCGCTGCCGCCGCAAGTCGAGCACTCCCCGACCGAGGGAAAACTGATCTCCTGCTGGGTGCCAAAGACGGCCTGCTCAAGATCCAGCTCCAATTCGTAACGCAGGTCTGCGCCGCGATAGGCACCCCGTCCGCCGCGGCGACCCCCGCCGAAGATGTCACCGAAAACATCGCCAAAGATATCCCCGAAGGCATCCCCCGGATTGAAGCCCTGGCCACCTCCCCGGGCGCCGTCCAGGCCGGCATGGCCGAACTGGTCGTAGGCGGCGCGTTTTTGCGGATCGCTGAGGACCTCGTAGGCCTCCTTCGCTTCCTTGAACTTCTCCTCGGCCTCGGTATCGCCAGGGTTGCGGTCAGGGTGGAACTTCATCGCCAGCCGGCGATAGGCCTTCTTGAGGTCGGCCTCGCCCGCATTGCGGGGTAAGGACAACACCTCGTAATAATCTCGCTTGGACATGGCCTACCCCATGAAGAACCGCCGGGTGACGTGCGCCGCCCGGCGGTCCGTTACTCGACAGGACCGGCGGAGCCTAGCGCTCCTGGCCGTCCTTGTCCTTTACTTCCTCAAACTCGGCATCCAGTACGTCATCGCCGCCCGAGCTTCCGGCCGGCCCTGCCCCATCGGCACCCGGCTCGCCCTGGAAGGCGCCCTGTGCCAGGGTGGCGGAAACCTGGGCCAGCGCCTCGGCCTTGCGGTCGATGGCGTCCTTGTCGTCACCCTTGAGGGCGCCACGCAGGTCTCCGAGCGCGGACTCGATGTTTCCGCGCTGGGCCGGATCGACCTTGTCACCCAGGTCAGCCAGTGTTTTCTCGGTCGAGTGCAGCAGGGCATCGGCTTTGTTGCGGCTCTCGACCAACTCGCGGAATTTCTTGTCCTCGTCGGCGTGGGCCTCGGCATCGCGGACCATCCGGTTGATCTCGTCCTCCGACAAGCCGCTGGAAGCCTTGATGACGATCTTCTGCTCCTTGCCGGTGGCCTTGTCCTTGGCCGACACGTGCAGGATACCGTTGGCGTCGATGTCGAAGGTCACCTCGATCTGCGGCATGCCGCGCGGCGCGGGCGGGATGTCGCTGAGATCGAACTTGCCCAGCGACTTGTTGTCAGCGGCGCGCTCGCGCTCGCCCTGCAACACGTGAATGGTCACGGCCGGCTGATTGTCCGCAGCGGTCGAGAAGGTCTGGGTGGCCTTGGTCGGGATGGTGGTGTTCTTCTCGATCAGCTTGGTCATGACCTCGCCGAGCGTCTCGATACCGAGCGACAGCGGGGTGACATCGAGCAGCAGCACGTCCTTCACGTCGCCACCGAGCACACCACCCTGGATGGAGGCACCGATGGCCACCGCCTCGTCCGGGTTCACGTCCTTGCGCGGCTCCTTGCCGAAGAAATCCTTGACCGTCTTCTGCACCAGCGGCATGCGGGTCTGGCCGCCGACGAGGATCACCTCGCTGACGTCGTTGATGGACAGGCCGGCGTCCTTGAGGGCCACCTTGCAGGGCTCGATGGTCCGGCGAACCAGATCGTCGACCAGTGACTCCAGCTTGGCGCGGGTCAGCTTGATGTTGAGGTGCTTGGGACCGGAGGCGTCCGCCGTGATGTAGGGCAGGTTGACCTCGGTCTGCTGGCCAGAGGAGAGCTCGATCTTGGCTTTCTCACCGGCCTCCTTGAGGCGCTGCATGGCCAGCGGATCCTTGCTGACATCCACCCCGCTTTCCTTCTGGAACTCTGCCGAGATGTAGTCAATGATCTTGCGGTCGAAG
Organism: Gammaproteobacteria bacterium; assembly: GCA_030831085.1. Classification (GTDB taxonomy): domain Bacteria; phylum Pseudomonadota; class Gammaproteobacteria; order Steroidobacterales; family Steroidobacteraceae; genus SG8-30. Next base: position 2,605 of record JAURLT010000124.1, read on the forward strand.
TCCTCGCCACCCAGGAAGGTGTCGCCGTTGGTGGACAGCACCTCGAACTGCCGTTCGCCATCAACATCGGCGATCTCGATGATCGAGACGTCGAAGGTGCCACCGCCGAGGTCGTAGACCGCGATCTTGCGATCCCCGCCCTTCTTGTCGAGGCCATAGGCCAGGGCCGCCGCGGTGGGCTCGTTGATGATGCGCTTGACCTCCAGGCCGGCGATGCGCCCTGCATCCTTGGTGGCCTGGCGCTGCGCGTCGTTGAAGTAGGCGGGCACCGTGATCACAGCCTCGGTCACCGTCTCGCCCAGGTAATCCTCGGCGGTCTTCTTCATCTTCATGAGCACGCGCGCGGAAATCTCCGGCGGGGCCACTTTCTTGCCCTGCGCCTCGAGCCACGCATCGCCGTTGTCGGCCTCGACGATCTTGTAAGGCGTAAGCGGGATGTCCTTCTGGACCACCTTGTCCTGAAAACGACGCCCGATCAGCCGCTTGACCGCATAGAAGGTATTGCGCGGATTGGTGACGGACTGGCGCTTGGCGGGCTGCCCCACCAGCACCTCGTCGTCCTTGGTGAAGGCGACAATGGAGGGCGTGGTGCGATCACCCTCACTGTTTTCGATGACCTTCCAGGTCCCGCCCTCCATGACCGCGACACAGGAGTTGGTCGTGCCGAGGTCGATTCCGATGATCTTGCCCATGTGATGGCTCCAAGGTAAGGAAAGTTTGACTTGCTGGCGAGGTGGGGCCTGAGCCCCCCGGTTTCAACCCTCGGCAGCGCGCGCAATGATCACGCGGGCCGGCCTGAGCAGCCGTCCGTTGAGCACATAGCCCTTCTGGATGACGGTCAGGATGGTGTCGGGGGCCGCCTCGGCGCTCGGCTGCATGGCCATCGCCTCGTGCTGGGCCGGATCGAAGGCCTGCCCGAGCGGGTCGATTTCGGTGATGCCCGCCCCGCCCAGAGCCTTGACCAGCAGCCTGAGCGTGGCCTGCTGCCCCTCGAGCAGCACCTTCGGGTCCGCCGAGCCAGCGTTGGCCAGGGCCAGCTCCATGCTGTCCAGGACGGGAAGCAGGGCCTCTGCCAGGCGCTCGGCACCAAATTGCCGTGCCTGTTCGACCTCCCTCGCCACGCGCCGGCGGTAATTGTCGAGGTCGGCGGCCGATCGAAGCAGCGCATCACGCTGCTCGAGCAAACGCTGTTCGGCCTCGGCCAGTTGCTGTTCGAGGGTCTTGCCCTCGTCCGCGGCGGCATGCTCCGCCTGGGTCGCCTCGGACCCGTCTGTGGGGGGTATCTCGCTCATGGTCGGGGGCTATGGGGCCGTATTGCGGGAATTCAAGGCTGAGCCCAGCAGCCTCGCCGTCAGGTCCACGATCGGAATGACCCGTTCGTAAGCCATGCGGGTGGGACCGATCACCCCAAGCACCCCGATCGTGTTCCCGTCGGCCGAATACGGGGCGGCCACCACCGTGCAGTCATCGAGAATGCGGTAACCGGACTCGTGTCCGATGAAGATCTGCACGCCCTCCGCATGAAGGCTCTGGTCCAGCAGGTGGAGAATGTCCCGTTTCTCGGTAAAGGCCTCAAACAGCCGGCGCAGCTTCTCAACGCTCGAAAGCTCGGCAAAGCCCATCAGGTTGGCCTGTCCGGCAATCAGCACGTCGGCGCCGGTCGGTTGCTGACCAGAGTCGAACAGGCGCTCGGCAATGTTGACCGCATCCTGCATCCTCTGGTTAAGGGTCTCCCGTGCTTCCCGCAACTGGGCGACCAGCAACGAGCGGACGCTGGCCAGTTCCCGTCCCCGGAACTGGTCGTTCAGGAAGGACGCGGCCCGCCGCAGTTGCTCGGGCGTGTAGTGGCGATCCATCTGCAGGACCTTGTTCTGGACCTCGCGCCCATTGACCACCAGGATGGCCAACACCCGCTTCTCCGACAGGCCGAGGAACTCGATCTGCGACAGCGCCGCCTGGGGTGCCCTGGGCACCAGCACGACACCGGCCAGGCGGGTCATGCTCGAGAGCACCTCGCTGGCAGTGGCCACCAGGGCCTTGGGATCGTCGGTGCCTAACTGGAACGCGCGTTCGAGACTTTCAACCTCGCCAGCCTCGGGCGGCTGGAACTGGAGCAAGGTGTTGACGAACAGCCGATAGCCCTTGTCGGTGGGAATCCGCCCGGCTGAGGTGTGGGGCGAGGCCACGAACCCGTGCTCTTCGAGGTCGGCCATCACGTTACGAATCGAGGCAGAACTGAGCTGCAGGCCGGACTCGCGAGAGAGGGTCCGGGACCCCACCGGCTGGCCGTCGCGGATGTAGTGTTCGATCAGCGTCTTGAGCAGGGTTCTGGCCCGCTCGCTGATCCGGTCTTCCGTTAGCGGTGCGCCGTCATTCATAACGCTATGTTTATGCTCGGATTTATCACCTGACTCCCAATATCCGCAAAGCACGTTAGCAACCACGCTTCGAGAGTGTCAAGCCGGCCTAAAATGCTTGTACCGCAAACAGTTATGCCGGTGGTCGGCAGACCGGCCGCGTGATAAAAAGTCGCTCTCATGAACAGGCGTTTCGCAACCGTCGCGCTGGTCGGTCGGGCCCACGATCCCCGTGTCACCGACTCCCTGTTGGCACTGGCCAGCCACCTGCGCGCGGCCGGACGCGAGGTCCTCTGCGAGGCAGGTCCCCTGGCCACCCTTGTCGGGGAACTTGCCGCCGCGGTGCCCGCCGCCGACCTCGCCGGGCGCGCCGACCTCGTGGTGGCGGTCGGTGGCGACGGCACCATGCTGTACGCCGCTCAACTCGTGCGTGGCGGCGGCCCTCCACTGCTGGGCATCAACCGCGGGCGACTGGGTTTTCTCACTGATATTTCCCCGCCGGAGATGCTCGCCCGCCTCGACGAGGTCCTGGCCGGTCAGTACCAGGAAGACGCGCGGGCGCTGATCACTGCCCGTCTCGAACGCGAGGGCCAGGCTCCGCTCACCTGCGACGCGCTCAACGACGTCGTGGTCCAGAAACACGCCACCGGCCGGATGATCGAGTTCGACACCTGGATCGACGGGGTGTACGTGAACACCCACGGTGGGGATGGTCTCGTTGTCGCCACCTCGACCGGCTCCACCGCCTATGCGCTGTCCTGCGGCGGCCCCATCATTCACCCGCAGCTCGACGCCCTGGTCATGGCACCCATTTCTCCCCACACCCTCTCCGATCGGCCTATCGTGGTCGGTCGCGACAGCGCCATCGAAATCCGCTTGCTAGAGCGCTCTGAGACGCGCGCCGAGGTCACCTTCGATGGCAACCTGCTGGGCGAGCTCGATCACGGTGATCGCCTGCTGCTCGGCGCGGCCGAGCGCGGCATCACCCTGCTGCATCCGCACGGCCACGACTTCTTCCGCATCCTGCGCTCCAAGCTGCACTGGGGCCGCAGCGCCCGCAATCCGGACGAACCATGCTGACACTGCTGCAGGTTCGCGACCTGGCCATCGTCGACTCAGTGGACGTCGAGTTGGGCGCCGGACTCACCGCGCTCACCGGGGAAACCGGCGCGGGCAAATCCATCCTGGTCGACGCGCTCATCCTGGCCCTGGGAGGACGCGCCTCGGCCGACATGATCCGCCATGGTGCCGAGCGTGCCGAGGTCACCGCCACCTTCGACGTGGCCGGCAACGCACCGGTCGAGGCATGGCTGGCCAGCCAGTCTCTGGAGGGCGATGGCGAGGTCATCCTCAGGCGCGTCGTGGGCAGGGACGGTCGGTCACGATGCTTCGTCAACGGTCAGGCCCTGCCCGCCCAGACGGTCCGCGACCTCGGTGGCCTGCTGGTTGATATCCATGGTCAGCAGGAATTCCTGTCGCTTATGCACCGCGACGCACAGCGGGACCTGCTGGACCGGCACGGTGGCCTCGATAACCAACTGGCGGAGGTGGCGAGCGCGTCCTCCGCTTGCCGCGGCCTCAGGGCAGAGCTCGAGCGACTCGGTGCCGCTGCCCAGGAGCGCGAAGCCCGGTTGGAGCTACTCCGCTACCAGGTGGGCGAGTTGCAGGCGCTGGGCCTCGACCCCGACGAGATCGCCAGCCTGACCGTGGAGCGAGACCGCCTTGCCCACCGCGGCCGTCTGGCCGAGGCCGGCGCCGCAGCCCTCGGCCTGTGTTACGAGGCCGAGGATGCCAATGCCCACGCTTTGGCCAGCCGGGCCGCCAGCGCGCTGCGCCAGGCCGCCCAACTCGATCCCGAGCTGGCCTCGCCCCTGCAACTGCTCGACGAGGCGCTGATTGCCCTGAAGGAAGCCGGCGTCTCCCTGGCAGGTTACCTGGAGGGCCTGGAAGTCGACCCCAATCGGCAGGACTGGGTGGAGCGGCGCATGGCGGCCATCGAGGAACTTTCGCGCAAACACCGGGCGGAAGCTGCCGAACTGCCACAGCGGCTTCTGGAACTCAGCCGCGAACTCGACGAGCTCGAGCACTCCGGCATCCGGCTGGCCGGGCTCAGCAAAGAGCTGGAAGCTGCAACGGGGCGTTACCGCCAGCTGGCGGTCAAGTTGGGCAAGGGCCGGCAGGCCGCTGCGAAGAAGCTCTCTGCTGCGGTCAGCTCCTCGATGGCGGTGCTTGGCATGCCCGGTGGCAAGCTGTCCATCGAAGTTAAATCTGACCCGGAGGCCGAACCCTCGCCGACTGGCGACGACGAAATCACCTTCCTGGTCACGGCCAATCCCGGGCAGCCCCTGAAGCCCGTGGCCCGGGTGGCCTCCGGCGGCGAGCTGTCCCGAATCAGCCTGGCCGTGCAGGTGGCGGCAGCCCATAAGGGTGGCTCAACCTGCATGGTGTTCGATGAGGTCGATGCGGGAGTGGGTGGCGCCGTGGCGGAACGGGTCGGCAGACAGCTGGCCGAACTCGGGGAACGCAGCCAGGTGCTTTGCGTCACCCACCTGGCCCAGGTGGCGAGCCAAGCCACCCGCCAGGTGAGGATCAGTAAGTTGACGGACGGCAAGAACAGTCGGGTCACCGTCACCGCCCTCGGCGAGGAGGAGCGAGTCGAGGAACTCGCCCGCATGCTCGGCGGCGTGGAGATCACCCGTCGGGCCAGGGACCATGCGCGCGAAATGCTGCGCGCCGCGGCTGAACTCCGCCGAGCCTGAGGCTCAGCGTTGACCGCTGCCCTTGCGATTGGGGCAGGCTTCCCGGCGGCAGCGCCCGTAAAGAATCAGGTTGTGCTCGGCAATCTCGAAACCCAGGCGCGAGGCGACGTCCAGTTGGCGCTGTTCGATGCCGCAATCCATGAACTCCTCGACCTTGCCACAATCCATGCAAACGATATGGTCGTGGTGCTCGCCCTGGTTGAGTTCGAAGACCGAAGTGCCACCCTCGAAGTGATGCCTCGTGACCAGCGCCGCCTGCTCGAACTGGGTGAGCACCCGATAAACCGTAGCCAGGCCGATTTCCTCGCCCTGATCAAGCAGCTCCTTGTAGATGTCCTCGGCGGACATGTGGCGGCCGCCAACTGCGAGGATCTCGAGAATCTTGACCCTGGGCAGGGTGACTTTCAGCCCTGCGCGGCGGATTTCTTCGCTTTCCATTGACCCGTCCCCACGGTACGTCCGGCGACTGCGTTATGATAACCCCATCAGTCCATGGGAACCCGCATGAAGTCCTACGACCTTTCCGGCCCCCTGCTGGCCGCCTTCCTGATGCTGGCAACCACGGCGCTGCCCGGTTGCGTATACCGGCTCGACACCCAGCAGGGCAACCTGCTCGACGTGGAACAGGTCGAGGCCGTGGAAGTCGGCATGACCCGCAGCCAGGTCCGATTCCTGCTGGGCACGCCGATGGTGGCCGATCCGTTCTCCAGTGAACGCTGGGACTACGTCTACACTTTCCGGAAGGGCAAGAGTGGCGACACCCGCCGCTCACACCTGATCGTCTGGTTCGACGGCGACCTGGTCAACCGGATCGAATTGCCCGAGCCTTTCCTGGACCTGCCCGGCGGATCCTAGCGGCCGGCCCGCCGCCTACGCCGGGTTTTCGGGTCCTCCAGCAGCGGCCGCAGGATCTCCACACGGTCGCCTGCCTCCAGTTGCTGACCCGGGGAAACTTCCTTCCCGAATACGGCAAGGCCCGCTCCCGACACGTGCTCAAGCAGGCCCGAGGTCTCGGCCGCCTCCCCCACCGTCGATCCCGCCGGCAGGGACAGCCGACATCGGTCCACACGGTCCGGCCAAGCCAACAGGACTTCGATGTCCAGCGTCTCAGCCATGCAGACTGGCAGCACGCTTACTGAAGGCATCGACCATCCGATTGCAGACCGATTCCAGCAGCGGGGACAACAACAGCGCCGCCGCCGTCCTGCCAGCATCAAAGCGAATCCACAGTTCGACCCGACAGCCGCTGTCGCCAATTGGATGGAACTCCCAGCGACCCTCGAGGGCCTGAAGCGGCCCCTTGTGCAGTTGCATGTCGAGGCGCCGCCCCGGCTCCATCCGGTTACGGGTGGCGAAGCGGACCCGCGCCGGGCCCTGCTGCAAGGTCAACTCGGCATCGACCCCGCCGTCGGCACGGCGCTCCAGCACGCGGGCACCGACGCAGCCCGGCAGGAACTCCGGGTAGCGCTCCACGTCCGCGACCAGTTCGTAGACCTGGCTGGCGGAATACGGCAACAGGGCGCTGCGCTTGACCTCTTTCATGACCGGACTGCCATCGTGCCCAAATTGTGGGTGCGTGGCCGGCACCGGGCAAGGGCCGGCAGTCTACAATGCGCAGATGACGGAACTTGCAGCATGAAGAATCAGGAATCGGGCAACCGGCAGGTTGCGGTCAACCGCAAGGCACGTCACGAGTATTTCATCGAGGAGCGCCTGGAGGCCGGCCTTGCGCTGCAGGGCTGGGAGGTCAAGGCCCTGCGGGCGGGACGCCTGCAGTTGAAGGAGGGGTACGTCCTGCTCAAGGGTGGCGAGGCATGGTTGTTTGGGGCCCACCTGTCTCCGCTGCCCACCACCTCGACCCACGTGATCGCCGACCCGGTGCGCTCGCGGAAACTGCTCCTGCACCGCCGCCAGATCGATCACCTGGTTGGGGCCGTGGAGCGCAAGGGCTACACCATCGTGCCCCTGCAGGTGTACTGGAAAAACGGCCGGGCCAAGCTGGAAATCGGCCTGGCCAAGGGCAAGAAACAGCACGACAAGCGCGCCGACCAACGCGACCGCGACTGGCAGCGCGACAAGGCCCGACTGATGAAACTTCGCCGCTGAGGAAAGCACTATGACCCTCACCACATTGTTGTTGACCAACCTTGCCGTGATCCTCGGCTGCATGGTGCTGCTGTGGCTCATCAGCCTGCCGCTCAGGAACGCCAGCATCGTGGATATCTTCTGGGGACCTGGCTTTGCGGTCGTCGCACTGGTCACGCTACTTCTGGTCGAAGACGCCGGGCCCAGGCAGTGGCTGCTGGCAGCCATCACCTCGGCATGGGGCCTGCGCCTCGGGATTTATTTGGCCCTGCGCAACATCGGTCAGGGCGAGGACCCACGCTACGCCGCGTGGCGCCAGCGGGTCACCGAGGCAGGCGGCAACTACGCGATCGTGAGCCTGCCCCGCGTGTTCATCCTGCAGGGTGTGCTGATCGTGTTCGTCGCCCTGCCCGTCCAGGCGGGCCAACTGTCACCCGGCGGAGACGCCCTGGGGCCGCTGGCCTACCTCGGTACGCTGGCCTGGCTGACCGGTTTCCTGTTCGAGGCCGTTGGTGACTGGCAACTGCGCCGCTTCAAGGCAGAGCCCGCCAACCGGGGCAAGGTCATGGACCGCGGACTCTGGCGCTACACCCGCCATCCGAACTACTTTGGCAACGCCTGCCTGTGGTGGGGCATCTGGCTGGTGGCCTGCGATGGGTCGGGTGCGTGGTGGACCCTGATCGGACCGCTGCTGATGACTTTTTTCCTCCTGAAGGTCTCCGGGGTCAGCCTGCTGGAGCAGTCCCTGGTCGAGACCAAGCCGGGCTATGCGGATTACATCCGGCGCACCAGCGCGTTCCTGCCGCGTCCGCCCAAAGACTGACTTCACTGTGCTTCGCGCATGATCCACCTGGAGGGCGTCACCCTTGCCCGGGGCAGTCGCGTGCTGCTGGAGGCAGCCGACCTACGCGTCCATGCCGGGTGGCGGGCGGGCCTCATCGGCGCGAACGGCAGTGGGAAATCGAGCCTCTTTGCCGCCCTGCGCGGCGAGTTGGGCACCGAGGCAGGAGAACTACGGGTTCCGACCGGCTGGCTGGTGGCCAGCGTCCTGCAGGAAACGCCCGCCCTGCCACAGCCGGCCCTCGACTACGTGCTGGACGGCGACCAGCGTCTGCGACTGCTGGAACAGCGCCTGGCCGAGGCAGAAAGTGCCGGAGATGGCGACGGCATCGGCGAGTGCCATGCGGCCCTGTCTGCAATGGACGGGTACTCCGCTCGGGCCCGGGCCGCAGAGTTGCTGGCCGGGCTGGGTTTTCGCAACGAGGAGATGGAACGGCCGGTTGCCAGCTTCTCTGGCGGCTGGCGCATGCGCCTCAACCTGGCCAGAGCGCTTATCGCCCGCGCCGACCTGCTGCTGCTGGACGAGCCCACCAACCACCTCGATCTCGAGGCCATTGTCTGGCTGGAGCGCTGGCTGGCCACTTACCCGGGCACGCTGCTGGTGATTTCCCATGACCGGGAATTTCTGGACGGCTGCGTCAGTCACATCGTGCATCTGCAGTGCGGTAGCCTGGTCGCCTATACAGGCAATTACTCCGCCTTCGAGAGGCAACGCGCGGAACAACTGGCGGTCCAGCAGGCCTCCCACGCCCGCCAGCAGCGCGAGATCGCCCGCATCGACGCCTTTGTAAGGCGCTTCCGGGCGAAGGCCACCAAAGCACGCCAGGTGCAAAGCCGCCTGAAGGCGCTCGATCGCCTGCAGCGGGTCGCCGCGGCCCACGTCGACTCGCCTTTCGACTTTTCCTTTCCGGCACCGGAACGGGCTCCCAATCCGCTGCTGGGGCTCACGGACGTGGTGCTGGGCTACTCGGACCAGCCGCTCCTCCAGGCCTTGACGCTGCAACTGCGACCCGGGCAGCGACTTGGTTTGCTTGGGCCGAACGGCGCCGGCAAATCGACCCTGATGCGCGCGTTGGCCGGCGACCTGAAGCCGCTGTCTGGGCGGCGTACTGAGGGCTACGGTCTCGAGATCGGCTATTTCGCCCAGCACCAGCTCGAGCAGCTGGAACCTGCGGCTACCCCGCTTGCGCACCTGTCTCGGCGGGAGCCGGCTACGCGCGAGCAGGACCTGAGGGACTTCCTGGGGCGCTTCGATTTCGACGGCACCTTGTCCGAGACCCCGGTGAGTCGACTCTCGGGCGGAGAGCGGGCCCGGCTGGTGTTGGCACTGATCGTGCGCCAGCGCCCCAACCTGCTGCTGCTGGACGAGCCCACCAACCACCTGGACCTGGAAATGCGCCACGCACTGGCCACCGCACTCGCGGGCTTCGAGGGCAGCCTGGTGGTGGTCTCGCACGATCGGGCCCTACTCGACTCGGTCTGCGAGGAATTCTGGCTGGTGGCCGACGGGCAGGCACAACCCTTCGACGGCGACCTGGTCGACTACCTGGACTGGGCCTCGAGCCGCATGCGAACGCTCGGCAGCCAGCCAGATCCGGCGCGGGAGGGTCGGAGACGGACGCGCGAGGAGGCCGAGGAGCGCCGCCAGACCTGGCTGCGCCAGCGTCGTCCCCTGCTGCGGGAAAGCAGCCGTCTGGAGCAGGAAATCGAGCGGTCCAGGCAGGCACTGGTGGAGATCGACATCCGGCTGGCGGATCCCACGCTTTATCAACAGGGTGGCGCGACTGCGATGGCCGAACTTGCCCAGACTCGGGCGGGCCATGCGGAGCGCCTGGCAGCGGCCGAGGAGCGCTGGCTGGAGGTGCAACTGGCGCTGGAGTCCCTCGGGGACTTGGAAACCGCGCAGACGGCTCCATAAAGGGATATAGTGAAGGTTACTTGGGGGCGACCGGTTTCGACGTGGGTTGCGAAACTCCAGGTGCGTGCCGAGGTGCAGGCTACCTCGTTAATCTGCTTGCAAACCAATAGTTGCGAACGACGACAACTACGCTCTGGCGGCTTAATCCCGCCTAACCTCCGACTGACTCGTGCCTGTGCGGTCAAATCGGGGGACGCGCTCACAGGATCGCGGTACCGGTGTGCTGAGGGCCGGCTCCGC
>JAURLT010000125.1 GCA_030831085.1 Gammaproteobacteria bacterium
CGCCGGAGGCAGGCATCGCGGCCTTTGGTGGTGATCCGGATAACTTCCAGTTTCCCCGCTGGTGCCTCGACATGAGCCTGCTGCGCGCCTACGAAGACGGCGCGCCCGCCAAGGTGGACCATCACCTCAAGGTGAACTTCGAGGGCCCGCAGGCAGGCGAGTTCGTGCTGGTCTCCGGCCATCCGGGTTCCACCGACCGGCTGTTGACGGTGTCCCAACTGGAGCGGCTGCGGGGCGTCGACCTGCCCCCTTCCTTGCTGCGTGCCAATGAACTGAGAGGACGCTACATCCAGTTTGCCAAGGGCGGCGAATCGAATCAGCGGATCAGTGCCGACCCCCTGTTCGGACTGGAAAATGGCATCAAGGTGCGGCGCAAGCTGCTGGATGCGCTACTGGACAACGACCTGATGCAGGAAAAGCGCGAGCGCGAGGCCACCCTGCGTCGCGATGCCACCGCCCGGCCCTCGCTGAAGGAGCTCGGCGATCCCTGGCAGGAGATTGCCGAAGCCAACCGTCGCTACGCGGACATGGCCAACGAGTACAGCTTCCTGGAGGGCGGGGCCGGCTTCAGCAGCCGGCTGTTCCGCTATGCCCGCACCCTGGTGCGGGGCGCGGCCGAGCGCGGCAAGCCCGATGGTGAGCGTCTACGAGAGTTCACTGATACCGGCTTACCCCGACTGAGGCAGCAAATGGCCGCTCCAGTGCCGGTTTACCCGGAGCTTGAAACACTCACGTTGTCCTTCAGCCTGGAGCGGATGCGTGAATGGCTTGGACCGGACCACCCGGTGGTACGTGAACTGCTGGCGACCGACTCGCCGGATACGCTGGCCAGCTCGCTGGTCAACGGTTCACAGCTGGGCGATCCGGCGGAACGGCTGCGGCTTTGGGAAGGCGGCCAGGAGGCAATTGACGCTTCCGAAGATCCCATGATCGGGCTGGCACGCACCGTGGATGAGCGCTCACGCGCCCTGCGTCAGCGCTACGAGGACGAGGTGGAGGCCGTGGCGAGCAATGCCGCGGAGCGGATCGCGCGGGCCCGCTTCGACCTCTACGGCACCGAGGTCTATCCGGACGCCACCTTCACCCTGCGACTGAACTTCGGCACCGTACAGGGCTGGCAGGAGGGAGGGCGCAGCGTCGAGCCCTACACCCGGCTGGAAGGGGCTTTTGCCCGAGCCACGGGGCAGGCTCCGTTCCGCATCCCGGAGCGCTGGATGGCGGCCCGCGACCGGCTGGACCTGACGACTCCCTTCAACCTGTCGACCAACAACGACATCGTGGGTGGTAACAGCGGCAGCCCGCTGCTAAATGCCCGCGGTGAGGTGGTGGGGGTGATGTTCGACGGCAACATCCACTCCATTTCCGGCGCCTACTGGTTCGACACCGAGAAGAACCGCTCCGTTGCGGTCCACCCGGCCATCTGGCGTGAGGCGCTGGACAAGGTCTACGGCGCCACTGCCCTGCTGGAAGAACTGGGCGCGCGCTGAGGCCTGTCCTCAGCGCCGCCGGCTGGAGTCGAGGTAGCGGAAGTAATCGGAGTCGGCGTCGAGCATCAGCGTGCTGTTCTCGCCGATGGCATCGAAGCTCTCCAGGGTCTTGAAGAACTTGTAGAACTCCGGGTCCTTGCCGTAGGCCTGCCCGTAAATCCGGGTGGCCTCGGCATCGGCCCGGCCCTGGATCTCCTTGGCTTTGCGCGCGCCCTCGGAGCGGATCCGGCGCAGCTCGCGTTCCATGTCGCCGAGGATTTCCTGGCTGCGACCCTGACCCTCGGAGCGAAAGCGCTCCGCGATACTCTGCCGCTCGGCAATCATCCGGCTCTCGACCTGGGTGCGCACCGAGTCGATGTAGTTGATGCGTTTGATGCGCACGTCGATCAATTCGATACCGAGGCCCGGCATCAGGCGCGAGGCGGCTGCGAGCATCTCCTGCTCCAGCTTGCCGCGACCCTTCTTCGGCTTCTCCAGGTCCAGCTGCTCGACCGCGACGCCTTCCTGCTCGGCCACCTCCGCCACCTCGGCGAGGTTCACCTGCCAATCCGCCGAGCGCACGATTTCCTCGAGGTTGGTGCCGGAGACGATGTCACGGGCCACCGAGTCGATGATATCGTCGAGACGGGTCCGCGCACCGGCCTCGTCGCGCACCGAGCGCAGGAACTGCAGCGGGTCGGCGATTCGGTAGCGAGCCGTAGTGTCGACCACCACGAACTCGCGGCCCAAAGTCGGGATCTGCGAGACGTCACCGTCCCAGGCCAGCATGCGCCGGTCGTAGCGGCGCACCTCCTGGATGAAGGGTAATTTGAAGTGCAGCCCGGGCGAGTCCACCACCTCACCGATGGGTTCACCGAACTGCACGACGATACCCTGCTCGGCCTGGTCTATTACGTAGAGGGTATTCGCCAGCACCAGGAAGGCCACCAGCGCGCCTGCCGCCCAAGTCATCAGCCTGCTCATTCGCCGCCCTCCTGGTTCTGGTTACGCCGCCGCGGCGGCTGGGCGTCCCGCAAATTGAGAAGCGGCAGGGGTGAAGCCTGGCCATCCTGCACCACCACTACCGAGCCAGCCCGCGGCAAGGCCTCGCGCAGCGCCTCGAGATACAGCCGCGAGCGCGTAACCTCAGGGGCGAGTCGATATTCCGTCAGCACGGCATTGAAGCGCGCCGTCTCGCCCAGCGCGCGATTGACGCGCTCGGTGGCATAGCCTTCCGCCTCCGACACCAGGCGGTTTGCCTCGCCCTCCGTTTTAGGGATGGCCTGGTTGGCCTGCTTGTTGGCCTCGTTGATCATGCGCTCGCGCTGCTGCCGGGCCTCGTTGACCTCATTGAACGCTGGCTGGACCCGGGGCGGAGGCACCACGTCCTGCAGTTCGACGGTGATCACCTGTATACCGTTGTCATAACGATCCATCGCGGCCTGGATCTCGTCGCGCGCCGTGTTGGAAATTTCCACTCGGCCAGTAGTCAGCACCTCGCTGCCGATGCGGTTACCCACTACCCGCCGCATGACGGACTCGGCAATGTCGCGCAGGGTACGGGTGGGTTCGCGCATGCCGTAGAGGAACTTCACCGGGTCCGCGATGCGGTACTGCACGACCCATTCCGCCACGATGATGTTCAGGTCTCCGGTCAGCATGAGCGACTCGACGAAGAAATCCTGGTCCACGTAGCGACTACGACCCTCGTCGTCGGCCGAGGCTCCGGTCCGGAAGCCGAACTCCTGCTTGAGCACCCGTTCCGTAGCCACGAACTGCACCCGGTCGATCCCGAAGGGCAGCTTGAAGTGCAGGCCCGGGTCGGCAATCCCGACCACTCGTCCCAGGCGCTTGATGACGGCCCTTTCTTCCGGCTGGACGGTGTAGAAACTGCTGAACGCCGCCACCATGGCCAGCACGCCGACTAGCAACCATCCCACCGAGCGCAGCGACACGTCCAGTTTGACGGGGTCCGGAGGCTGGCCGCCGCCATTGCCGGAACGCGGGCGTTCGTGCCAGCCCTTGCCAGTCACTGCCCTTTCCAGCCATTTCTTCATGTCTTCGGCCATGTTTCTGCTCCAGGCGGCGCGGTGTCTGACCGGAGGATAGCAAGTCGGGGCCGATGATGTGCCCCGGTGAGTCCCTGATAGACTGACGACATGCAAAAAGGTAATGGCATCCTGGTGGTCAGCGCGCTGGAGCTCGAACTCGTCGGCAGCCGCCTGCCGGACACCATCACGCAGGTCATGACCGGCGTCGGCAAGGTGAACGCCGCCTGCGCGGTCACCAGGGCTCTGACGGAGTTCAAGCCCTCGCTGGTCGTGAATTTCGGCACCGCCGGCGCGGTCCGTGCCGATCTCCAGGGCCTGCTGGAGGTAAGTCGCGTAATCCAGCATGACATCATTGCCGAGCCCCTTGCGCCCCGCGGCCGGACACCGTTCGAGCCGGCACTGGATGAGTTTTCATCCGGATGGCCCGGGGTCGTCTGCGCCACCGGGGACCGCTTCGTCACCGGTCATGATCCCTGGCTCGCGGAGCGGTCAGTCGACCTGGTGGACATGGAACTGTTTGCGATCGCCGCCGCCTGCCGCCGCACACACACCCCTTGGCGATCCTTCAAGTACGTGACCGATACGGCCGACGAGGACGCGGGCCGTGACTGGCAAGCCAACGTGCATCTCGGTCAGGATCTCTTCATCGAGCGCCTGAACGCGCTGCTCAGCTGAGCCGTAGCCCCTGCATTCCCGATCCTGGTCGCGACTGGAAGACCAGTGGGTGCGCGACGCCCGCTGCCAAGAGCGCCGCACGGGCGACGCCGGCCAGGCCGGCGAGGGCGTCCGTCGGGGCCAGCGCCACCACGCAGCCACCGAACCCTCCACCGGTCATTCGCGCACCGCCCAGCCCGCCGAGGTCATCGACTATTGCGGCATTCAGCCCCTCCACCAGCGCATCGACCTCGGGCACTGTGACCTCGAAGTCGTCACGCAGCGAAGCATGCGAGGCTCGCAACAGGTCGCCGAGCGCCCGCAGGTCGCCTGCAGCCAGCGCCTCCGCCGCCTGCAGCGTCCGTGCGTTCTCGCTGACGACGTGTCGGGCGCGACGCCAGACGGTCTCCTCCATGTCGGGTACTGGCGCTTCCACCGCAGCCATGTCGACCTCGCGGAGCGAGTCCACGCCAAGGCAAGTAGCGGCTCGGGCACACTCCTCGCGTCGAAGGTTGTAGGCACCAGCTGCGAGTTCTCGCGTCACCCCCGAATGGGCCACCAGGATGCCCACCTCGTCAGGGACGGCGATGCCCTGCCAGGCCGGCTCACGACAGTCGATCAGCAGGGCGCTGCCTAAGGTGGCAGCGGCCGCCACCAGGGGGTCCATGATCCCGCATTGGCAGCCTACGAAGTGGTGCTCGGACCACTGCGCCAGCCTCGCAGCCTCCAGCGGATGCGGTGCCTCGGCTCGGCACGCCAGCGCCAGCGCCACGCCCAACGATGCAGAGGAGGACAACCCGGCACCCCTCGGCACGCTGCCTGCGATGGCGAGGTCCATGCCGCTGCGGAGGTCTCCTGCAGCCAGCAGGGCAGCTGCCATGCCGCGGACGTGATTGGCCCAATGACCCTGCGCCAGAGGCAACGGCGTGTTTAATCCGTCGAAGGTGTCCACCGGTTCACCGGATTCGTCCAGCGCGACCACCCTGATCTGGCCGTCCTCGCGCGCCGCGTGGGCTACCACGGTCCCGGCGTCAATGGCGCAGGGCAGCACAAAACCGTCGTTGTAGTCGGTGTGCTCACCAATCAGGTTGACCCGCCCCGGCGCAAAGGCCCAGCCCGCGGCTTCCCGGCCGAGATGCTGGCGCAACCCGGCACGCGCCCTGTCGATGAGAACCGGGTTCACGACTCGCGCAGCAGGCTCAGGCCGATATAGCGCGCCCTGCCACCCAACGCCCAGCGATTGAAGGCAAGCGCAGCCGCGACCGAAGTGAGTAGCACGATCACCATGAAGTGAATGTAGTGCAGCGTGATCCACCTGGCAGGCTGCCAGACAAAGGTGTAGGTGGCGTACAAGGCAAAGCCCCACAGGACGCCGGCAATCGCCGCCGGGGCCGACACGCCCCTGAACAGCAATCCCGCGACGAACGCGGACAGGATTGGCATGGAGAACAGGCCGTTCAGCTGCTGCAGCAGGTTGATGATGCTCTCGGCATTCTGGAACACCGGCACCAGCAGGATGGCCGTCACGGTCACCAGCGCCGAGACCACTGCACCCAGCTTCCAGTGGTTCCGCACCTTGCCGGCGAACTGCTCATGGAAGTCCACCGCATAGAGCGCAACAGTGCTGTTGAGCACGGCGCTGAAGGTGGTGATTACGGCAGCCGCCACCATGGCGGCAAAGGCCCCGGACAACCAGCCCGGCAGGATCTCGCCGACCAGCCTGCCATAGGCGGCATCGCCCACGTCGCCAAACAGCTTGTAGGCCACCACGCCCGGGATCACTACGATGGGCGGGATTACCAGGATCCTGATCGCCGCCGCGGCGAGCACGCCCTTGCGGGCCTCGCTGACGCTCGGCGCGGCCATGGCTTTCTGGGTGATGTTCTGGTTGGTCGACCAGTAGAAGATCTGGATGAAGATCATGCCGGTCAGCAGGGTATGCCAGGGGATGGGCGAGTCGTCGCCACCGATCATGGTCAGCCGCTCCGGCGGGACGCCAGTGAAGAGATCGAAATCGACCGCGGCCAGCGCCAGGAAGACGATCAACAGGGCGAGGCCCAGTACGCCGATCCCCGAGAAGGTGTCCATCACCGCCACCGCCCGCAGTCCCCCGAACACCGAATAGGCCGCGCCGATGAGTGCGAGGATGATGGCGAACACAGTCACCGGCAGGGTGGTGTCGAACAGGGACTGCATGAACAGGCTGCCGCTGTAGAGGGCTGCAGGCAGGTAGATGACCACATTGCCGAAGAGGAACAGGCCGGAGATCAGCGTGCGAATGCTGCGCCCCCCGTAGCGACGCTCCAGCAGCTC
>JAURLT010000126.1 GCA_030831085.1 Gammaproteobacteria bacterium
GACTGCTCGCATCAGGTCTTGCTCGGCGGGCGTCTTGAGGCTCACACCGGGATTCCGGGCCATCAGCACTGGGGTGACCTTCCTGGGGGGTAAGGCATTGTGTACAGGACCGGTTAATGGTATAAAGCGCGGCGTTTTTTCTCAACCAAATCCACACGCGTCCCGTCACGTGCGGCCGGGTGCCGGAGCTTGCTCCGGTTGCCGCATGCGGGGGCGCGGAGGATCCAACCCGGACAAGGAGCAGATAAATGGCCAGTGTCACCATGCGGCAGATGCTGGAGGCGGGCGTCCATTTCGGACACCAGACCCGCTTCTGGAACCCGAAGATGGGCCCGTACCTCTTCGGCGAACGCAACCGTATCCACATCATCAACCTCGAGAAAACCCTCCCGCTTTACAACGAGGCAGCGGCCTTCGTGAAGTCGGTGGCCAGCGACGGGGGTCGTGTGCTGTTCGTCGGCACCAAGCGCAGCGCCCGCGATGCGGTCCGTGAGGAAGCGGCCCGGGCCGGCATGCCCTACGTCAATCAGCGCTGGCTGGGCGGCATGCTCACCAATTTCAAGACCATCCGGCAGTCCATCAAGCGGCTGCAGGAAATCGAGGAACTGCGCGACAGCGGGGCGCTGGATCGCCGCGGCAAGAAGGAGGCCCAGGGCCTGCGTCGCGAGCTGGACAAGCTCGAGCGCAGCCTCGGCGGCATCAAGGATATGCCCGGTTTGCCCGACGTGTTGTTCGTCATCGACGTGGGACACGAGCAGATCGCACTGAGCGAGGCCCGCAAGCTCGGTATCCCGGTGGTAGCAGTGGTCGATTCCAACTGCTCGCCCGAGGGCGTCGATTACATGATTCCAGGCAACGATGACGCCATGAAGGCTATCCGGCTCTACGCGGCCGGCATCGCCGACGCGGTGCTGGAAGGCCGTGCCTCGGTGCCGGAAGTGCCGGCGGGCGAGGACGACTTCGTCGAACTCGACGAGGAAGGCAACGTGCGGCGCAAGGCAGCGCCGGGCCGTGCCGCGCCGCGCAAGCAGCCTGCGGCGACCACGCGTCGCAAGCCCTCTCGCGCCCCCGCCCGTCGAGCGGCGTCACCGGAAGGAGAAGCGGAAGCGGCTGCCGCTCCCGCGGCCGACGAAGCCCAGGCAGGCGAGTAACACGGAGCCAGGACGCACATGACGATCACAGCCGAAAACGTAAAGGCCCTGCGCGAGCGAACTGGTGCGGGGATGATGGAGTGCAAGAAGGCGCTGGTGGAAGCCGGCGGCGATCTCGACAAGGCGGCCGAGGCCATGCGCAAGGCTGGCCTCGCCAAGGCCGACAAGAAGGCCGGTCGGGTGGCTGCGGAGGGCGTCATAGTCACCGCGATCAGCACTGATGGACAGGCGGGAGTTGTCGTCGAAGTCAACTGCGAGACGGATTTCGTGGCACGCGAAAAGGACTTTCAGGCCTTCGCCGGTGCGGTGGCCGACCTGGCGCTGGCCAGCGGCCAGTCCGACCTCGAGGCCGTGCTCGCGCTGCCGATGGATGGTGGCCAGACCATCGAGGAGATCCGCCGCGGACTGGTCGCTCGGATTGGCGAGAACATCACGGTGCGTCGGGTGGCCCGGCTCTCCGGTACCGGGCGGATCGGGGCCTACGTTCATGGTGGCCGCATCGGCGTGCTGGTGTCCTTGACCGGCGGCGATGACGAGGTGGCGCGGGACATCGCCATGCACGTGGCGGCCAGCAATCCGCGCTACGCAACGCCCGCGGAGGTGCCCCCGGCCGAGCTCGACAAGGAGCGTGAGATCCTTAGCGCCCAGGCCGCCCAGGAGGGCAAGCCGGAGGCGATCGTGGCCAAGATGGTGGAGGGCCGGGTGCGCAAGTACCTCGCCGAAATCTGCCTGGTTGGGCAGCCATTCGTGAAGGATCCCGACATCACGGTGGAAAAGCGCCTCCAGCAGGCCGGCGCCACGGTGCAGGGCTTCGTCCGCTATGAGGTGGGCGAGGGCATCGAGAAGAAGCAGGAGAACTTCGCCGACGAGGTCGCTGCCCAGGTCAGGGCCGCTCAGGGCAAGGCCTGAGGCGGTCAGCTCCCAGGGCACTTTGTTGGCAGCAAACCCCGCCCAGGCGGGGTTTGTTATTTATAATCCGGGAGCCGTCACAGGGGTTTACGCATGTCGTCCGATTCGACCATCAGGCCGCGCCGCATCCTCCTCAAACTCAGCGGGGAGGCCCTGCTCGGTGGCGAGGATTACGGCATCGACCCGGAGGTGCTCATCCGCATTGCTACCGAGGTTCAGGAGGTCATCAGCCTCGGTACCCAGGTGGCGGTGGTCATCGGTGGGGGTAACCTGTTTCGGGGCGCCGGGTTGGCCCGGTCCGGTATGGACCGGGTTGCCGCAGACCACATGGGCATGCTGGCGACCATCATGAATGCGCTGGCCCTGCAGGACGCGCTGGAACGCCTTGGCCAGCATGCCAGGGTCATGTCGGCCTTGCGCTGCCAGCAGGTCTGCGAGGACTACATCCGGCGCCGTGCCATCCGGCACCTCGAGAAGGGGCGCTGTACCATCTTCGCGGCAGGCACCGGTAACCCGTTCTTCACCACCGATACGGCGGCCTCGCTGCGCGCCATCGAGATCGAGGCCGACCTGCTGCTCAAGGCGACCAAGGTCGACGGCGTCTACACGGACGACCCGGTCACCCATCCCGATGCGAAGCGCTATGAACGGATCAGCTACGATGAGGTCCTGGACGGCAGGTTGGGCGTGATGGACGCTACGGCCATCGTGATGTGCCGCGACAATCATTTGCCGCTCAGGGTGTTCAACCTGTTCAACCCGGGCGACCTGATCCGCATTGTGCAGGGTCAGGACGTGGGAACCCTGGTGGCTTAGGCGCCATGGTGGAGGTGCAAGATGCTTGACGATCTCAGGAAGGATGCCAACGCCCGGATGGGCAAGTGCATCACCAGCCTCAAGGAACACTTCAGGCGCATGCGCACCGGGCGGGCCAATGCCGCCCTGCTGGAGGGAATCCGGGTCGAATATTACGGTTCGGAGATGCCCCTTAGCCAGGTGGCCAACGTCACGGTAGAGGATGCCCGCACGCTCATGGTTTCCCCCTGGGACAAGGCCATGGTGTCGGTGATCGAGAAGGCCATCATGAAGTCCGACCTCGGCCTGACCCCCAATACCGCGGGCACGGTCATCCGCCTGCCGCTGCCGGCCATGACCGAGGAGCGGCGCCGGGACCTGACCAAGGTGGCCCGTCAGGAGGCCGAGCACGCCAGGGTGGCGGTCCGTGCCGTTCGCCGCGATCTCATGAACGACCTCAAGGAAATGCTCAAGGAGAAACTCATCTCCGAGGACGACGACCGGCGCGCCCAGGACGAGGTCCAGAAACTGACCGACCAGCACGTCGCCGAGGTGGATGCGGTGCTGGCCGAGAAGGAAAAGGAGTTGCTGCAGGTCTGAGTGCCCGCGGCAAACAGATGGTCCTCGCCCAGCAAGGAGTTAAGGATCCGCCCGTGGTGCCCCGTCATGTGGCGATTGTCATGGACGGCAACGGCCGCTGGGCCCAGCAGCGCGGCTTGCCGAGGACTGACGGTCATCGCGAGGGCAGCCGCGTGGCCCGAACGACTGTCGAGCACGCCATCCGTCGCGGCGTGGACGCACTGACCCTGTTCGCCTTTTCGTCGGAGAACTGGACCCGCCCCGTCGAGGAGGTCGACGTCCTGATGCAGCTGTTCCTGGAGGCACTCGACTCCCAGGCCCGGGACCTGATCGAGAACGGCGTCAGGCTCAGCTTCATCGGCGACCGTTCGACCCTCTCGGCACCCCTGCAGGAGGACATGGCCCGCGTCGAGCTGGCCACCTCGGGCAATACCCGGCTGCGGCTGCAGGTTGCGGTCAGCTACGGGGGCCGCTGGGATATCGTGCAGGCCTCCCGGCAGCTGGCGGCTGCGGTCGGGCGCGGAGAGCTGGGCCTGGACGACATCGATGAACAGGCCGTGTCCGATCGGCTGTCGCTGGCTGGCTTGCCAGACCCTGACCTGTTCATTCGCACGGGGGGCGAGCGACGCATCAGTAATTTCCTGCTGTGGAACCTCGCCTACACCGAGCTCTACTTCTGCGATTCCGCCTGGCCCGATTTTTCAGCCGACCACTTCGACCGGGCCATTGACTACTTCGCCGCCTGTGAACGGCGCTTCGGGGCGACCTCGCATCAGGTCCGGGGCGGCCCCTGATGCTCGGGCAGCGGGTAGCCACGGCCGTGGTGCTCGTACTGCTGCTGTGGCTGGCGCTGTTCCTGCTGCCGCCGAGCCTCGGCGCGGCCGCGCTGGGTCTGATGACCCTGGCCGGCGCCTGGGAGTGGGCTGCGCTGGCTCACCTGACCAGCATGGCCGCGAGGCTGGCCTATGTGGGATTGGTGTTCCTTACCATGCTCGTGACCTGGACCTGGGTCAGCAGCCAGCCCTCGGCGCTCGCAGTGGTGATGGCTCTCGCCGTTGGCTGGTGGCTGGCTGCCCTGTCCTGGATCCTGCTGGCTCCGCGCCGCGGTTCGCGGTGGCTGGCTGCGCTGGCCGGGCTGCTTGCCCTGGTCCCCATGTGGGTAGCCATGACCCAGTTGCTGCTGTCGGGCACCCTGGCTCGTGAGTGGCTGATCTTCGGCCTGGCCACGGCGTGGGGCGCGGATGTTGGGGCCTATGCCGCGGGCCGGCGCTTCGGGCGACTCAAGCTGGCGCCCGCGGTCAGCCCCAACAAGACCTGGGAGGGTACCTTGGGCGGCGCCGTGGTCGCTCTTGTCATCGCCTGGCTGGGGGCTGCCTGGTTCACGGTACCGCTCGCCATCCTGCTGCCGCTTGGCACCGCCGTATTTTGCGCGTCGGTCATTGGTGACCTGACCGAGAGCCTGTTCAAGCGCCAGTCGGGCCTCAAGGACAGTGGACGATTGCTCCCCGGGCACGGTGGAGTGCTCGACCGGATCGACAGCGTGACGGCGGCACTGCCGGTGCTGGTGCTGGGTCTGTCCCTGGTCGGGGTGCTGGCTTGATGCAGGGCGTTGCGATCCTCGGTTCGACCGGTTCGATTGGCCTGAACACCCTCGACATCATCAGGCGGCACCCGGACAGGTTCCGGGTAGTGGCCCTCGCCGCCCATTCCCGCCATGCGGACTTGCTCGATCAGTGCCGGGAGTTCCGACCGGAATGTGTCGCCATGGCCAGCCCGGAGGCCGCCGTGTGCCTGCAGCAGGCGCTTCAGGCCGAGGATCTTGGCATCCCCGTCCTGTCGGGCCCGCAGGGCTTGCTGCAGGTTGCCGTTCACCCTGAGGCTGACCAGGTAATGGCCGCCAT
The DNA here is from genome assembly GCA_030831085.1 of Gammaproteobacteria bacterium. Taxonomy (GTDB): domain Bacteria; phylum Pseudomonadota; class Gammaproteobacteria; order Steroidobacterales; family Steroidobacteraceae; genus SG8-30. The sequence continues at coordinate 5,336 of JAURLT010000126.1, forward strand.
CGTCGGTGCGGCCGGACTGCAGTCGACGCTGGCTGCGGCCGAGGCGGGCAAGCGCCTGTTGCTGGCCAACAAGGAAGCCCTGGTCTGCGCGGGCGAACTACTGATGGCGGCGGTTGAGCGCAGTGGCGCAATGCTGCTTCCCATCGATAGTGAACACAACGCCATTTTCCAGTGCCTGCCGCCCGGGGTTCGCCCTGGCTGCGCGATTCCCGGCATGAAACGGCTGGTGCTGACCGCCTCCGGTGGGCCTTTCCGGCAGTGGAGCGCGGCGCAGATGGCGGCGGCCTCCCCGGCGCAGGCGGTGGCCCACCCCAACTGGAGCATGGGACAGAAAATTTCCGTGGATTCGGCCTCGATGATGAACAAGGGCCTCGAGATCATCGAGGCCTGCTGGCTGTTTCGGGTAGAGGAGAGCCGGGTCGAGGTCGTCGTTCATCCGCAAAGCATCATCCACTCGATGGTCGAATACGATGACGGTTCAGTGCTGGCCCAGCTGGGCCAGCCCGACATGCGCACCCCGATTGCCAATGCCATGGCATGGCCGGATCGCATCGCCTCCGGTGTACAATCCCTGGATCTTGCAGCGACGGCCGCACTGGAGTTCGAGCCCCCCGACCCGGTGCGCTTTCCCTGCCTGCGCCTGGCCCGCGAGGCCGCCAAACGGGGAGGAACGGCGCCTGTGGTACTCAATGCAGCGAACGAGGTGGCTGTGGCTGCTTTTCTGAAGGGCGAGCTGAACTTTCCCGGCATCGCGACGGTCATTGATCGTGTGCTGCAGGGTCATGCGCCTGCCGCGGTTGGCGGCCTCGAGGACGTCCTGGAGGCGGACCGCCAGGGCCGGGAGCTCGCGGCGCGGGCGGTTTCGGGAGCCTGATCGGCCATGACCTTGACCATTCTTATCTCCGTTGCTTCCTTCCTGGTGGCCATAGGCATCCTGGTTGCGGTGCACGAGTACGGTCACTTCTGGGCCGCCCGGCGCCTGGGCTTCAAGGTGCTGCGCTTCTCAATTGGTTTTGGCCGCCCGCTGTTTCGGCGGGTGGGTAACCATCCGGATCGGACCGAGTTCGTCATCGCGGCCCTGCCGCTCGGCGGCTACGTGAAGATGCTGGACGAGCAAGATGGCCCGGTACCCTTGGAGGACAGGGAGCGTTCCTTCCAGAGCCGTTCGCCGGTGGCCCGAATCGGGGTCCTGCTGGCCGGGCCCGGGGCGAACTTCCTGTTTGCGATTGTCGCCTTCTGGCTGCTGTTCCTGATCGGCGTGCCCGGGCTGAAGCCGCTGGTCGGGCAGGTTGCGCTCGACTCCACCGCCGCCCGTGCTGGGCTGCTGCCCGGCGACGCGATTATCGAGGTCGGCGACGCGCCCGTGCAGACGCGTCAGCAGGCCATCCTCGGGCTCCTCAATGGCATCCTGGACTACGAGGAACTGCCAGTGCGGGTGCTTGGCGAGGACGGCCGCCAGCGATCATTGGTCCTGTCGGTGCCAGCATCAGGGCGACGGGCACTGACCGAGCCCGGCGCTCTGCTGGATGGCCTGGGGCTCCAGTTCTGGCAGCCAACCATTCCCGCCCGGGTCGGCAGTGTAGTGGAGGGTGGTCCGGCCTACCTCGCCGGGCTGTTGCCGGGCGACTTGATCCAGGCCCTGGATGGCCAGCCAGTTGACGATTTCTTCGCCCTCGCGGGCCTCCTGCGGGCCAGCCCGGGAGCGGCGGTGCGTCTGTCGGTGGAGCGCCAGGGGCGGTCCGTCGACCTGGACCTGGTCATCGACTCGGTCGAGGAGGGTGGCCGCGTGATCGGTCAGATCGGCATGACGGCGGACGGTCTGGCCGAATTTCCACCCCAGATGCAGGTGGAGGAGCGTTATGGTCCGCTGGCGGCCTTGCTGCCGGCCTTCGATGAAACCTGGGACAAGACGGTGCTCACGCTGAAGTTCCTGGCCAGGATGATTACCGGCGAGGTTTCTTCGCGCAATCTTTCCGGTCCCGTTAACATCGCCCAGTATGCTGGCCTGTCGGCGTCCGGCGGCCTCGATTATTTCCTTGGTTTTCTGGCACTGATCAGCATATCGCTGGCGGTGCTAAACCTCCTGCCCCTGCCTATCCTCGACGGCGGGCAAGTGGTTTACCAGATGGCGGAGCTGGTCAAGGGCTCCCCGGTGTCGGAGGCTGCCCAGGCAATCGGCCAAAGAATCGGCGTGATGGTGCTTGTCCTCATGATGGGCTATGCGTTCTACAACGACCTGTCCAGGCTGGCTGGCTAGGTTCGATCCAGGGGGTTGAGGGAGATGCTTCGCAGGTTGGTCAGCGGGATACTGGTTGCGCATGCAGCCGCGGCCGCCCACGCCCAGGCGCCGGACTTCGTGGTCGGGGATATACGCGTGGAGGGCCTCCAGCGCATCGCGGAAGGCACGGTGTATAACTACCTGCCCGTCAACATTGGCGACCGGCTGGATGCCAGGCGCCAGCAGGAAGCGATCAAGGCGCTGTTTTCCACTGGCTTCTTCCGCGACATCGAGTTGCGTCGCGACGGCAACACGCTGGTAGTGGTGGTGCTGGAGAGGCCCTCCATCGAGAGTTTCGAGCTCAAGGGCAACAAGGACATCAAGACCGAGGATCTCGAGCGTTCCCTGCGTAACGTAGGCCTCGCCCAGGGCAAGACCTTCGACCGCTCGGTGCTGGAAGAGGTCACCAGTTACCTGACCGACCAGTACTTCGCGCGTGGCAAGTACGCGGTGCGCGTCGATACCCAGGTGGTTGACGTGCCCGGCAACAAGGTGCGCATCACCATCGACATTGCGGAGGGCAAGCGGGCGCGTATTCGCCAGATCAACGTGGTCGGCAATACCGTGTTCGACGACGAACAATTGGTCGAGGAATTCGAGCTGAAAACGCCTAACTGGCTGTCCTGGTATCGACAGGACGATCGTTATTCTCGGGAATCCTTGCAGGGCGACCTCGAGAAACTGAGGTCCTACTATCAGGACCGTGGTTACGCCAACTTCGAGGTCGAGTCGACCCAGGTCGCGATCGCGCCGGAAAAGGACGACATCTTCATCACCGTCAACGTCCAGGAAGGCGAGGTGTACAAGGTCGGGGAGGTCAAGATTGCCGGCAAGATGGTGGTGCCGGAGGAACAACTTCGCCAGCTGCTGGTGGTCCAGCCGGGCCAGACTTACTCCCGGCGCCTGATCACCCAGACCCAGGAGTTGATGTCGCTGCGGCTCGGTGTGGATGGGTACGCCTTCGCGAAGATCGACCCGGTGCCGCAGGCCAACGAGGACGAGAAGACCATCGACCTGACCTTCTTCGTCGACCCGGGCAGTCGAGCCTACGTGCGCCGCGTCAACTTCGAGAACACCAGTGCCATCGACGACGAGGTGCTGCGCCGTGAGATGCGCCAGCTCGAGGGCGCCTACCTGTCCAATTCCCTGCTCGAACGATCCAAGGAGCGCATCCAGCGGCTACCGTTCATCGAGAAGGTGGAGTTCGAGACCCAGCCGGTGGGCGGTACGCCCGATCTGGTGGACGTCAGCTTCGACATCACCGAAGGACTGCCCGGGCAGTTCAGTGGTGGCATCGGTTATTCGGAGTCACAGGGTGCCATCCTCAACGGCAGCTTCGTGCACTCCAACTTCATGGGCAGCGGCGAGCGCCTGGCGGTGGAACTGGCCGGTGGACGCTATTCCAAGCTGTACTCGATCTCCCATACCGACCCCTATACCAACATCGATGGGGTGGCGAGGACGGTGGGTATCCAGTATCGCGACATCACCCAGTACGTCTCGGCGGCCTCCGATTTCTCGACCAAGACCTACGCGGCTTCACTCGAGTTCGGTTATCCGATCTCCGAGTTCCAGTCGCTGCGCTTTGGCGTGACCGCGCAGAGGTCCGACCTCATCACCAATGAATTCGGTAGCGCGCGCGAGGCGGTTGACTGGGTACGGAACAACGGTAAGTCCTACACCCGCGAACTGGTGCAACAGGGTATCGACCCAACCACGGGCCAGCCGATTGACATCACGACCGTCCTCTATGGAACCAAGTTCAATACCTACGAGCTGAGCGCCGGATGGTCTTACGATACCCGTAATCGGGCCCTGTTTGCGACGCGTGGCACCCGCCACTCCGTGTACCTGTCGGCAGCTGTTCCCGGTAGTGACGTGAATTACTACGTGGTCAGCTATGACTTCCTCAAGCTGCTGCCGGTATACAAGCAGTGGACCCTGGCGTTTGCGGCTGAACTGGCGTGGGGCGATTCCCTGGACGACGACACCACCACGCTGCCGCCCTATCGGCAGTTCTTTGCCGGCGGGCCGGAAACGGTGCGTGGGTTCCGCGAAAGCCGCCTGGGTCCCAAGGACAGCTTCGGTAACCCCTACGGTGGCAACATGAAGGTCACGGGCCGGGCGGAGTTGATTTTCCCGGTGCCGGAGAAGTGGCGGGCCAGTGCCCGGATCAGTGCCTTCTACGACATCGGTAACGTATTCTCCCAGGGCCAGGGCACCCAATTTGTCGGCACCGATCGGGTGACCCCGGTCGACTACGAGTTTGACTACAATAATCTCAAGCAATCGGTGGGCGTGGCGGTCCAGTGGCTCGCGCCGCTCGGCATCTTCCGCTTCAGCTACGGCTTCCCCCTCAACGATGAGAAGGCGATTGGCGTGCTGTATCCGGACGAGACCGAGGGCTTCCAGTTCACCGTGGGTTCTGCATTCTGATGTACATGGAGATGAGGCAACACATGACTAAGCACCTCTGGCTGGCGGCCGTTGCGGCCGTGGCCCTGTTCCCGGCGGCGGCTTCCGCCCAATTCAAGATCGGTTACGTCAACACCGTAAAGCTCCTTGAGGAGTCGCCACAGGCGCGCGCAGCGCAGGAGGCTCTGGAAGGGGAATTCCTGCCGCGCCAGCGCGAGTTGGCCGACCAGCAGAAGGCCCTGCAGGACAAGGAGGAGAAGCTCAAGCGTGATGCCGCGGTGATGTCCGAGGCCGAGCGCTCCAAGGCCGAGCGGGAGCTGCGTGACGGGCAGCGCGACCTCGCGCGGCGTTTCAACGAACTGCAGGAAGACGCCAACCTGCGCCGCAATGAGGAATTTGGCAAGGTGCAGCGGGTTCTCCTGCAGGAGGTCCAGACCTTCGCCCGGGCCAATGGCTACGACTTGGTGGTGAGTGATGGAGTCCTGTATGCCTCGTCCGCCATGGACGTCACCGGCCAGGTGGTCGCGGCACTGAAGTCCAGGACCCCCTCCGCGCCCGCCAACTGATCCAGGGGCAGGGCATGGCCACGTCGCTCGGCGAGTTGGCGGTCCGTTTCGGGCTGGAACTCGTCGGCGACCCCGATTGCTGCGTCGAGCGGGTTGCGACGCTCGCCCAGGCCGGTCCGGGTGCGCTCAGTTTTCTGGCCAACCCCAAGTATCGCGCTCAGCTGGCTGGGACCCGGGCCTCGGCCGTGGTCCTGGCGGCGGCGGACGTTGGTCGCTGTCCGGTGCCGGCGCTGGTGGCTGGCAATCCCTACGCAGCCTATGCACGCATCGCTCAGGTGCTGCACCCGGCGGCAGCCCCGGTTGCCGGGGTTCATGCCTCGGCGGTGGTGGCGGCTGACGCGGTGCTCGATGCCACAGTCGAAGTGGGCGCCGGTGCTGTGGTCGAGTCCGGCGTGGAGGTCGGGCCTGCTGCGGTCATCGGGCCCGGCTGCGTGCTGATGCAGGGCGTCAAAGTCGGCGCCGCGACGCGCTTGCTGGCCAGGGTCACGGTGTATCCCGGCACGGTGATCGGGCAACGTTGCATGGTCCAGGCCGGTGCGGTCCTTGGCGCAGATGGCTTCGGCTTCGCTCCGGACCAGGACGGTTACGTGCGAATTCCCCAGGTGGGCGGCTTGCGGATTGGTGACGACGTCGACATCGGCGCCAACACCACCATCGATCGCGGCGCCATCGAGGACACGGTCATCGGTGACGGTGTGAAGATCGACAACCTGGTCCAGGTCGGTCACAACGTCCGCATCGGCGAACACACGGTCATTGCCGGCTGCGTCGGAATCTCCGGCAGTGCCACCATCGGCCGGCGCTGCATGATCGGGGGCAAGGCCGGCATCGCCGGACACCTCGAGATTGGCGACGACGTGGCCATTACCGGGCTGACCATGGTCTCCCGCTCGCTGGCCGGGCCGGGCATGTATTCTTCGGGCTGGCCGGCCCTGCCTACTCGCGAGTGGCGCAGGGTCGTGGCCGGACTTCGCAGGTCGATCAACAGGAAAGACAGTGATGAGTGACGCACCCTACATGGACATCCACGGCATCCTGCGGCAGTTGCCGCACCGCTATCCCTTCCTGCTGGTCGACCGGGTGCTTGAATGCGTGCCCGGCGAGCGCATCGAGGCGATCAAGAACGTCACCATCAACGAGCCGTTCTTTCCCGGCCATTTTCCGCAGCGACCGGTGATGCCCGGCGTCATGATCCTGGAGGCATTGGCCCAGACGGCTGGCATCCTGGCCTTCCGTACCGCTGACGTAATGCCCGACGACGATCATCGGTTCTTCTTCGTGGGTATCGACGGGGCACGCTTCCGCAGGCCGGTGGAGCCCGGTGATCAGCTGCTGATGCGGGCGAAGCTCGAGCGTGCCATCCGCGGCATCTGGAAGTTTTCCACCTCGGCCGAGGTGGGCGGGCAGGAGGTCGCCTCGGCCACCATGATGGTGGCGCCGGAGGTCAAGTGAGTATCGACCCGCGGGCTGTCATCGCCCCCAGCGCGCAGTTGGGCGCAGGGGTTCAGGTAGGGCCGTTCGCCGTCATCGGCGAGGGAGTCGAAATTGGCGAGGGCAGCATCATCGGTCCCCACGCTGTGATCAATGGGCCCACTCGCATCGGCCGCGAATGCCGGGTGTTCCAGTTTGCCTCGATCGGCGATGCGCCGCAGGACAAGAAGTACAGCGGTGAGCCGACCCGCCTGGAGATCGGCGATCGCAATGTCTTTCGTGAGTGCTGCACCGTCAACCGGGGTACGGTGGGCGGACACGGCGTGACCCGCATCGGGTCCGACAACCTGTTCATGGCCTACTCGCACGTTGCCCATGATTGCGTGGTGGGTAGCCACTGCGTTTTTTCCAACAGCGTGGCGCTGGCCGGACATGTGGAAATTGCCGATTGGGTCATCGTTTCCGGGTTCGCCGGAGTTCACCAGTTCTGCAAGGTGGGCGCCCACGCCTTCCTCGCCAACAACACGGCGGCCACCCGCGATGTCCCGCCCTACCTGCTGGTGGCGGGCACCCCCGCCGAGCCCAAGGGCATCAACAGCGAGGGCCTGAGGCGGCGCGGATTCACCGCCGAACAGATCGCCAATATCAAACACGCTTATCGGGTCCTGTATCGGGATGGACTGAAGCTTGAAGAGGCTGGTCAGGAGCTGGAGCGGCTTGCGGCGGAGCAGCCTGAGCTCAGGCTGTTCACCGAGTTCCTGCCCAGGGTGACGCGGAGCATCGTCCGCTGACATGGCACGCCCGCTGAGGGTCGCACTGGTGGCCGGAGAACATTCGGGCGACAACCTCGGCGCTGGCTTCATCGAGGCCTTTCGCCAGCTCGATCCGGAGGCGCGATTCGTGGGCGTGGCGGGCCCGCGGATGGTCGAGGCCGGCTGCGAGCGCTGGGAAGACGCCGACAGCCTCGCGGTGATGGGCCTGTTCGAGGTCCTTGGTCACCTGCCGCGGCTGCTGCGCCTGAAACGCAGGCTGGTTGGCCGCCTGCTCGAGGATCCGCCGGACGTCTACGTCGGCATCGATGCGCCGGAATTCAACCTGAGTGTCGCGCCCGTCCTGCATGCTGCGGGCGTCCCCACGGTGCAGTACGTCAGTCCGCAGGTCTGGGCCTGGCGCGAAGGCCGGGTACGGCGCATGACGCGCATGCTGGATCTGGTGCTCTGCCTGCTGCCGTTCGAGGCCGACTTCTACCGCAGGCACCGGTTGCGGGCGCAGTTCGTTGGCCATCCGCTGGCCGATCGCCTGCCGTTGCGGCCTGACCGGCTGGCGGCGCGGCGCGAGCTTGGCCTGACCGACGAGGCCACCGTGGTCGCGCTGCTCCCGGGTAGCCGGCGGGGCGAGTACCAACGGCTCTCTGCAGATCTGGCGGGGGCTGCAGCGTGGCTCGCGGAGCAACGCACTGGACTGGTGTTCGTCGCACCCATGGCCAGTGAAGGCGCTCGCGAGTGTTTTTCGGCAGCCCTCGGGCGCGAGGCGCCCGGTGTTGAGTGCCTCCTGGTGGACGGGCAGGCCGCGCGGGTGATGAGCGCTGCCGACGTGGTGGTCACGGCCTCCGGCACCGCCACGCTGGAGACGCTGCTGTGCAAGCGGCCGATGGTGGTGGTGTATCGCCTCGGGTCAGCCACTGCCTGGGCGCTGCGGCGTTTTCGGCTGGTGAAGTCCGCTTTCTTTTCCCAGCCCAACCTGCTGGCGGGCTCGAGGGTGGTGCCCGAACTGTTTCAGGAGGCTGTCTCTGCCGAGGCCGTGGGTCGCGAGGTGCTGCGCTGGCTGGATTTGCCCGATGACGTCGCCCGCCTCGAGCAGACTTTTCTCGGCATCCACGAGTCGCTGCGGCGAGGGGCCAGCGAGCGGGCGGCGGAGGCGGTCCTGGCGTTGCTGCGCGACCGCGCATGACGGGCATACTCGTCGCCGGGGTTGACGAGGCGGGCCGAGGGCCCCTGGCCGGGCCGGTGGTGGCGGCTGCGGTCATTCTCGACCCGGGGCGTCCTATCGCGGGGCTCGGGGATTCCAAGGCGCTGAGCCCCGTGCGTCGCGAGGCCCTCGAGCCGTTGATCCTCGGCAAGGCGCTGGCCTGTGGGATCGGCGCAGCGGGCCCGGAGGAGATCGACACTTTGAACATCCTGCAGGCGACCCTGCTGGCCATGCGTAGGGCGCTCGAGGCGCTGAACACCCTACCCGGACTGGTCAGGGTGGATGGCAATCGTTGTCCCGACCTGGCCGGAACGCGGATTCGCTGCCCGGTCACCGCCGAAGTGCGCGGAGACGCGCGCTTCGCCGAAATCATGGCGGCCTCGATTCTGGCCAAGGTGCACCGCGACCGGTTGATGGTGGCGGCGGCCAGCCGCCACCCGGGCTATGGTTTCGAGGTCCACAAGGGCTACCCGACTCCTGCCCATCTCCAGGCCCTTGATCGACTGGGGCCCAGTCCGCTGCACCGCATGAGCTTCGGCCCGGTAAAATCCCGGGCATGACCGGCTTCGTCCACCTCAGGCTGCACACCGAGTATTCGCTGGTCGACGGCGTGGTGCGGGTGGGTCCCCTCATGGAGGCAGTGGCCGCCGCGGGCATGCCGGCCGTCGCCATGACCGATCGCACCAACCTGTTCGCCATGGTGAAGTTTCACGGCGCCGCGCAGAAGGCTGGTATCAAGCCCTTGATCGGGGTGGATCTGCTGATCGGCGAGCCGGAGGACCAGGGTCAGCCCAGCGTACTGACCCTGCTGGTCCAGGATGGCAGGGGCTTCCGTAACCTCACTCGGCTGATCTCGCGGGCGTGGCTCGAGGGGCAGCAGGGCGGCCAGCCGGTGGTGCAGCGGAGCTGGCTGACCGCAGAGACCATCGAGGGGCTGCTGGCCTTGTCCGGAGGCCGCGAGGGCGACGTGGGCCGGGCGCTGCTGGCCGGGCGTCGGGAGGAGGCCCTGGCGCTGCTGCGTGGCTGGCACACCCTGTTCGGTGACCGCTATTACCTCGAGATCAGCCGCACCGGCCGGGAGCACGAGGAGCATTGCATCGAGGCGACTCTCGACCTGATCCGTGACCTGCCGACGGCGGTCGTGGCTACCAACGACGTCCGTTTCCTGGCCGCCAGCGACTTCGAGGCCCATGAGGCAAGGGTTTGCATCCACGGCGGCCAGCTACTGGACGACGCTTCCCGTCCGCGACGCTACAGCCCGCAGCAGTATCTCAAGACGCCCGACGAGATGGCTCGCCTGTTCGCCGACCTGCCCGAGGCGCTGGAGAACACGGTCGAGGTCGCGCGCCGTTGCTCGCTGGAGCTGGAGCTGGGACGCAGTTTCCTGCCGGATTTTCCGGTGCCCGCCGGGCAGACGACGGGCTCTTTCCTGCGCGAGCAAGCCGCCGCCGGTCTCGCGCAGCGCTTGGGCGGGACCTCGTCCGAGGCCTACCAACAGCGCCTGCAGCTCGAACTGGACGTCATCTGCCAGATGGGCTTCGAGGGCTATTTCCTGATCGTGGCCGACTTCATTCGCTGGGCCCGCGAGCACGACGTGCCGGTCGGCCCGGGCCGTGGGTCGGGCGCGGGTTCGCTGGTGGCGTGGGTGTTGGGCATCACCGACCTTGATCCGCTGGTCCACGACCTGCTGTTCGAGCGCTTCCTGAATCCCGAGCGCGTGTCCATGCCGGACTTCGATATCGATTTCTGCATGGAGCGCCGTGACCGGGTGATCGACTACGTCGCCGACCGCTACGGTCGCGAGCGTGTGTCGCAGATCATTACCTTCGGCACCATGGCCGCCAAGGCGGTCGTGCGGGATGCGGCCCGCGTGCTGGGCCATCCCTACGGCCTCGGCGACGGCATCGCCAAGCTGGTGCCGTTCGAGCTCGGTATTACCCTGGATGCGGCGCTCGAGAAGGAGCCTGAACTCAAGCGCCGCTACGAGGCGGAGGACGAGGTCCGCGACGTCGTCGACCTGGCCCGTTCGCTGGAAGGACTGGTGCGCAATGCGGGCACCCATGCGGGGGGTGTGGTCATCGCGCCCTCGGCGCTGACCGACTTCACAGCGCTTTACAGCGAGGCCAGCGGCCAGTCGCTGGTCACCCAGCTCGACAAGGACGACGTCGAGAAGGTCGGCCTGGTGAAATTCGACTTCCTGGGCCTGCGCACGCTGACCGTGATCGACTGGGCGGTGGCCGACATCAATGAGTCCCGGCGCGAGCGTGGCGAGCCGCCCATGGAGATCGGCCAGCTGTCGCTCGACGATGAGCGCACCTTCGCCTTGTTGAAGGCCTGCCGCACCACGGCGATTTTTCAGCTGGAGTCACGCGGCATGCGCGACCTGGTGCGGCGACTGCAGCCGGATCGCTTCGAGGACGTGGTCGCGCTGGTGGCGCTGTTCCGGCCCGGGCCGCTGCAGTCGGGCATGGTCGACGACTTCATTGCCCGCAAGCATGGCCGCGGCAGCCTGCGCATTGACTATCTGCATCCGGACCTGGAGCCGGTCCTCAAGCCCACCTATGGCGTCATCCTCTACCAGGAACAGGTGATGCAGATCGCCCAGGTGCTGGCCGGCTACACACTGGGCGGCGCCGACCTGCTGCGGCGGGCGATGGGCAAGAAAAAGCCCGAGGAGATGGCCCGCCAGCGCTCGGTGTTCGTGGAGGGCGCCAAGGCCCGGGGCGTTCCTGAAGCGCAGGCAGCGCACATCTTCGACCTGATGGAGAAATTCGCGGGCTACGGCTTCAACAAGTCGCACTCCGCAGCCTACGCCCTGCTGTCCTACCAGACGGCCTGGCTCAAGGCCCACCATCCGGCCTCCTTCATGGCAGCTGTGCTCTCTGCCGACATGGACAACACCGACAAGGTGGTCATCCTGATCGACGAGTGCAGCCAGATGGGTCTCAAGGTGCTGCCGCCCGACGTCAACGTCTCCAGCTACCGCTTTCGCGTGGAAGAGGGGAAAGGCATCCGCTATGGGCTCGGTGCCATCAAGGGGGTGGGCGAGGGGGCCGTCGAGGCGCTGGTGGAGGAGCGCGGCCGCGCGGGTCCGTTTGCGAGCCTCGCAGACCTGTGCCATCGCATCGATTCCTCGCGGGTGGGCCGCAAGACGCTGGAGGCCCTGATCCGTGCAGGCTGCCTGGATGCGCTCGGTCCCAACCGCGCCACCCTGATGCAGCACCTGTCTGCGGCCCTGCAGATGGGTGAGCAACGCCTCAGGGCCTCGCAGACGGGCCAGGTTGATTTGTTCGGGCTCGATGCCACGCCGGAGGCGCCGGCCGCCGTTCTCGAGCTGCCTCAGCAGGAAGAATGGAGCGACGCGGAACGCCTGCAGGGCGAGCGGGACACCCTGGGACTGTTCCTGACCGGGCATCCCATCAATGCCTACGAGCGCGAGCTGTCGGCGCTGGTGTCTGGGCGCATCGTGGACCTGGTGTCCGCGCCGCGGCCGGACGGCGAGCCGCGCTTTGGCGGTGGCAAGGACGTGGTGCTGGCTGGTCTGGTGCTGGAGATCAAGCGGCGGGCCAATCGTACTTTCCTGCTGCTCGATGATCGCAGTGCCCGGGTCGAGGCCATGTTGTTCGACGACGTCTTCCAGGAGCACCGCGACATCCTGAAAAAGGATGCCATCCTGCTGGTCGAGGGCCAGTTGCGCTGGGACGACTTTCAGGACGACTGGCGCGTAAACGCCCGCAAGCTCACGCTGATGGACCAGGTGCGCGAGCGCGAGGCCCGCAAGATCATGCTGCGCTGGCCGGCCAATGGCCAGGGCGAGCGCCTGCTGCAGGAACTGGAGGAGGCCTTGCGTCCGCATCTGCCGGGGGAGTGCGGGATCTCGCTGCACTACCAGCGACCGGGGGCCAGTGCGACGATCTCGCTGGGCGAGGATTGGCGGGTCAGGCCCACCCGTGAGCTGCTCGATCGCCTGTCTCGCATGGTGGGCCCCCAGGGAGTCCGGGTCGTCTACGGGCCCAGGCTCGACGGCTGAGGCCCCCGCTGGGCTAGAATCCCCTCATGGCCATGCAATTCCTGGAGTTCGAGCAGCCCATCGCCGAGCTGGAGGCGAAGATCGAGGAGCTGCGCTTCGTGGGCGGCGACACTGAGCTCGACATCGAGGAAGAGATCCGCCGCCTCCGTTCCAAGAGTCAGGCGCTCACCACCAGCATCTTTGCAAGCCTCAGCCCCTGGCAGGTGACCCAGCTGGCGCGGCACCCTGGTCGGCCCTATACCCTGGATTACATCCCCCTGCTGTTCACCGACTTCGCTGAGTTGCATGGGGACCGCATGTTCGCCGACGACCCGGCCATCATCGGCGGCCTCGCTCGGCTCGAGGGCCGACCCGTGGTGGTGGTGGGGCAGCAGAAGGGTCGCGATACCAAGGAGCGGGTGCGCCGCAACTACGGCATGCCCAAGCCCGAGGGCTACCGCAAGGCGCTCCGGCTGATGAAGCTGGCCGAGCGATTTCACCTGCCCCTGATCACGCTCATCGACACTCCGGGGGCCTATCCCGGCGTCGGTTCCGAGGAGCGCAATCAGTCGGAGGCCATTGCCCGCAACCTGTTCGAGATGGCAGAGCTGACTGTGCCCGTCATTGCCTGCGTCATCGGCGAGGGCGGCTCCGGCGGGGCGCTGGCCATCGGGGTGGGCGACCGGCTGCTGATGCTGCAGTACAGCGTCTACTCAGTGATCTCGCCCGAGGGCTGCGCGTCCATCCTGTGGAAGAGCGCCGACAAGCGCGAGCTGGCGGCGGAGGCCATGGGATTGACGGCCGACCGTTTGCGTCGCCAGCGCCTGGTGGATGAGATCGTGCCCGAGCCACTCGGGGGCGCTCACCGTGACCCTGCTGCCATGGGCGAAGCCCTGCGTCAGGCGCTTGGCCGGCAACTTGCCGACATCGAGAGCCTGCCGGTAGCGGAACTGCTGGAGCGGCGCCGGGCGCGCATTCGCCGCTTCGGAGTGTATGGCCAGTCCTGAGCCCCTGACGCCCGAGGCGCTGGAATCCCGGCTGGCGAAGTGGATCCCGACCTACCCTGATTGTTCCTTTATCGTCGCCCTGTCAGGCGGCCTCGACTCGACTGTCCTCGCCCACCTGCTGTTGGAGTTGGCCGCCCTCCGTCCTGATCTTCGGCTGCGGGCAGTGCACGTGGACCACGGCTTGCAACCTGGCGCAGCCGAGTGGTCGACAACCTGTGCCGCGTGGTGCGCCCAACGCGGCCTGCCGCTCGAGGTGATCCAGCTGAGGCTGGGCTCAGTCCCTGCCGGCGAGAGCCTCGAGGCCTACGCCCGCGCCCATCGCCGGCAGGCCTTCACCGCGCTGCTGGCGGAGGGTGAGTACCTGCTGACCGCTCATCACTGCGACGACCAGTCGGAGACCGTCCTGCTGCAGCTGCTGCGGGGCGCCGGCGTGCGCGGACTCGCCGCCATGCCGACCCGCTCGCGTCTGGGCCGGGGTTGGCAGCTGCGGCCGCTCCTGGACTACACCCGCGCGCAGCTGCGTGACCTCGCCGCCGCGGCCGACCTGACCGGCATCGAGGACCCCATGAACGCCGACCCGCGCTTCGATCGGGCCTTCCTCCGGCAGGTGCTCATGCCGGCGATCAACCAGCGCTGGCCGGCGGCGGCCGGGACCCTGGCGCGCAGCGCAGGCCACCTCGCGGAGGCGCAGGGTTTGCTCGATCAGCTGGCCGAGCTCGACGCCCGTGAACTGCTGCAGGCGGGCTGTGTCTCGGTCTCGGGACTGCGGCAACTCGATCCCGCTCGCCAGCGCAACGTGCTGCGCTGGTGGATCCGCGCCTGCGGCCTGCCGCTGCCCTCAACGCGACGCCTGGAGTCTGTCCTGAACGATGTGGTGGGCGCGGGTGAGGCCAGGAGCCCCGTGGTCCGCTGGCCCGGGGCGGAGCTTCGGCGCCATGGGGACAGGCTGTTTGCCCAGCCCCCGTTGGCGGCGCCGCTGACCGACCCCGTTCCGATCGTGCCCGGTGAGCAGCTGGAACTGCCCGGGCTGTCGGTGCGGCTGACCCTCCGCGAGGGCGAGGGCATTGCCCTGCCGGCTCCCGGCGAGACGCTGGAGCTGCGCTTCGGCCAACTCGAACATCGGCTGGCGTGGGCCCCTGGGCGGCGCCCCAGTCGAGTGCGCGACCTACTGCGTGAGCTGGGCGTGCCGCCCTGGCTGCGCAACCGTTACCCGCTGGTCTACCGGGGGGCGAGCCTGCTGGCGGTGGGCTCGAGGGTGGCACTGACGGCGAAGGCGGAGGCCGGGCGGCCCGGCGTGCTGCCGGAAATCCGCTGGAGTCCGGAGATATTATGACAAATCATGAGCTTGCAGGGACCGCTCAACCCGGTTTCTGATCCGCTCGTCGGAAGTGGATACGTTCCGGTGCTTCCCGAATCTAGGATAAAGCCATGGAAATGGGCAGATTTCGTGGCCGCCCCGCGCGCGGCTTCACCCTGATCGAACTCATGATCACTGTCGGCTTGGTGGCCATACTGACCACCATCGCGGTCAGTACCTACCAATCCTCGATCCGCAAGGGCAACCGGCGTGCCGCGCAGGCGATCATGATGGACATCAATA
>JAURLT010000127.1 GCA_030831085.1 Gammaproteobacteria bacterium
ATGGCTGCGGCCACGATGCCGCCCTCGGCAATCGGGGTATCCAGCACCCGGTGCGGACCGTACTTCCGCTGCAGGCCGTCGGTGGTGCGAAAAACACCCCCAAAGTAGCCGATATCCTCACCCAGCAGAACCACCTTGGGATCACGGCCGAGCATGATGTCCATGGCCGAGTTGAGGGCCTGGATCATGTTCATCTGTGCCATGGTCAGCCCCCCTCCCGTTCGGCGCGCAGCTCGGTGTCCTGCCGCTTGAGATGCTCGGGCATCTCCTTGAAGACATCCTCGAACATCAGGTGGGGATCGAGGCGCGGCGCTTCGTTGAGGGTGCCGTAGGTGACGGCCTCCTTCCACGCCGAGGAGACCTGCCCCTCCAGTTCGGCCGCCAGCGCGGAGTGCCTGTCCTCCGACCATTCACCGATGGCAATCAGGTGACCCTTCAGGCGTTCCACCGGATCACCCAGCGGCCAGCGTTCGTAATCGTCCCGGGGCCGGTAGCGCGAGGGATCGTCGCTGGTCGAATGGGCAGCGGCCCGATAGGTGACGTGCTCGATGAGGGTGGGTCCATGGCCATTCCGCGCGCGCTCCGCCGCCCAACGGGTGACCGCATGCACGGCCAGGAAGTCGTTGCCATCGACCCGCAGTCCCGCGATGCCGTAGCCGGGGCCCCGGCTGGCAAAGGTCTGGTTCTCGCCGCCCGCGAAACCCTGGAAGGTGGAGATGGCCCATTGGTTGTTAACCAGGTTCATGATCACCGGCGCCTGATACACGGAGGCGAACAGCATGGCGTGATGAAAATCCGCCTCGGCGCTGGACCCCTCACCAATCCAGGTGGCGGCGACGTCATCGGTACCCTGAATGGCGGCCGCCATGGCCCAACCCACGGCTTGGGGAAACTGGGTGGCCAGGTTGCCCGAAATCGAGAAGATGTTGCCGTCGCGCCAGTGATACATGATCGGCAGCTGGCGACCCTTGCACATGTCGCGCGTATTCGACAGCAGCTGGCAAATCAGGTCGACCAGAGGGCGACCGCGGACCATGTAGAGTCCCTGCTGACGGTAGGCCGGGAACAGCATGTCACTGGGCCTCAAGGCCATGCCCTGGGCCACGCCGATGGCCTCCTCGCCCAGGGAGCGGATGTAGAAGCTGATCTTCCCGGACCGCTGCATGCGCTGCATGCGGTCGTCGAAGGTGCGCGTGAGCATCATGTGCCGCAGTCCGACCTGCAGTTCCTCGGGCTCGAGGTGCGGGTGCCAGGGGCCTACGGCCTGGTGCTGGTCGTCCAGCACGCGGATGAGCTGATTGGCCATCGACGCCACCTCGGCAGCGGCGATGTTGACGTCCGGTCGCTGGACCTCTCCAGCGGGTGAGAGCCTGAGATAACTGAAATCGGCCACCTCGCCGGGCCCGGCGTGGTAACGAGGAACGTGTAGTCGTGAGGGACGCATGGTGACCCCGTGTGGCGCGTCAGGGAGCGGTCAGCTTAAGGCGCGCGACCTCAGGATGTTGTTTTCATTATCCTGTAGTGCAAAAATACGAAACTTAATTTCATTTATTTGCTTTTATATGAAAAAAATAATTCAACTTGACCTGGACGAGCTTGATCGCGGGATCCTCGCCGCCCTGCAGGTGGATGGCACCCTCTCCGCGGCCGAGCTGGCAGGACGACTCGGCCTGTCGACCACCACCTGCTGGCGTCGCATCCAGCAACTCGAGCAGGCGGGCGTGATCCGCCAGCGCGTGGCCTTGCTCGATCGGGCCCAACTCGGCCTCGACGTGCTGGTCTTCGTCCACGTCCGCCTCGCCAGCCAGGGCCGCGATGCCATCGCCCAGTTCGATGAGGCCATCCGCAACCGCCCCGAGGTGCTGGACTGCTACACGCTCACCGGAGAGTGGGATTTCTTCCTGAAGGTGGTGGTCCACGACATGAAGGAGTACGAGTCGTTCTTCCTGGATCACCTGTCGAAGATCGCCAACGTGCAGTCGGTCAATTCCTCGATTGCCGTCACCGTTGTGAAGGAGTCGACGGCGCTGCCGATGCGGGGCTCATGAGCGCAGCACCACCGTGCGCGTACCTGCCGTGAAGATACGATGCTCCGCATGCCAGCGCACTGCGCGGTTGAGCACCACGCTTTCCAGATCGTGGCCAATTTCCACAAGGTCTGGCGGCAACATGGTGTGATCCACGCGCTCGACACCCTGCTCGATGATCGGGCCCTCGTCGAGGTCCGGGGTTACGTAGTGGGCAGTTGCGCCGATGACCTTAACGCCCCGCTCGTAGGCCTGGTGGTAGGGCCTGGCGCCCTTGAAGCCCGGCAGGAATGAATGATGGATGTTGATGCACCGCCCGGCCAGTTGCTGACAGGCGCTATCGCTCAGTATTTGCATGTAACGCGCCAGCACCAGCAGGTCGGCACGGGCATCTTCGAACAGCGCGAGAATCCGTGACTCCTGCCCCTTCTTGTCACCACCTTCGATGGGACAGTGATGAAACGGCAGGCCATACCATTCAGTGAGGCTCCGGTGGGTATCGTGATTCGATATCACTCCCACCACGTCGATGGGCATCACGCCGATGCTCCATCGGTGCAAGAGACTGTTGAGACAGTGCCCTTCCCTGGATACCGCAATCAGCACGCGGCATTTGGTGTCCGCCTCGTGCAATTGCCAGTCCATGCGGAATTGCTCGGCCACCGGCCGGAAAGCCTCGACCAGCCCCTGCTGATCCGGCAGGGCATCACCCCGAAAGCTGGTGCGCATGAACGAGCGTTCACAGTGCTCGTCGACGAAATGGGCCGCCTCGGTAATGGTCCCGCCCCGTGCCGCGATAAAGGCCGTTACTGCGGCGACGATGCCGGTGGCATCGGGACAGGACAACGCCAGGACGTACTGGTGGCCAGCGTTTGGAATGCTCATCACTGCCTCCTCGCGTAGTCCGGCAGGTCGCGATAACCAGGCAGCCAGGCCGCGAGGCTGGCCAGCGCCTGTTCCACCTGTGCGGGGGACACGGCGAAGGAAAACCGGATGTAGCGATGGCCCTCGACGGGATCGAAGTCCACGCCGGGCGCCAGCGCCACCCCGGCCTCTTCCACTGCCCGCAGGCAGAACTGCAGGCTGTCTCGCGTCAGGTGACCGACCTCAGCGTAGAGGTAAAAGGCGCCCTCGGGTGGATGTATGCTGGTGATGCCCAGCGAGCGCAAGCCCTCCAGCAGACGACTACCGTTGCCGCGGTAAACCTCGACCCAGCGCTGCAGGTCTTCGGTTTCGTCCATCACGGCCAACGCCGCATGCTGGGCGAGCGTCGAGGGCGTCAGGAAAAAATTGATCAGGCAAGCATTGATCGTCCTGGCCCAGCGCTGCGGCACGACCATCCAGCCAAGGCGCCAGCCCGGCATCCGGTAGAGCTTGGAGAAGCTGTTGACCACAACCGCCTCGGGCTCAACCTCGAGCGCACAGACCGCCCGCTGGCCGAAGGTCATGCCGTGATAGATCTCGTCCGAGATGAGCTGGATGCCGCGGCGACGGCAGGCGCTCGCCAGCGCCATGAAGTGATCCAGATCGAGCATGGCGCCGGTCGGGTTGGCGGGGCTGGCCAGCAGGAGCCCCTCCGGCGCGGGCTGCAGCGCGTCCAGGTCCGCGGCCTCCAGCTGATAGCCCCGGGCTGCGGCGGTCCGCAGCTCCACCGGCTGCAGGCCCAGCGCGACCAGCGCATTGCGGTAGGCAGGATAGCCCGGGGTGGTCATGGCGACCCGATCACCGTGCCGAAACAGGCACGCATAGGCCGCCACCAGCCCGGCACTGGCGCCAGCGGTGAGCAGGATGCGGGCCGGGTCGACTTCGAGTCCATAGGCCGACCGGTAGTGACGGGCAATCTTTCCGATCAGCGGCTCAGACTCGAAATAGCCAAGCGGGTCCGCGTCCAGCACGCGGTGGGCCGCCGCGATCGCCGCAGGCGGCGCCCCGCAGGAGGGCTGGCCGTAATGCATGGGCACCACCGGCAGTCCCGCTGCGGCACGACGCGCAGCCCGCCGCCCCACCTCGGCAGCATGAAAATCGGTCACCTTGGCGCCCCGCAGGGGCGTCCCGGCGAAGCCATCCACCGGTTTCAAACGGGCCGCGCGCCCGAACCGCGCCCTCCCCGCAACTCGTATTCCTGGGTGCCGCGGTGGTAGATGTGGTCGGTATCGAGGGCTGCGGTCCTGGCGTACTGGAAGGCCGGCGCCAGGGATTCGTAGATAGGCTCAAAGCCCCGCTGCTCGGTCAGGTGAAATAGCTCACGGAAGGACTCGATCACGAAGTAGGTCGCCTGCAGGTCGCTGATGGTGTAATCGGTGCGCATGACGCGATCAACATTCAGGTGAATACGGTTGGGCGAGGCCCCCTCCAGCGCAAAGACCGTCTCGGTAGGTCCGGAAAGGATGCCCGCACCGTAGATGCGCAGCTGCCCGGCCTCGAGGATCAAGCCGAATTCCACCGTATACCAGTACAGGGCGGACAGCGCTTTCAGCCGATTGTACTTGAGCGCTTTCCAACCCGCCCGGCCGTAGGCCTCCATGTAATCCGCGAACACCGGGTCCGTCAGGAGCGGCACATGCCCGAAGACGTCATGAAACACGTCGGGCTCCTGAATGTACTCGAACTGCTCCCGCGTGCGGATGAAATTACCGGCGGGGAAGCGCCGATTGGCAAGGTGATAGTAGAACACGTGATCGGGGATCAGCATGGGCACCGGCACTACCGTCCAACCGGTCAGGCTGCGCAGTTCCTCGCTGACCTGGTCGAAATCAGGGATGCCCCCGCGGTGCAGGTCGAGGCGATCGAGACCGTGCAGGAACTCCCCACAGGCACGACCCGCCACCAGCTTCATCTGGCGCTCGTAGAGTTCGTCCCAGATGCAGTGCTCGTCCGCGGTGTACCGGCGTTGCGCTCCCTCCAGCCAGTCCGCTCCCAGAGCATCAGGCTTGCGTAACGGTGCCACGAACACGGAATCGGGCAACGGAGGGATACGGGAGTAGTCTGGGGTAGCGGCCATGGCGCGAAACATACCCCCGTGATCCTGCGGCGTCCATCGGAGTGGTGTTCGTGGCCTGATATGCGCAGACTGTCGGAGTGATCCCTCTGCTGCTCAGCGTCGCCCTGGCCGCCATGTTCCTGGACGCTTACTTTGCATGGTCGATCCGCCTCGCCTTATACATTCCGATCCTCATCCTGTGCCTGGGGGGCGCCTGGGCGTTGCGGCATGAATCGAGGGCATGGCAGCGTCCATCCTTGCCCGCGCTGGGCGCTGCCCTCTCGGGCGCTGCCGCCGGACACCTGCTGGTAGGCGGTGCCGGACTGCCCGCTGCGCTGGCCGGATCGGTGGCCGGCAGTGTGGCCTCCGCACTGCCCTTCCTGGGCCTGCCAACGGCAGCCGCCCTGCTGGCGCCGTTCTATGTAGGAGTCTTCGCCGGAACCAGCGCAGAGGCCGTCCTGCACGGCGCTCCATGGGCGTGGCTTGCGGGTCTGCTCGCCGGGCTCATCTGGTCGGCGACGTCTCAAACCTGGTCAGGTGTGGGTGGCAAGATGGGCCTGACCGGCTTCCTCGGCGCCGCCGCGGCCGTATTTCTCAGCAGCACGCTGGGTGGCAATCATCCGGCAGCCTTGCCCGCGCGGGCTGGTCGATCGTCGCAGCCAGCGCCCTGCCCACGGCGCTGTTCAGCCTGCTCACCCTGCCAGCAGGGCCGGGGCTCGCACCCTCACTGGCCGCCGCCTGGTTTGCCGGCAGCTTCGTGGGCATGACCCCCCCTGCCCGCATCGCCAGCCTGGGCAGGATCGCCACTGTGGGAGCCGTCCTTGGCATACTGCTGCTAGGCCTGCAAACCACGCTGGTTGGCTGGGGTGGCGTACTCGGCGCCAGCGCCTGTGCCTGCGTGCTGGCCTGCATCAGCCTGGAGCGCCTCAAGAAATGACCACCATCGTCTACGGCATCAGGAATTGCGACACCGTAAAAAAGGCACTGGCGTGGCTGGACCTGCACGGGGTCGACTACTCATTCCACGACTACAGGAAATCCGGCGTGCCCGTCGATCGCCTCAAGGCATGGGCGGACCTGCTGGGCTGGGAGCGACTGGCCAATACCCGCGGGACCACCTGGCGCAAGATTCCCGAACCAGCCCGAGACAAGCTCGATAGGTCGCGAATGCTGGCGCTGCTGGAGGCCTACCCCAGTGCCATTCGACGCCCAGCGGTAGAGTGGCGACCGGATCAGGTGACCCTCGGCTTCGACCCGAAGGTCTTCGCCGAGGCGCTAGGTCAATAAGCGGCAGCCTGAGCCTTGACCCACTCAGCGCGGCTGAGCAGCGCATTGAAACGATCGGGACTGATGCGCAGCGTGTCGAGCAGGGGCTTGCCCGCCAGGGCCTCGCGAGTCAGTTCCGGCCCTTGTTCATAGGCGATTTCCGCCAGGTAATGAGCCAGCTGGACCACGGCCGCATTACCAGGCTGGCCCTCGTCAGGCGTCCATGACGCCCAGTCCCTCACCGCCTCGATCACCGCTCCGGGCAATGGCCACTGACCGCAGATGACCCAGGTGAAGTGCTGTCCGTGCTCCAGCGCCGCGTTTTCAGTATCGGCATCCTCGGGATCGAGCCCCAGGCGCACTGCCGACCAGGCGCAAGCCAGCTTGGCAACGTGCTGGCCGATGTCGTGCAGGAGGCCGCCGAGATAGGTGTACTCGTCACCCCGACGCGAAACGGCACCGATCTCGCGGGACCAGATCGCGGTGGCGATCGAGCGACGCCATGCGTCCACGGCGACCACCGCGCAGCGCTTGTCGTCGAACAGGCGACCATGAACCATGGCGGTCAGCACGATGTCGGCAACCTCGGCGGTGCCGAGGTGCGCGATCGCTTCATGTACTGAGGAAAAACCGCTGGCCTCGCGCTGAGCAGCAAAGGCGGCCACGCGCAGCACCCGCTCACGCAACAAGGGCGTACGTTCAGCTGCAGCGACGACCTTGGAGATCGCTGTATCCGAGACGCCAGTCAGACCCATCAGGCCGGTGGCGGTCTCGGGCAGCGAGGGCACGGACAATTCGCTGTCGCGGACCAGTTCGGCGAGCTCGTTGCGGATGACGCCCTCGATGGGCAACACCCGTTGGGTCTCCGTAGCACTCACGTGGTCCTCCGCAGGATATGTCCAAACGGGTTCCATCGTGCACCAGCCAGCACCGCGCCCGCGGTGATCCAGTCCGCAGTTTGTGGACCCAAAGGGTAGGGCCGCTAGAGTTCGGCGGCCGCGAGGGCGGCGCCGACGATACCCGCCGTATTGCCGAGTTCGGCAGGCACCACCGGTGTCGGGGAGTCCAGCAGTGGCCCGAAGGAGGCCCAGTTTTCGACGACCCCGCCACCCAGGATGAAGAGGTCGGGCCAGAGGAGCTGATGGAAGCGGTGCAGGACCTCGCTAACGCGCTCGCTCCATTCCGGCCAGGACAATCCCTCTACCGTACGCACCCGGCCGGAGGCGCGATGCTCGGCCTCCATGCCACGGATCTCCATGTGTCCGAACTCCGTGTTGGGCAACAGGTGCCCGTCATGGAAAACGGCGCTACCGATCCCGGTGCCGAAGGTGAGCATCACCACGGTGCCGGCGTGTCGACTACCAGCCCCTACCCTGATTTCGGCCAGCCCCGCCGCGTCCGCATCGTTCAGGAAGGCAGCCGGTCTGCCGGTGGCCTCCCTGATCAGGCGCACACCGTCAGTGCCGACCCAGCTGCGATCCACATTGGCGGCGGTTCTCGCCACCCCTCCCGACACCACGGTCGGAAAGGCGAAGCCCACCGGACCACCCTGTGCCGGAAAGGCCTGCACGATCTGCCGAACCACCCCGCCGATGGCAGCAGGCGTGGCAGGCGCCGGGGTGGGGAAGCTGAGGACGGGTGAGGTCAACACGCCCGTCGTGACGTCGACCGAAGCCGCCTTCAGGCTGGACCCGCCCGTATCGATACCCAGAAGTTCCATGCGCTAACCGTTGCTGGCCAGGGCCGCCTGCACGTCGCGTTCCCGCCGGCGCTCCTGATGCTGAAGGTAGAGCCCGGTAGCCACTACGCCAACGGCCACGATGCCCACCATGATGGTAGCCAGCGCATTGATGTCGGGGCTTACGCCCAGCCGGACCTTGGAAAAGATCACGATAGGCAGGGTGCTGGAGCCGGGTCCCGACACGAAACTGGTAATGACCAGGTCATCCCAGGACAGGGTGAAGGCCAGTAGCCAGCCGGCCAGAATGGCCGGGAATATGATGGGCAGGGTGATGACCATGAATACCTTCCACGGCTTGGCGCCGAGGTCCATGGCCGCCTCCTCCAGCGACACGTCCAGGCTGGCCAACCGTGACTGGATCACCACCGTGACGTAGGCCATGGAAAAGGTAATGTGGGCAATGGTGATGGTGGTCACGCCTCGCCCCGACGGCCAGCCGAAGGCCTGCTCCATCGCCACGAACAGCAGCAACATCGACAGCCCGGTGATGACCTCGGGCATCACCAGTGGCGCGGAAGTCATGCCAGTCAGCAGTGTCCGTCCGCGGAAGCGCCTGAATCTCGACAAGGCGAAACCAGCCAGGGTGCCCAGGATGACCGCTCCGGTAGCGTTGATCGCAGCCACCTCCAACGACAGCTTGGCGGCATTCAGCACCTGCTCGTTCTGGAACAACTCTCCGTACCACTTGGTCGAGAAGCCGGCCCAGACCGTGACCAGCCTGGACTCATTGAACGAGTACACGATCAGCGACAGGATCGGGATGTACAGGAAGGCAAAGCCGAAGGACATCAACGTGGTGATGAGGAACGAGCGCCGCCCGATCACGGGTGCCCCCCCGCCTGACGGCCCTGGGCCAGCTGAAACAGCATGATTGGCACCACCAGCAGCAACAGCATGGCGATCGCCACCGCGCTGGCCACCGGCCAGTCGCGGTTCTGGAAGAACTCATTCCACAGCACCTTGCCGATCATCAGCGTATCCGGCCCGCCGAGCAGGGCCGGAATGACGAACTCGCCGACTGCGGGGATGAACACCAGCAGGCTGCCGGCCACCACGCCCGGCATGGACAGCGGCAGGGTGATGGTCAGGAAGGCCCTGACCGGATGGCAGCCGAGGTCGGCCGCAGCCTCCAGCAGCGTGATGTCCTGCTTCTCGAGCGTCGCGTAGAGGGGCAGCACCATGAACGGCAAATAGGAATAGACGATGCCGATGTACACGGCGAAGTCGGTCTGCAGCATCACAATGGGCTGGTCGATCAGGCCCATGCCCATCAGCAGGTTGTTGATCAGCCCGTTGTTCTTAAGGATGCCGATCCAGGCGTAGACGCGGAGCAGGAAGGAGGTCCAGAACGGCAGCATCACCAGCATCAACAGCAGGTTGCGCCAGGACTTGTCGGTGCGGGCGATGCCGTAGGCCATTGGATAACCGATCAACAGGCACAGGAGGGTAGAGATCGCCGCGGTACTGATGGAGTGCAGGTAGGCATTCCGGTAAAGCGGATCCTCCAGCAGGAAGGCGTAGTTGCCCAGATTGACCTGGATGTTCACCACCTGCGCCTCGACCCACTGCAGCATGGGCTGGTAGGGCGGCATGCCGAGGCGTATGTCGGACAGCGAGATCTTGAAGACGATGATGAAGGGCACCAGGAAAAACAGCAGCAGCCACAGATA
>JAURLT010000128.1 GCA_030831085.1 Gammaproteobacteria bacterium
CTCGCCCACCGGCACACCGGCCTTGCGGGACAGCACCTCCACTTGGTCGGCCACTATGAAGGAGGAGTAAAACCCTACCCCGAACTGGCCAATCAGCTGGCTGTCGCGCTGGGCATCACCAGTGAGGCTCGAGAGGAATTCAGCGGTGCCCGAGCGGGCGATTGTGCCCAGGTTGGCTATGGCCTCGTCCCGGGTCATGCCGATTCCCGTATCGGTGACCGTCAGGGTGCGGGCCGCTGAATCGAAATCGATACGGATCTCGAGAGGCTCGCCCTCGGCAAGCCCGGGGTCGGCCAGCGAGGCGAAACGCAGCTTGTCGCAGGCGTCCGAAGCGTTGGAAATCAACTCGCGAAGGAAGATCTCGCGGTTGCTGTACAGCGAGTGGATCATCAGCTTGAGCAGCTGCTTGATCTCGGCCTGGAAGCCGAGCGTCTCGGTGGCTGTAGTGGTGGTCATCCCCTGGCTCCTGCAATGAATAAACGCGCGCGTCCCGGTGGGACGGGCAGTGCCAGTCTTGGGACTCAGGCTGCAGGATTCAAGGGGCGTTCGGGTTCAGCGGTAGCGCTCAGCGCGCTGGAGGAGTGAAAACAACAGGTCCTCCACCACGTCGAGCCATTGCAGCAGGCGTTCCATGCCCGGTCGAGAACTCAGGGCCTGCTGAGGGGCGGGACCGTAGGGGCCTCGGCCTGGGCGTCTTCCTGGTCAAAGGCCGTCCGCATCTGCTCCGCCCAGGACCGGTAACCCATGTAACTGCTGAGCGGGCCGGAGATGGCGGAGTGCCGGGCCGAAGGAGGCGTGCGATCTGGCCAGCGATAAGTCGAGCCCACAGAAGCCGAAGCGGACAGCGGCGCCATCCGAACCACGTTGGTCGTTTTCATGTCCACTTCCTCACCTACCCCGAGCTACGCTCTGGCCGTCGAAGTTACGGTGAGGCAGGTCGCCAAAACAGGAACTGGTTCACATCCCGGTCAGGCGTGGACGGATTATGTTGAACGGTGGCCCTAAGCCACGATGCGATAGCAGGGGCGATACTCGCCAAACAGTTTCATCCTGCCCTGGGCCACGAAGGCGGCGAGCAGGTCGTCCAGCAGGGTGGCCATGGAAGCATCACCGCGCAGGGTAAAGGGGCCCTGTTCCGCGACCAGCCTCAGGCCGTGGGCCTTGACGTTACCTGACACGATCCCGGAGAACGCCCGCCGCAGGTTGGCCGCCAATTCATGGATCGGCAAGTCTCGGGAGAGCACCAGCGAAGCCATTGATTCATGGTTCACCTCGAAGGGCTGCTGGAAGGCCGGGGGAACCCGCAGGGTCCAGTTGTAGTTGTAGGCGTCACCGCTGGCCCGCCGCTGACCGAGCACGCGTTCCATGCCCCGATGCATCTCCCGCGCCGCCTCGGCCGGGTCGCCGACGATGATGCGATAGCGCTCTGCCGCCTCATCGCCGAGGGTCGCCCGGATGAAGCGGTCGAGGTGCTCGAAATAGCCCCGGCTTTCGACCGGCCCGGTGAACACCAAGGGCAGGGGCTGATCGGCGTTGGCCGGATCGAGGAGGATACCCAGCAGGTACAGGATCTCCTCGGCGGTGCCTGCTCCGCCAGGGAAGACGATAATGCCGTGCCCCAGCCTGACGAAGGCTTCGAGGCGCTTCTCGATATCGGGCAGGATCAACAGGTGGTTAACGATGGGGTTCGGCGGCTCGGCCGCGATGATTCCCGGCTCAGTCAGGCCCACATAGCGACCGTCACGCTTGCGCTGCTTCGAATGCCCGATCGTGGCACCCTTCATGGGGCCCTTCATGGCACCGGGCCCACAGCCGGTACAGACATCCAGACCCCTCAGGCCGAGCTCGTACCCAACGTCCTTGGTGTACTGGTATTCATGACGGGGAATGGAATGCCCGCCCCAGCACACCACCAGGTCGGGCTTGCCCTTGTGGTCGAGGACCCGGGCGTTGCGCAAGATGCTGAACACGGCGTTGGTGATGCTCGAGCCATCCTGGAAGTCGAAGCGTGGCACGACCTCGTTGTGGGTATAGACGATGTCGCGCAGGACAGCGAACAGGTGCTCACGCACGCCGCGGATCATCTGCCCGTCGACGAAGGCGCTGCCCGGCGCATTGGCCAGCTTCAGCTTGATCCCCCACGGCTGGCGCTCGATGCGGATATCAAAATTGCTGTAGGTATCGAACAGCAACTTGGCGTCATCGCTGTTTGAGCCACAGTTGAGCACGGCCAGCGCACACTGCCGGAACAGCGGGTAGAGGCCACCCTGACCTCGATCGAGCAGCTTGCTGACTTCCTGCTGGGAGAGGTTTTCCAGGATCCCCTTGGGCGTCACCCGCGCCCCGATCACGGTGGTCAGGTCCTCGCGCTGGCTCATGGGGTGATCTCGATGGGCAAGCCGGGCGTGGTCAGCAACCAAACTTCCAGCATGTCCTCATTGGAGAGCGCGATGCAGCCGTCGGTCCAGTCGGTGGCGAGGTAGCGGTCGCGGGAATGGCGCATCACGTTGGGCAAGCCATGGATCATGATCAGGCCTCCGGGCGAGACACCGCTGCGGGCCGCGGCCGCCACATCCGTGGCATCCGGGTAGGAAATCTGGATGGAAAGGAAGAACTCGCTCTCCGGGTTACGGCGAGTCAGCGTGTAGCGGCCTTCCGGCGTGCGGAAGTCGCCCTCCTGTTCCTTGCGACCGGTAGGCAGCAGGCCCAGCGACACCCGGTAGTTGCGCAAGGGCTGCCCTTCGCGATACAGGGTGAGTCGACGCTCCGCCTTGCGGAGCACCAGCCGATCCGCCATCTGGAAACCAGGCTCGCGGGCCAGGAAGACGTCGGCCCGGGCGCCCTGCAGCCCTCCCGAGATGGCGACAATCAGGATTAGTACCCTCAGGCTCATGCGGCGAAGTATAGCCGTGGACGAGGAGGCTAACGGAGGCTCACGTCATGGCACTCGCGGGCGGTCGCGTCGGCCTCCAGGCGGTAACTGGCGCCAGCCTCGACGTCGACCTCAAGCACGAAACGGGTGGTCGAGGATTGCGCCGGGAGCCTGCAGTCGACCATCAGCGTGTGGGCCCCGGGCAAGACGGCGACAACGTTTCTGGCCGGCGGAATGCGCGTTTCGTCCACCTTGCGCAGGACGACTTCCACGGGCAGCCCTGCCGACAACACCGGATCGGCCCGCAGGATCGCCACCTCGGCACGCGGCAAGGCGGGCCCGTCGTACGCCTGCAATGCCGCACACCCGAGGAGCAGAGGGAAGCTTATGGCCGTTGTCGCGCGGGCGGACCCGCGCAGCAACGGCGTCAGCCGCACTTAGAATCGCCGCAGGACAGGCAGGTCATGCAGCCGTCCATCATGACGACGGCTGCCGTGCTGCACTTGGCGCACAGTTGCGCCCCTTCTGGATACTTGTCCTCGGCGAAGGCATCGGCCTGCCGGTCGCGATCCGCCCATTCCTTGCGCTTGGTCTCGATCAACGCCTTTCGGGACTCGTCCATCTCCTCCGCAGGCATCAGCCCGATGGTCTGCAGATGGCGCTCAATGACGAAGCCGAGCTCGGCCACGATAGAAGGCATGAACTTGCCGCCGGGCTGCCAGTAGCCCCCACGAGGATCGAACACGGCCTTCAGCTCCTCGGTGAGGAAAGCCACGTCGCCCCCCTTGCGGAACACCGCCGAAATGATCCGGGTCAGGGCGACGATCCACTGGAAGTGGTCGAGGTTCTTGGTATTGATGAAGATCTCGAATGGCCGCCGGTGCTCGTGCTCGGTGCCCTCGTTCAGCATGATGTCGTTGATGGTCACGTACATAGCGTGATCAGAAACCGGCGTCTTGATCTTGTAGGTAGAGCCAATCAGGACGTCGGGACGCTCGAGCTTCTCGTGCATCCACACGACCTTGCCGTCCTTGCGGGCTTTCAGTTCACCGCGGACCGGCGCCTTGTCCTGCGCGGCCGTCTCTTCCTTCTTGCGGACCTGATACTTGACGATCTTCTTACCGATGTTGACCTTGCTCATGCTCGATGTCCTTGGATATTCCGGCGCTCAGAACTTGCCGTAGTAGCCTTCCTTGAGCGCGTCAAAGAGGTTGGCGGCGGTGTGCACCTCGCCGTCGTATTCGATCTCCTCGTCACCCTTGACCTCGACCTCACTGCCATCCTCGAGGGTGAAGACGTAGGTGGTGTTCTTGAGGTCTTCTTCCTTCACCAGTACGCCCTGGAAGGCCTCCGGGTTGAAGCGGAAGGTGGTGCAGCCCTTGAGGCCCTGTTCATGGGCGTAGCGATAGATGTCCTTGAAGCCCTCGTAGGGGAAGTCCGTGGGAACGTTCGCCGTCTTGGAAATCGAGGAGTCCACCCACTTCTGGGCCGCCGCCTGGATGTCGACATGCTGGTTCGGGCCTATGTCGTCGGCAGTGACGAAGTAATCCGGCAAGCGTTCTGCGTCGGTGGTGGCATTCGGCACCGCACGGGGATTGACCAGCTCCCGGTAGGCAAGCAGTTCAAAGGAGAACACGTCGACCTTTTCCTTCGACTTCTTGCCCTCCCTGATCACGTTGCGGAAGTAGTAGTGCGCAAAAGACGGTTCGATGCCGTTGCTGGCATTGTTGGCCAGCGACAGCGAAATGGTGCCGGTCGGCGCAATGGAGCTGTGATGGGTAAAGCGTCCGCCCACCGACTCGAGTTCCTTGACCAGTGCGGGGGCCACCTCGGCCAGCCTCTGCATGTAGCGGCTGTAACGAGCGTGCAGGATCCGTCCAGGGATACGATCGCCGATCTTCCAGCCGTCCTCGACCATCTCCGGCCGCTTGCGCAGCATCTCGGCCGTAACTGCGAACTTTTCGGTCATGATCGGCGCGGGGCCCTTCTCGCGCGACAGATCGAGTCCCGCTTCCCAGCCGGCAATAGCCAGTTCCCGCGACACGTTCTCGGTGAAAGCGACCGAATCCTTCGACCCATATTTCATACCGAGCATGGTGATGGTGGATCCCAGGCCCAGGAAACCCATGCCGTGGCGACGCTTGCGGAGGATCTCTTCTCGCTGCCGGCCCAGCGGCAAGCCGTTGATCTCCACAACATTGTCCAGCATGCGGGTGAACACCCGAACCACCTCGCGGAATTCCTCCCAGTCGAAATTTGCCGCGTCGCTGAAAGGCTGACGGACGAAGCGGGTGAGGTTGATCGACCCGAGCAGGCAGGAGCCGTAAGGCGGCAGCGGTTGTTCGCCGCAGGGATTGGTGGCGCGGATGTTTTCGCACCACCAGTTGTTGTTCATCTCGTTGACGCGATCGACCAGCACGAAGCCCGGCTCCGCAAAATCGTAGGTGGAGGACATGATCATGTCCCACAGGCGCCGGGCAGGAAGTACCTTGTACACCTTGCAGGCCACCAGCCCTGACTCGCTGGTCACGTAGCGCTCACGCAATGGCCACTCTCGCCAGACGATTTCCTCTGCATTGGTGAGGTCGTGGGTCGACGGATCGTATTCAGCCTCGGACATCGGGAACGCCAGTTTCCAGTCCGCATCTTCGCGCACCGCCTGCATGAACTCATCGGTGATCAGCAGCGAGAGATTGAACTGGCGCAGGCGACCGTTCTCGCGCTTGGCCCGGATGAAATCCATGACGTCGGGATGGCCGATGTCGAAGGTGCCCATCTGGGCCCCGCGCCTTCCCCCTGCAGACGACACCGTGAAACACATCTTGTCGTAGATGTCCATGAACGACATCGGGCCCGAAGTGTAGGCGCCGGCGCCAGACACGTACGCGCCCTTGGGGCGCAGGGTGGAGAACTCGTAGCCGATGCCGCAGCCCGCTTTCAGCGTCAGACCTGCTTCGTGCACCTTGCCGAGGATGTCGTTCATCGAATCTTCGATGGTGCCGGACACGGTGCAGTTGATGGTCGAGGTCGCCGGCTTATGCTCGAGTGCACCCGCATTCGACATGATGCGCCCCGCGGGGATGGCGCCCTTGCGCAGCGCCCACAGGAAACGCTGATTCCACTCGTCGCGCAGTTCAGGCTTTTCAACATCAGCGAGGGCCTTGGCCACCCGCCGCCAGGTGCAGTCCATGGTCGCGTCGACCGGCGAGCCGTCCTTCGCGGTGAGCCTGTACTTCTTTTCCCAAATATCCTGCGAAGCTTCCTGGAAGGCGATCTGGTCTACGCTCTTCGGCTCAATCTTCACCGCTGTGCTCATTGTTGTTCGTTGCTCCCCTGGAGGATCGAAATTACCAGCCGTCAGGGAAAGGCCCACCGCGTCCGGCCCTCGGGCCAGAAACTACTCTTTTCGTGGGTTCCTCTCCCCTGTTCCCTGCTCATCTTCCACGCCACCCCCGGTGCTTGAGGTCACCACAAGATGTTGTGTCAGGGTAGTCAAAGTATTGCCGCTTTCGTTGCTCTGTCAAGGTGTTTAAGCCCCTGCGCGCGCCTTACTTTAGTACTTCTTAATCAAACAGTTAGAGATTGATTCTTAGATTGTTTCATGAGAACCCCAGACGTCGTTTATGTCAAGCCCCAATTTGTACAGGACACAACATCTAGTGTCTCGTTTCGGCAACGGCGGGGGCCGTACCGGCGCAATCCCGGCCTCTTGAAAGCCCGCCCCGCCTCCCTCATCTCAAGCGCATCACACGGCTTTTTGCCTTGTTTGGAGGTACTTGCATGAACGTTTCCATCTTTGAGCCCTATCGTCTCTTCAACCAGTTGCATCGCGACCTCGACCGTCTCGCAGGCCGTACTGCAGCGAGCGAGGATGAGGTCAGCCCGGTGGCCAACTGGGCCCCCGCCATCGACATCCGTGAGGAAGAACGGCAGTTCGTGCTGCATGCCGACCTGCCGGGCGTCGATCCCGCACAGATCGAGGTCACGCTGGACAACGGAGTGCTGACCCTGCGCGGCCGCAGGGAACTGCCCGGCCGCGACGAGCGCGCGGGCTATCGCCGCGTGGAGCGCCTGAGCGGCGACTTTTTCAGGCGTTTCGCCCTGCCGGATACCGCTGACTCCAACGCCGTGAAGGCCCGCTACACGCATGGAGTGCTGGAGGTCCTGATCCCCAAGCAGGCCCAGGTCCTGCCCCGGCGCATTGAGGTCGAGGCCGCCTAGGCACGGAACTCCGCGCGAGACGGGCCGGTCACAGCCCGTACTGGACGGCGCGCCACCGATCCACGGGTCGGTGGCGCGGTCGTTTGGAAGGCCGGCGGAAACGGTTCGTCGGCACAAAGTACCGAGGAAATTTTTAATGAAGCGCGCTCATGCTCTGCTTTACACATTGTTGCTGGTGGTCCCCGCGGCGGGTGCCGGCACCACCCTGCCGGCCCAGGATGCTGGCCAGCCCATGCCCAGCCTCGCCCCGGTCATCGAGCGGGTCTCGCCCGCCGTGGTCAACATCGCCGTCAGCGGGACGGTCGAGGCGCCCCAGAATCCCTTTTTCGATGACCCGTTCTTCCGTCGGTTTTTTGGCGGGCCACAGCAGCGCGCGCCGCGCGAGCGTGAGTTCCGCAGCGCCGGCTCTGGCGTAATCGTGGACGCCAAGGCTGGCTACATCGTCACCAACGCGCACGTAGTGGACAACGCCAAGGACATCACGGTCACGCTGGTGGACGACCGCGAACTCAAGGCCGAGGTGGTCGGCGCCGACAAAGGCTCAGACGTGGCGGTGATCAAGGTGCTCGAGGGCAAGTTGCCCAATGACATCAGCCTCGCGGACTCCTCGGCGGTCCGGGTGGGCGATTACGTGGTAGCGGTCGGCAACCCCTTCGGCCTGCAACATACCGTCACCTCCGGAATCGTCAGCGCACTGGGCCGCTCGGGCATCAATCCGGAGGGCTACGAGAACTTCATCCAGACGGATGCGGCCATCAATCCGGGAAACTCCGGCGGCGCGCTGGTGAACCTGCGTGGCCAGCTGGTAGGCATCAACACCGCCATCCTGTCCCGCTCCGGAGGCAACATGGGCATCGGTTTTGCCATCCCCTCGAACATGGTCCGCAGCATCATGGACCAGCTCATCGAGTTCGGTGAAGTGAGACGCGGCGTCCTCGGAGTCAACATCCTGAGCCTGACTGGCGATTACCGCGACTCATTGGGCCTCGATGATGACGTTGCCGGCGCACTGGTGTCCCAGGTGCTGGAGGGCTCGGCCGCCGATCTGGCCGGCATCGAGGCCGGCGACGTGATTACCGCCGTCAACGGCGAGCCGGTCAAGGGCGCCGCCGAGTTGCGCAACCTGATCGGCATGGCGCGCGTCGGAGAGGACATCGAGGTGACGCTGATTCGCGATGGCAAGCAGCGCAAGGTCAGCGCCACCATCGCCGAGCAAAGCGCGGCCAGCGCCGAGGCGAGTGAACTTCATCCTGCGCTGGCCGGTGCCGACCTCGCGGACGCGGAAGGCGGCGGCGTGCTGGTCAGGGCCGTGGAGCCGAACAGCCCCGCTGCAGGCGCCGGCCTGCGGGCCAACGACGTCATCCTCGGCGTGGACCGGACACGAGTAGCGACCGTGGCTGCCTTCAAGGAGGCCATTGCCGGCAACCAGCGCTTCCTGTTGCGGCTGCGCCGCGGTCAGCAGGGCATCATCCTGCCGATCAATTAATGCAGACCACCCGCCTGCGCTCCTCGGCCGTCAGTCGGCCGAGGCGGCGCACGGCGCGGTAGAAGCCCTGCAGGTAGCCGTCGAGTTCTCCCAGGAGGCGCTGGAAACCCGGCAGGCACTCGTGGTACGTCGCCGCAGCCGCAAGCCTTGCGTTGTTGAACTGCCCCATGACCAGGCCGCGAAAGGTCGGACCACGATCCCATGACTGGCTCATGATTTGGTAAGCGGTCTGCATGCGGGCAAACTCACCAGCCTTGGCCTCGCGCAAGGCAGCGGTCGAGCCGGCGGCGTCGTAAATCGACGCCAGGCGCTGGCGGGTTTCCCGCATCAGGCCTGCCACTGCAAGCAATCGACGCCGGCCTTCCAGGAAGTCGACCAGATCCTCGAAACGGCCCAGCCCATCCAGCCAGCGCTTGACGCCCTCGATCTCCACAGCAGTGGCAAAGGCCTCATTGAAAGCACTGTCGCCGGACACGTAAACCACTTGGTGGGCCAACTCGTGGAAAATCAGCCCGGCCAGTTCCACATCGCCGTAACCGAGCACGCTGGAGAGCACTGGATCGTCGAAATGGCCCAGGGTTGAATAGGCGGCAACCGGCGATACGTGGACATCCCAGCCGCGAGCGGCGAGCTGACGGGCGTACTCGACTGCCTGCCGCTCTGAAAAATAGCCGCGATAACTCACGCAGCCTGCCACCACGAAGCACCATTCACGGGGTTCAGTGGAAAACTCCGGAGCGGCGAACACATTCCAGGCTACGTAAGGCCGGTCGAGCGCTACGTAAGTCGTAAAGCTGCCGTTGTCGGGCAACGCCAGTCCGTAGCTGGCAAAACTCCTCGCTTCTCTGACGTATTGCAGCCGCTCCCTGAGCCCGGCTTCGGTGTCGGCATCGGCGACGATGGCGTCGATCGGTCGACGGTCCGCCATGAGGGCCAAGTGGCCCGCGGAGACGCCCGTCAGGTAGCAACCCCCCAGGCAGACTGGCAGCCAGAGCGCCATGAAAATGCCCAGCCAGCAGCGATGACGGGCTTGCTTGACCTGTTCCGGTAACATTCGCGCATGGAAGTCTATCTCGTCGGTGGCGCGGTCCGTGACGACCTGCTGGGGCTGCCCGTCAAGGAACGCGACTGGGTAGTCGTGGGCGAGACGCCGCAGTCCATGGAAGCGGCCGGCTTCCGCCCGGTGGGGCGGGATTTTCCGGTGTTCCTGCACCCGGACACCGGCGAGGAATATGCCCTCGCGCGCACTGAGCGCAAGACGGGGCCCGGCTACCGCGGCTTCGAGGTTCATTTCGCACCCGAGGTCAGTCTGGAGGAAGACCTGGCCAGGCGCGATCTGACCATCAACGCCATGGCCCGCGATGGCCGAGGCGGCCTGATTGATCCCCACGGTGGCTGTGCCGACCTGGAACGCCGCCTGCTGCGCCACGTGTCCCCGGCATTCGTCGAGGATCCCGTGCGCATCCTGCGCCTCGCGCGCTTTGCGGCGCGTTTCGCCCCGGTGGGCTTCAGCGTCGAACCGGATACCATGATGCTCTGTCGGGAGATGGTTGAAACCGGCGAGGCCGATCACCTGGTGGCGGAGCGCGTCTGGCAGGAAACAGCCAAGGCCCTGGCCGAGGACTGGCCGGACGTCTACCTGTCGGTCCTGCGTGACTGCGGCGCCCTGCAGCGCGTCTTTCCCGAGTTGCATGCCCTGTGGGGAGTGCCGCAGCCGGCGCGTTGGCATCCGGAGATCGACACCGGAGCCCATATGCTGCTGGTCATGCGCGCCGTGGCCCGCCTGAGCCCGATAACGAGGGTTCGTTTCGCCGCCCTGACCCATGACCTCGGCAAGGGCCAGACGCCGCCGGCAGAGTGGCCCAGTCATGTGGGCCACGAAGAGCGCAGCGTACGACTGCTGGAGGACCTTTGCGCACGCCTGCGGGTACCGAACGACTGCCGCGAACTGGCGGTCGTGGTGGCCCGCTGGCACGGCCTGATTCACAAGGCAGCGGAGCTGCGACCAACCACCCTGTTGAAGCTCCTGGAGTCTGCCGACGCCTTCCGTCGCCCCGAACGGTTCCGGGAGGCCATGGTGGCCTGCGAGGCGGACTATCGTGGCCGCACCGGCTTCGAAGAGCGCGCCTACCCGCAGGCTGCGCTGTTGAACAAAGTCCTGCAGGCCGCCGCCGCCGCGCGACTGGACGAGGCCGCACGCGGCGAACTATCGGGCCCACAAGTTGGCGAGGCCCTGCGGAGGCTGCGACTGGAAGAGATCGAGAAGGCCCTGGCCCCGCCGGTCAGTGCGCAGTAGTCACTTGAAAAATTCCTGATGGGCGATGGAGCCGTCCCTGATGTCTATCCAGCAGCGCCAGGAGGAGAAGGACAGCGCCACTAGGGGCTGATGGGAGACCACGCGGTAGTAGTAGTCCGCCGGCTCAGGAAAGCTTGCCGCCCACAGGCGTTCCCCTGCAGGCGAATACGCCAAGAGATTGGGCAGGGCTCCCTCACCTCGACGTCTCTGCCGTGTGTAGGCGGGATCGGCCAGCACCGCATCAGGCTCCAGGAGGACAACCACCCTGCCCTCGCATTCAAAGGCCTCGCGAATCGGGTAATCCAACTCGAAGTCACCATGGCGGGTTGCGACCCGATTGCCGTGGCATGTCACGTCCAGGCTGGGTTCAGTCATGGCAGTGGGCTCCCCGGTCCGAAGCTTGCCTCCGGAATCGTTTCCAGTAACTTGAACTGCTCGGCGCCTCCACGGCTGCGGCCCCATTCGGCGACGCCAAGGGCCCTTGAGCGCTCCATGAGCGTACCACGCGGCACCCTGACCTCCTGAAAGTGGGTAGCGCGGTTCCAGGGCGGCAGGGACAAGGCCTCGCGGGCCCAGGCCTGGCTGCGCGGCTTGATCGCAGTGAGCCAGGAGCCCACCGTGGCCTCGTCCGAGTACACGCGGTAGAACACCCGCTCGTCGGCCAGCTCGAACCTGCGCACCAGGCCGGCCGTGCTCTGCATGCGCCGCTTGAGGCTACCGGCCACGCCGCCAAACAGGGCGCCCAGTTCGCTCACTCCGGCACCGGCCCGACCTGCATCACTGTCGGGTACCGGAAACCACTGGTAGTTCGGGCCGAGGTCGAACAGCCAGAAGGCCGGCGCCGCGTGCATGCCGAGGTTGGCCAGACCCGCCGCAAGCCCCTGCCAGTAGTCCGCGGTCCCGAGCCAGTTCGCGGCGGCCACCTGTTCAACGGACGTCCTGCCGGCCAGACAGGCCTGTGCCGAGCCGTCCTGACCGCAAGGGTCACGCACCGCAGCAGAGACCGCCTGACCACTCGCCCCGCTGCGGCCAGACCATCCCGGCAGACTGAAACGCACGCCGGTGACCGTCACCCCCTGGCAGCGCCCATCGGCCCCCAACAGGCAGTCCACCTCCTCGAGCCCGGAGGGATCGGCCACCGCCAGCGGATTGCCCCAGGCGTAGCCATAGCGCTGCAGCTCACGGGGGTCGTAGGGGTCATTCACTACCGGGTCTGCGCTCAGGAACCTCCCCAGCGCTGGCTCGTAAACCCGCCCGTTCAGATGCAGGAGCCCTGCGGCATCGAGGTGCTCGTGACCACCGAAGCCGGCCGTAGTCATGGCACGCACGGCACTGGGCAGCGGCGCCGACAACGGCTCTCCATCGCTGCCCACCCGGCGACCCCAGGGGTCATAGTTGAGCGAGGCGACCGGCCTGCCGGTGGCAAGGTTGGCGAGGCCGACCACACTGCCCAGCGGATCGCGCAGCAGCACATGGCTGGACGGTGCGCGCCCATCGCCATGTCTCAGGTGCAGGCCGGCAATACCCGTGGGCGTGGGAATGCGGTGGCGCCAGGTCACCGTGCCACCACGCACGACCTTCTCCAGCAGGCCACCGAGGTACAGGGTGGTTTCCGTCACGCCTGCCTCGACCGCCACCTGCTTCCAGCGCGACCCATCGGGCGCGTACCAGAAATCGCTGCGGCCGGCGGGGGTGGAAATCCTGCGAGGGAGGTTGGAAGACCACCAGCTCACCGCCTGGCCGTCACGCAGACTCAGGTTGCCGTTTGCATCGTAGGCAAAGCGGCGGGTGGCGGCGGCTACAAGCTGCTGCCCGCGCGCCGGGTCGTAAGTCAGGCAGTCCTCGCGACCCGGACACAGGTCTGAGCGCCAGGCGAGGTTGCCGTCCGGGCGCCAGCGGAGGGCAGCAGACAGACCAGAATCGCGCCGGGCAGCGCTCAATCGATCAGACCGATCATGGCTGAAGGTTTCGCTCGTACCGGTCAGCCGGTCGCTGCGGCCCTCCAGGCGCATCGGACTGGCCCAGTCCCAGCTGACGTCCTGAATGGTCTGGCCCGAGGCGTCCAGCGCCCACTGTCCATCACTGCGCCCGCTAGAGGCGTCATACCCGGTGACCTTGGTTAGCCCAGGCCCGAGGCGCGAGGCCACCTCCCGCCCCTCCGCATCCACCTGCTCCAGAGTCCACCAGACCGACTGGCTGCCGTTGACCTCGCGCACCCGCCAGGGTCCGCCGTCTCGGTAGTCGAAGGCCAGTTGCAGGCGGAAGCCGTCGATGGTGGCCGGATAGGTAATCTCGCCAATCCGTCCCGCTGCGTCGTACCGGTAATCAAAGCGATGGCTGCCATCGGCAGTCAGGGTGCGCGTGGCCAGTCGGCCGAGCGCGTCATAACCCCGACGTTCCGCGTAACCGGGACCGGTGATCGAGACCAGCCGCCCCACGTTGCGGGCGGCCGGCGAACTGCCCCAGGTCCAGCGGCTGATGCCGTCCGGGTCAGAGCGCCAAGTTCGCCGCCCCAAGGCATCGAAGCCCTGGCTGAAAGACTGACCCTTGGCATCGCGGTAGGCCACCAACTCACCCAGCGCATTGGGCGCGAAGGACCAGCGTCCGACCTGGGCGTCCGCCAGCCAAGTGCGATGCCCCGTGGGGCCGTAGCCGACCTCGGCGAGGGGCTTGCCGGCCATGAAGACACCCACCAGCCGGCCCCACGGGTCGTGCCGGTACAGCACCGGCTCGGCCTGGACGGATAGCGTTTCGAGGGGATCGCCCCAGGCCGTAAAGCGCCGCTCGAGTGTTCGTCCCGAGGCCGTCGACGACTCCACCAGCAAGCCATCGTGGCGGTAGCGGGTGTAGTCGCTCACCACGCCGGTCTCGTCGAGCAAACGGCTGGCGATCAGCCGCCCATGGGCGTCCCAGTCGAGGCGACGCAGGGCCGCGGGCGCCTGACCGACCCAGGTCGGTGAGCCGATCTCGACCGGCCGGTGGCGGGCATCGAACACAACACCCTGAGCCGCCACCCCGCCGCCGGGCATGCGCTGCTGGCGCTGCACCAGCTGCCCGTGTGCATCCTGCTCCCGCCACCCCTCGAAGAGTTGTTCGTCCGACTGGCTGCGCACCTCGATGCGCGTGCGCAAGACGGCGCGCGGATCGCAGGCAGCGTCGCATCGCTGCACGGTATGGCTGAGCCGCGTCCCATCCGGATGAATGAGCAACTCCTCGCGGCCGAAGCCGTCGTACCTGAATTCGGTCCTGAGCCCGTTGGGATCGGTGACCGAAGCAGGCAAGCCCAGGGCCGGCATCCAGCTGGCGAGACTCACCTGGCCGAGCGGATCCACCAGCCGGGTTGGCTGCCGGCCATCGGTACCCCACTCCATGACGCTCACGCGCTCCGGCACACCGGCCCCTGCCACGGCGCGCCGCGACGGGTTACCAAAGTCGTCGTAGGCAAGCCGGGTGGAGACTTCCCAGCGTCCATCGCCGGGGGCCTCCAGCATGCGGGTCGGTCGACAGCCGGAAGGCGCCCAGTCCACCGACCTCAGGGCGACCAGGGCTTCACCCCCGGGCAGGGTATGACTGGCCGTGACGCGGGTACGGGTCGGGCGCCCCAGGCACCAGCTGGCGAAGTCGTTCAATTGCGACAGGTGCTGGATTCTTTCCGAGCGCTCGCTGCCGGCATGCATCCCACCGGCGTCCTCCCGAATGGTGCGAGTGATGTCGATGGGCAGTCCCGACTGGGGATCGACTGCCGACACCCGCATGAGATGGGTCCGATAGGGTGACCGACCGCTGCGACCATCGGGTTCAAAGTCATGGCTTTCTTGGCGGGCGAGGTAGACGTGGTTCCGGGCCGCGGTGCCACTGCCGAGCGCCAGCGATTGCCAGGCCAGCGCCTCACGCGCGAGCAGGCGGTCGGCGGCGTCGCGTCGCTCGCGTTGCGTGAGGCGGCCAGCGAAAGGGTGATCCTGTCGCCAGCCCTCGACGACGGCCTGGCCTTCCGTACCCAACTCCCGACTCCGGCGCGACAGGAATCCACCGCCCGAGCCTCGTGCCGGCTCAGCCAGCAGGCCTTCGTAACTCATGGCCCAGGTGCGGCGGCCACTGCCCCCGGCGCCGTCATTGATCGACCAGCGTGAGACCACCGTGCCCACCGGGCTTTGCCACCGCAGCGCCGCCGGGGCAGCGGTGCCAGCCTGATAGACCTCTGGGTCGGCGAGCGAGGCATAGGCAAACTCGACCTTCAGGCCGAGCCCATCGGTGATCGAGCGGGCCAGGTCCGAA
>JAURLT010000129.1 GCA_030831085.1 Gammaproteobacteria bacterium
CTGGTGGTGGGCGGCATCGGCATCATGAACATCATGCTGGTGACGGTGACCGAGAGAACGCGCGAGATCGGCATCCGCAAGGCCCTGGGCGCCACCCGCAGCTCCATCATGCTGCAGTTCCTGGTGGAATCAGTGACCCTCTGCGCGCTCGGTGGCCTGCTCGGAGTGCTGCTGGGGTCGGGCCTGTCGAGCCTGCTGGCCAGGTTTGCCGGCTGGCAGACTTTCGTCACGCCGGGCAGCGTGCTGTTGTCTTTCGGGTTTGCAGCGGGCGTCGGCCTGCTGTTCGGGCTGATGCCGGCACGCCGGGCGGCGAGCCTCGATCCCATCGAGGCCTTGCGCTACGAGTAGGCCTGTGGCTCAGCGCCGATTGGGTCGATAGGAAAACCTGGCGCCACCGATGCTGGCTTCGTACATCAGCCCGCCCTTGATGATGACGAACGGCGCCATGCCCTTGTAATAGCCGCCCTCGGTGGACGTGTCGCGCTTGTCGGTGCCGGCACTCGCGGTGCCGCCGCTGGTGCCGGCCGAGGCCTGGGCACCTGCGGTGATGGCCACCGCGCTGGCCTGGGCCCCGAACTCGAAGCTACCCGAGGTGAATTCCTCGAAGGCCCGCCGGTCCTTCAGGAACACAATCATGCTGTAGCCCTGGGCGCCCAGCTGCCAGCCGATGCTTAGCTGGGTCATCTTGGCTTTGCCGGTGGGTTTGCCACCGACGTAAACCCGTCCCTCGCCGTGAGCACCGCCGATGCCGATCCCGGCCTTGCCGATGGTGGGAAACACCGCATAGGCGTAACTGCGCTTGAAGAAATCCGCACTCTCCCCCGCGTCCTGGAACAGGCGGATGGTCTTATCGTACTTGTCGGCCTGGGCGGGAGCTGCGGCCAGCAGCATGGCCAGAAGCGGAAGGGACAGCAAGCGGGACACGGTGCGGGACATCTTTGGTCTCCGTTAAGCCGGAACTGGATGCGACTATCCTAGCCGATCGGGGGTGGCCGAAGCTTGTACATGACCGGCGTGACGAGCCTGGCCAGCAGGGTGGAGGAGATCAGGCCACCGATGATGGCCACAGCCAGCGGGGAATAAAGCCCGGAGCCCTGCAGGGCCAGCGGCATCAAGCCGCCGATCGCGGTCAGCGAGGTCAGCAGGATCGGCAGGAACCGCACCTCGCCGGCGCGGGCGATGGCCTCGTCCAGGGGAGTCCCGGCCAGCCTGAGCTGGTTGGTGAAATCCACCAGCAGGATGGAATTCTTGATCTCGATGCCGATCAGCGCGATCAGGCCGATGAGGGCCGTGAAGGACAGCGTGTAGCCGCACAGGAACAGGGCCAGGATGGCGCCCACCATGCCCAGTGGCACCACGCCAAAGACGATCAGCGTGGAGCGGAAGCTGCCGAACTCCAGTACCAGGACCGCCAGGATGCCGAACATCGCGACCAGCAGGGCCACGCCCATGCCGCCGAAGGCCTCCTCCCGCGCTTCGAGTTCCCCGGCGGCCTCATAGCGGTATCCGGGTGGCCAGTCATGGGCGGCCAGCGAGTCCAGCACCCGCCCGGTCACCTCATCCGTGGTGTGTCCGCTGGCCGGCCAGGCCGTGATGCTGATGGAGCGCTCGCCGTTGTAGCGACGGATGATGTTGGGTGCGGTACGGAAGGTCGGATTGGTGACCTGCTCGAGCGGCACCTGCCGCCCCGCCAGCGAGGACACCTCGATCTCGCCCAGCAGGTCAATGGTGGGTCGGCCCGCGAAGGGCAGCCGCAGGGTCACCGGAAATTCGTCGCCGTCGGCTTCCCGCAGACTCCCGGCGGGCAGGCCCGCGATCGCGAGCCTCACCGTCCGGTCCACCTCGATGGCAGGAATGCCAAACAGCGCCGCCTTGTCGGTGTCGATCTGCAGATCCAGATCGGTGCGCTGCAGGCGCAGTGGATTCTCGACGTCCCGGGCCCCCTCGACGGCCAGGATCATGGACTCGGTCTCGGCGGCCAGCGAACGCAGCACTTCGAGGTCGGGTCCGATCAGGCGGATTTCCACCGGGGCATTGATGGGCGGCCCGTTCTGGAATTCGCGCACCGAAATCCGCGCCGCAGGATAGGCATCGAACCGGGCGCGCAGTTCATCAAGCAGCAGGTCGGTCTCCCCGGCCTGATAACACTCAAGCTCGACCAGTACTTCGGCGATGTTGGCGGCATAGCTTCTCGGCACGACGTTGTAGTACACCCGCGGGTTCTCGTGCCCCAGGTTGGCGAACCAGTGCTTGATCTCGGGGCGACGCCCCAGCTCCTCTTCCACCAAGCGCAGGGCGCGGTCGGTCTCGGCCAGGCTGGCGCCCTCTGGCGCCTCAATGCGGATGCGGAACTGGGGGATGCCCGCATTAGGGAACAGGCTGACGTTCATGCCGTAGAGCGCTAGGAGGACCGCGCCGCCGAACAGGGCCATGGCACTCCAGAAGGTCGTCCGTGGCCAGGAGAGCGCGGTGCGCAGGGCCGGGCCGTACACGGCATGGATGGTGGTCA
Source organism: Gammaproteobacteria bacterium (assembly GCA_030831085.1). GTDB lineage: Bacteria > Pseudomonadota > Gammaproteobacteria > Steroidobacterales > Steroidobacteraceae > SG8-30. The sequence continues at coordinate 2,510 of JAURLT010000129.1, forward strand.
TCACCCGGTCGAGAGTGCGGTCCGAGATCCGGTCCGAC
>JAURLT010000130.1 GCA_030831085.1 Gammaproteobacteria bacterium
CCGGGGCCGCACAGGCCATCGGTGCCAGCCTGGTCGTCTCGCATGCCATTTACGTGGGACTGGTCCTGCGCTGGCGTCGGCCGCTCAAACTCAAGAGCCTCACGCTGGAATTGCCCAGCCCGCGCATGACCTGGCTGCAGTACCTGGCTGGTCTCATCGACGTGCTGTGTGCCGTCGGGGTGCTCTACGTGCTGCTACCGGATTCCATGGACCTGGGCTTCGCGCCCTTCGTGGCGGTCTACGTCATCGCCATCCTCGCCGGGTTGCTGTCCAGCGTCCCTGCCGGCCTCGGGGTGTTCGAGTCGATGCTGCTGCTGATGCTCCGCGACCAGCCAGCCGATGCGGTGCTCGGCGCCGTGCTGGCCTACCGACTGGCCTACGAACTGGTGCCCTTCGCCTGGGGGCTCCTGCTGTTCCTGGTCCTGGAGTTGACCGGCCGCCGCCAGCGCGCTGTCTAGCCAGCGCCGGGCAGTTCGATGGGGGCGATGGTCAGGCGGATACGGCCATAGGGTGAGGCCAGGACCGCCGCCCCCGAATTCCGCTCCAACCAGTCGAGGCTGGGCAGGGTCACCTGATCGCCTGGCCGATCATAAGGTGGGGGGCTGTTGACCAGCACACCCGGGGTGAAGATGACCATATAGCGCTCCCGCGTCTGCCGCGGGTCGAAGGGCGCCACGACCGCCAGTCCAGGTCGGCCTTCGACTTCAAGCAGTCCTTGCTCGAGCCGGAGGTTGTCCAGGTAGGACACGCGGGTGACCACGAAGGCATCGTCCAGCATGGCGAGAATCGGGTAGAACACGCTGGTGTCGTCACCCTCGCCATCGAACAGTCCCTGTACGCGGATCCTGAACGGACCGTCCGCTTCCGGCAGCCGGAACGCGGCAAAGGGGCTGAGCCCACTCTGGAAGTCAAAGGTAGGGCTGTCGGGGCCGATCAGCCAGTCCAGCACGCCTGCGGACGGCAGCGGCTGGTAGTCGAAACGCTCCGGATCCTCGCAGCAGGGCGTGCTCGCCGCGTGGATGGCCAGGCGCTGTTCCACCAGTGGCGGATAGGGGGGCGCGCTGGCGCCGCAGCCGGCCATAACGAGGCAGCAGAGCAGCAGAAGTCGGGTCTTGGGCGTCATGAGGCCAAGAGGCTAGCACGTTCCAGCCCCCTCGCCGCGCTGGCTGGGGCGTGAGGCCTCGCGGCTCAGTCTTTGGGCGGCTGGCGGAATCTTTCAGGGATCCGAGGGGCGCGAGCCCGGTCCAGTTCGGCCTGTAGCTTGTCGGCGTAGACGGGAATGGACGGGTGGGCGGGATCTGCACTGCGGGCCGCATCGAGCGCCCCGGCGGCTCCAGCGATGTCGCCGGCCTCGAGCGAGGGTTCGACAGCGCCGATGAGTCGATCCGCCGTGGCGGCGAGGCCGGCGCGTGCCGTGTCGTTCTCCGGGTCCAGCAACAGCACCCAGCGATAGAGTTCAATGGCGTTGGCGCCTTCTGGCGCGACCCAGCGGCCTTCGTCCTGCGCGAGCTGCGCCGCCTCGAGCAACCGAGCCACTTCCGATGCCCGCACCTGGGGGCTCATGCCCGGTTCCTGCTCGGCGATGACGGCTGGCAGGGTCCAGGACTCCCAGGGCCGTGCCAGGGTGAGCCAGGTCAGGCTTCCGGCCAGCAGGGCGCCCATGAACAGTGCCAGCGTATTGCGCTGGAAACGCTCGATGACGATGTTGGGAATGTCGAACCGGGGGCGGCGGAATTTGACCCGCTTCCAGAGCGGACGGCTGTCACGCGGACGGGGCGGCGGCATGGAAGGGGTCCGCTGTGCGGCGACATTCAGGAAGTTCTTGATCCGCTTGGCCGAGAGGGGCTTGTGCAGGAACCTGAAGACCCTGCCGTCGGAGATCCGCTCGCCCAGTTCAGCCTCGTCGTCCTGGCGGCCGATAACGATGATCGGCAACTTGGGAAACTGCTTGTGGATGGCGTCCACGATGGAAGGCGTGTCATGGGTGGTCAGGCCGGCATCGACGAGCAATACGCCGCGTTTGGCGCTGAACAGGAGATCGGTCGCGTGCGCGGCGTCTTCCGCGCGCCAGATCACGTGGTTTTCCCGGCTGGTATAACCGAGCAACTCGATGAGCAGGGGATCGCGCGCGAGCAGCACGATGTTCGCCGCCTCGCCGGGTGGCAGGGGATTCGCCTCGCCCTGACCATCCGCCTCGGACGAGACGAGACTGAGGGCGGCCTTGGCCTCTCTGGAAGATGATGAGGGTCCCATCGATGTCCCCTGAACGGCCCTTTCTGTACCGGGCTTGCGCGTTGGATACCATTCACGGCGCCCGAGAACGCCCAGTGAGTACTGTCCACCATGACGGCCGTGGCGGCTGTGACACAGTTCACATATTGTAGTGTCGGGGGACGAAAGCGAGCTTAAATAATATCTAAAACAACGACTTAGTAACGAATCGCAGTTTCACGCCGCCGGTCCGCGACGGTTTGTCGCGATTTTGCCGCAGAAGGCCTGCCCGGTGACCGCAAATTTGGACCGGGAAATTCGACAAGTCCTTGATTTCAGGGTTACCGTGAGTGGGTCGGGGGGTCAAAACAAGGAGCAACCATGCCAACGTGGCCAGGTTCCTCAGGCGAAATCCAGTTCGTGTCCGTGCTGCCGCACGAACATCATCACCAGCTCGAAGGGCTGTTGTTCTTCAACCGTCGGCAGGACCGGGTCCGGCGCGGCATTGAGGTTGCGGTAGAGCGCTTCGGGCTGCCGGAGATTCACGCCTGTTCCCATGGACTGAAGGTGAGGGTGCAGGGTCCGGCCGAGGTGCAATGCCTGTTTGCCGTCGAGGCCGTTGGTCGCAGCTCCCGGCCGGTCGGCGTGGTGCTCTACACCCGAGACAGTTTCGATCGCATCACCGTGATGCACCTGGTCGTCGCCGAGGAATTTGCAGCGGGCGGTTCGCGTGCTGACAGCCAGTTGCTCCTGAGGCTGGTGAACGCCATCCGGCGGGTCGCCAGGACCACCACCGGCATCCGGCACGTGGAATTGCTGTACTCCGCAGGCCGCGCGCGCGCAGCGCAGGGTCAGGCTCTGGCCTGACCAACACCCCGTCGCTCGACCAGGTTGGTGCTGAGGCAGCTGAACACCACCTCATTGCGGTCATTAAAGAGCTCGTAGCGGAACACGACCACGCCCCGGCCGGCGTCACTGCGCGATTCCCGCTTGCTGACACATTCGGCTCGGGCCCGAAGCACATCTCCGGGGCGCACGGCCTTGGCAAAGCGCACATCGTCCCAGCCCACGCCGCAGATCCAGGCAATGTCGTTCGCGATCTGGTGATCGAGCTGTCGCCAAAGGGCCATGGTGTAGATGCCCGACGCCACGGCCTCACCGAAGACCGACTCCTTGGCCGCCTCCTCGTCGGTGTGAAAGTACTGCGGATCGTAACGACGGGCGAAGGCCAGCATCTCTGCCTTGTCGACGGTCAGGCGACCGGATTCCCGGCTCTCGCCCACGACGAGATCCTCGAAATAGCGCTTCATGCCTCGCTTCCCGACCCTGAGGTCCCCGACATGCCACCAGTCAGCACCACCCGCATGGCTGTCTCGACGGGCAAGTCCAGCGGCTGGAGGCGTTCCCGGGGCACCATCAAGGTGTAGCCGCCAATCTGGTAACTCATGGGAAAGTAGACGGCCACACTGCCCGCCATGCCCGCTCCGAGACCCAGCTCCGAGGCGTCGTCGCGAGTTACGAAGCCGATGGCGGACACGTCCCCGACGCGTACCAGCACCACCCGCTGCAACTCCCGTCGCCGGTCGGCGGGCAACATTTGCACGAAATCCCGCACGGCG
>JAURLT010000131.1 GCA_030831085.1 Gammaproteobacteria bacterium
GCCCGGAAAACAGGCGAACGTTGTCCTCATGGGGCGGATTCAAAGCAAGGCTCGCCCAGTACAACCGGGGTGTGTGGTCGTAATACTCAGCAGTCATGCGTTTTTCCCAGCTCATGGCCTACATTGTTCACAACCGCTGCACTGGGATTTCGTGACGCGGTACCCCGTTTTGAGTCATCAAGCCTGTTCTACTTCGCGGGACGACTGCCCGGTTTTTTGTCAGAAGCCAAAAAGTGCGACTCAGTTCAAGTTTGCGGCCTCTGAGTCAAGAAAATCCGGGTGGGGGACAAGAATGTCCTAGTCGCGGTTGGCGATAGGCTGACATCCTCGAATCATCCAGAGTCGCGCGATCGGCCCTGGACGGGTTCAAGGATTGGCCCTGATCTGCCACGGGCCGGCAATTTGTGAGACATGGCGTGTCCGGATAGAATGAAGGCGCGTTATGTCAAAAGGCCGGCACCAGCGGGTTTAAGCGGTCTCCTGTCCTGAGCCGATTGTCTGGAGTTTAGTTAATAGAATCAATTGGTTGTATCTACGGAGAGAAGTTCATGAACAAGTTCAAGACTGCACTGATCGCTTTCTGGAAGGACGAAGACGGCCTGACGACCGTCGAATACGCGATTGCTGGCGCGCTGGTTGGAGCTGCGGTCATCGCCGCGTTCCAGGCTCTCGGCGTACAGGTGGGGTCCGTCATCGAGACCATCACCAGCACGTTGTCTGGCGCCTGATCCAGGTAAACGGCATCGAGGCGGATCGGGCGCAACCTGCGCCTCGGTCCGCCTCGGGTCGCGTTTATGGTTGAGTTAACCGCCATCGAAATGTTGATGCTCTTCGCAGCGTCCGTTTGCTTGGCTGATTTGCTGAATCGCAAAATCCCGAACTGGCTGGTGATAGCGGGATTGATTGTCGCTCTGGCCGGCCGGGCTTGGGCTGGCGGGTTGGGTGCTGTCGGTAGCGGGTTAGGCGGGCTTCTGGTGGCTGCTGCGTTGGTGGTACCCATATACATGGCTCGTGGTATGGCGGCAGGGGACGTTAAGGCAATCGGTGTTGCCGGTGCCTTTGTCGGCTTGCCCCTTGCGCCCGTTGCTACGGCTTTTGTGTTGGTGATGGGGGGGCTCTGTGCCTTGGCGGTGATCGCTAGAAAACGGGTCCAGAACCCCGGTCTTGACGGGACTTTGAAAACAAAGATGCCGTACGGGGTGGCCATAGCGCTCGGCCTTGGTTCCTTCTGCTGGTGGCAGTTGCATACCCCGTCGGGTGGAGAACTCTGGATGATGTCCGCATGAGTGCGTCCCTCAAGAATACATTTCTCAAAGATGGTGTAACGGCACCCGACGCTGGTTGCAGCCTGGCTGCAAAGTTGGCTTCTGTGGCCCCGAGGCCCGTTACGCTCGCGGACACTGGCCTTCCAGCAACGCTGCTGTGCGACTTGCTCGAGAAGCATCTGTTCGAAGGCGGTGTTTTGACACTCGGCGCGCTGTCCCGCCGCATGGGCATGGCTGGTAGCCTGATCGAAGAGCTGTTGAATTTCATGCGCCAGGAAGGTCGCACCGAGGTCCGGCCAAGGTCAATCGAGGAACAGGGCCTGCGTTTCGGGCTTACCGAGCGTGGGCGTCAGAGTGCGATGGACTCCCTCGCGCGAAGCGGTTACATCGGGCCTGCCCCGGTGCCTCTGGACCAATATCTGCTTGTCTCCTCGAAGCAAACTGTACGTAACCGCAAAGTGACTCGCGCGCAGATCGAGCAACTGTTTGCCGAGGTTGTGGTCCCGCCGGGCATGCTCGAACGTCTCGGTCCGTCCATGAACTCAGGAAAGGCGATTTTCGTCTATGGTCATGCCGGTACCGGCAAGACCTACCTGACGCAAAAGCTGACCGGTTTGTTTGGCGACGAGGTTTTGATACCCCACGCAATCGCCGTGGGTGACACCATCATTCAGGTATTCGATGCTTCTTTGCACAAGGCCATAGGCCCGGGCGAGCCAGGGTTAATGTTGAGCGACGGCCATGATCCTCGGTACGTGGCGTGTCGCCGCCCGGTGGTCATCACCGGCGGCGAACTGGGGCCGGAGATGCTGGAAATTCAGTACGATGCCGCCACCCGTCAATACCGCGCGCCTCTGCAACTCAAGGCTACCAACGGGGTCTTCATTCTGGACGACCTGGGACGACAAAGGGTTGCGCCGGAAATAGTGTTGAACCGGTGGATTGTGCCGATGGAAGAGGGGCGGGATTACCTCAGTCTGGGCACGGGTCAGCATTTTTCGGTGCTGTTCGACCTGGTGTTGATTTTCTCCACCAATCTTGACCCCCTCCAGTTGGCCGATGAAGCCTTCCTGAGGCGAATCGGCTACAAGCTCCGTTTCGATCCCCTCGAACCGCTTCAGTATATGGAGATCTGGGGTCAGGTTTGTGCACTCAACGGGGTGGCCCATGACCCCGAACTGTCGGATTACATGATCAAGGAGTTCCATTCCAGGTTCTCAGTGCCGCTGTTGCCGTGCCATCCTCGTGACCTGATCGGGATCGCGCTGGACAGGGCAGCTTACATGGGGGAGGAAGCCGGCCTGTCCCGGGACTCCTTGCGCTGGGCGTGGGAAAATTACTTTGTAAGGCTGGACGGCTAGTTGGGTCCGGCGAGTCGCCTTAATTCAATGACGGGGTGAGCCTAATGTTTGACTTTTTAAAGCGCCGAGGAACTGTACTGCTGATCGTGTCGCTGGCGCTGGCGCTGGCGGCGGCGATGCTTGCTCGCAACTGGGTGAATACCCGGGCCCAGGGCAATGGCAGTGCGGGTGACGACCAACCGGTGGTGGTGGCGGCACTGGAGATTCCATTCGGGACCAAGATTGAGGAACGTTTGGTCAAGGTCGTAGAGGTGCCTAGTGATGCCGTGCCAGAGGGTCACTTCTCCTCCGTTGAACAGGTCGTGGGCCAGATTGCCCTGCAAAAGATCCTGGCTGGCGAAATGTTGCTGGAGGAGCGCTTCTCCTCTTACGCTGGCGGAAGCTCGCTGGCTGCCGTGATCAAGCCCAACATGCGGGCGGTGACCGTCCGCGTCAATGACGTCATCGGTGTGGCAGGTTTCCTGCTGCCCGGCAACAAGGTTGATGTGGTAAGCGCCCGGATGGTTGACCGGCGTGCGGTGACCGAGACCATCCTGCAGGACATCAACGTACTGGCGGTGGATCAGAAGGCCCAGACCGACCAGGATGAGCCCGTCGTTGTGCGTGCGGTAACCCTCGAGGTCACACCGCAACAGGCCGAACTGCTGGTCAGGGCGCGTGAGGAGGGCGAGATACAATTGACCTTGCGCAACCCACTTGAGGCAGACACTGTCGTCGCCGAAACTGCCGCGGCTGCGCCCGCGCCGGCCAGGGCTGCACCAAGGGTGTCTAGCTATGAGACGGTGACTATCATCCGCGGGACTAACGTTGAGACCACCCGGGCCCGCAAGTGAGCGGTCACGGACTGGAAAAGGAGCCTTCGATGCATTTCCTAACGTCAATTGGCAGGGCAGTACTAGCCGCAACCGGTCTGATAGCCCTGGGTGGCTATGCAACTTTCGGGACTGCGCAGGGGATGGACGCGGCAGAGGTCGCCCAGGCGAGCTTGAGCGTACCTATTTACAAGAGCCGCACCGTGCAGATCGATCCTGACGTCAGGCGCATTTCGGTGGGCAACCCCGATATCGCCGACGTACTGATCCTCAAGACCAACGCCTTATACGTGCTGGGCAAGGACCTGGGAACAACCAACGTCATGCTCTGGAATCGGAAGGGGGAGTTGCTCAAGGCCATGTCGATCGAGGTCACTCACGACCTGGACGGGCTCAAGAGGCACCTCGCCAGGATCCTGAGCGGCGAGACCATCGAGGTCTACAGCGCGCAGCGAAACGTTGTCCTTGCTGGGCAGGTTTCCAGTATTGCGCGGATGGATGCTGCCCTGAAACTTGCAGAAAGCTATCTGCAGCAGGCCGCGACTGCCAAGGAGAAGATTTTCTTTGAGCAGGAGTCCTCGATGGGCGGCGGAAACAATGACCGTAAGTCCGGTGAGGTCATCAACCTGATGACCGTTGGCGGTGCCCAACAGGTGATGTTGCAGGTAAAGGTTGCTGAATTGCAGACCACTGTGGCGAGGAAACTCGACGCCCAACTCGCGACGCTGGCCAACACCGGTAACTGGGCATTGGGCGGCGGCAGCAGTGGGGTTGCCTTTCCTGGCACGGAGGTGCCGGTATTTGCCAATGGATCTGGTGTGGGTCCGATTTTCCAGGATCTGCTGCCGGCGAACCAGGGCTTTGCCAACAGCGGCATTTTTGCCAGCTTCGTCAGCAATGAGTTCGCTGCCAACCTGGCGCTGGATATTGCCAAGGAAAATGGCCTAGGCCGTATCCTGGCTGAGCCCACGCTGACGGCCTTGACGGGTCAGGAGGCGCAGTTCCTGTCAGGCGGCAGCTTTCCGATTCCCGTAACCAGCGAGGACGGGATTGGCGTCGATTTCCGTGACTTCGGCGTGAAACTCAGCTTCGTTCCGGTAGTGCTGGGCGATGGCCGCATCAACCTGAAGCTCAACATCAGCGTCAGTGAGTTGTTGCCGACCAATTCCCTGCTGGTCTCCGCAGGCGGCAGTGCTGGCTCGGCGAACTCGGTGTTCGCGGTGCCTGCCCTGACCGAGCGGCGGGCGCTGTCGACAGTCGAGTTGTCAGACGGGCAGACCATCGGCATCGCCGGACTGAGTAACGAGAGCATGCGCGAGTCCATCCGCAAGTTCCCGGGGCTCGGGGACATTCCGGTGCTGGGACAGCTGTTCCGCAGCCAGGCCTTCCAGAAGGGTGAGACGGAGCTGGTGATCCTGGTCACACCGCGCCTCGCCAAGCCCTTGCGTCAATCCGAGATTCGTCTGCCGACGGACGGAGTCCAGATTGACCGCGGTGACACGGCCTTTTACTGGGGCGTCAGGCCATCCCGCTCCTCGGACTCC
>JAURLT010000132.1 GCA_030831085.1 Gammaproteobacteria bacterium
GGACCGCAGGCGGCTGCGGAAGTCTATGGCCTCGGGACCCTGGTGGCGGACATCGAGGACAGGCCGGACAACTCCACGCGTTTCCTGGTCCTCGGGCGCAAGACCTTCAGTCCAAGTGGATCGGACAAGACCACCCTGCTCGTATCGGCTGGCAAGACCGACGCGCCCGGTGCGTTGTATCGGCTGTTGGAGCCACTGGCAAACAACCGGATCAGCATGACGCGCATCGAGTCCCGGCCGTCCCGCCGACGGAAATGGGACTACGTGTTTTTCATCGACATCGATGGTCACGTCGACGACCCTGCAGTGTCATCGGCGCTTGAAGAGCTCAAGAAGCGGGCGTCCCTGTGCAGGGTGCTCGGATCGTATCCAAGATCCGTGCTGTGAGCACTGCGATGCAGGCCAGTTGGCGCTCGGAACCCGGCGGCCGGGTGTCGGGAACGCTGACTGTGCCGGGAGACAAGTCTGTTTCTCACCGGAGCCTGATGCTCGGCGGCGTTGCCGAGGGCTTGACCCGCGTGCAGGGCTTTCTGGAGAGCGAGGATTGCCTAGCAACCCTGCGCGCCCTCGAGGCCATGGGTGTGGGCATCGAACGTCAGGGTTCGGGTGCCATCGTGGTCCGGGGACGTGGTTTGAGCGGTTTGTCCCAACCCGCTCATTCACTTGATATGGGAAATGCCGGTACGGCGATCCGCCTGTTCACTGGCCTGCTGTGCGGGCAGCGCTTCTCGTCTGAACTTTTTGGCGATGCCTCACTGATGAAGCGCCCGATGGAGCGCGTGGCGAGGCCTCTTAGCGATATGGGTGCGATGGTCCATACGACCGACGGGCGCCCACCGGTGACGGTGGAGGGCGGTCGGCTGTTGCGAGGTATTCAACACCACCTCGAGGTAGCCAGTGCCCAGGTGAAATCCGCCATCCTGCTGGCGGGTCTGTATGCAGAGGGCGAGACGACGGTACTGGAGCCGGCGGTCACCCGCGATCATACGGAGCGAATGCTGCGCGCCTTCGGGGTGCGGGTGGAATCCAGCGACCTGCGCGTGCGCCTATGGCCCGGACCGTTGACTGGGTGCGACCTGACCGTACCCGGCGACTTTTCCAGCGCGGCCTTTTTCATCGTGGCAGCGCTCCTGGCTGGTGAGGGCCCGGTGGAGATCAGGGCCGTGGGAGTCAATCCCACGCGGACCGGACTGCTGGACATCCTTCGCTTGATGGGCGCTCGGATCGAGGTCTGCAACCAGCGCAGGTACGGTGATGAGCCGGTGGCAGACCTGCACGTCTACCCGGGACCCTTGAACGGTATCGACGTCCCAGTTGGCCTGGTGCCACTGGCGATCGATGAGTTCCCCGTGCTGTTCGTGGCCGCTGCTGCCGCCCGGGGGGTGACCCGGGTGACCGGGGCCGCAGAGCTCAGGGTCAAGGAGAGCGACCGGATCGGGGTCATGGCGGAAGGCTTGAGGGCCCTCGGAGTACGCGCCGAGCCCTCGGCGGACGGCATGCTGGTTGAGGGTGGTGACCTCCAGGGTGGGGTCATCGACAGCCACGGTGACCACCGCATCGCCATGTCCTTTGCCGTCGCGGGGCTGGTCAGCCACCAGCCGATCCAGATCGATGACACCAATAACGTGGCGACGTCTTTCCCCGGTTTTCTCGACCTCGCCCGGACCTGTGGTTTCCGCCTGGCGCCGGCATGAGTGGGTCTCCGGTGATCGCCATCGACGGGCCAGGAGGGGCCGGAAAGGGCACGGTGAGTCGCCGCCTGGCCTCCCAACTTGGCTGGAATCTGCTTGATAGCGGCGCCCTGTACCGGCTGGTGGCCCTCGCCGGCCAGAGAGCGGGGTTGGCGGCCGATGACGTGTCAGGCCATGCTCGGGTGGCGCGGAGCCTGCAGGTCCGCTTCGGCCAGGACGAGGGCGGTCGGGAGCAGGTCTGGTTGGATGGGCGGGAGGTCACCGCCGAGTTGCGCCTGGAGGCGACTGGCGCCGCGGCTTCGCGGGTGGCGGCGTGGCCGGATGTTCGTTCGGCAATTCTCGAAATGCAGCGGCATTTTGCCAGGGCGCCCGGTCTGGTGGCGGACGGGCGGGACATGGGCACGGTGGTCTTTCCGAAGGCGGATCTCAAGGTGTTCCTGACCGCGAGCCCCGACGAGCGGGCCCGCAGGCGCCATAAGCAGTTGAAAGAAAAGGGATTGAGTGCTAATCTCGCCGCCCTTTCCCGGGAGATCGCTGAGCGCGACCTACGGGATGCCACCCGGGCAGTTGCGCCCATGGTGGCAGCGGATGATGCCGTGGTGGTGGATACCACCGACCTCGGGATCGACGAAGTGGTCTCTCGCCTGCTGGCGATGATCCGGGAGCGTTGCCCGGGTCCACGGTAGTCGGGAGAAGTTGGCCGGAAGACCGGCCGGGGAGGCGCGCCAGGACGGTAGCGCCATGTGTGTAACCGCCCAGTCGGCAGGATGCCGCGGGTCAACCAATGGAAGCGGGCTCTCAAGGGCCCGAAAACAAACACCTCAATGACTGAATCTTTTGCACAGCTTTTTGAAGAGAGCCTGGCGAGCCAGCAAATTCGTCCCGGCCAAATCCTCACCGGAACGGTCGTATCGATCAACACCGATGTGGTGATTGTCAGCGTCGGGCTGAAGTCCGAGGCCGTCATACCGGCCGAGCAGTTCCGTAACGAGATGGGGGAAGTCGAAGTCGCGGTGGGTGACGAGATCGAAGTCGCCCTGGATGCCGTCGAGGACGGCTCAGGCGCGACCCGCCTGTCACGTGAGAAGGCCAAGCGTGCCCGGACGTGGACCCGCCTCGAGCAGGCCTTCGAGGCCGGCGAAATCATCAGCGGCATCATTAACGGGCGCGTCAAGGGTGGCTTTACGGTCGAGATCGAGAACGTCCGCGCATTCCTGCCCGGCTCGCTGGTCGACGTCCGGCCGGTGCGAGACCCGTCCTACCTGGAGGGTAAGCCGCTCGAGTTCAAGGTGATCAAGCTCGACCAGAAGCGCAACAACGTGGTGGTTTCACGTCGCGCAGTGGTGGAGCAGGAATACAGCGAGGAGCGTTCGACCCTTCTGGACAAC
>JAURLT010000133.1 GCA_030831085.1 Gammaproteobacteria bacterium
CGATGCCGACATGCCGGTGATTGCCGTGGCGCCAAACAACGACCTGCTGGAAAAGCTGCGCTCCAACCTCGAGGAGGTGCGCGCACGCGGTGGCGAGCTCTATGTGTTTGCCGACCCCGAGTCCGGGATCGAGCCTTCAGAAGGCGTGCACGTCATCACCATGCCGCGACACGTCACCTACCTGCAGGCGCCGATCGTGTATACGGTGCCGCTGCAGCTGCTGGCCTACCATGTGGCCCTGCTGCGCGGCACCGACGTCGACCAGCCCAGGAACCTCGCCAAGAGCGTCACGGTGGAGTAGGTGAGCCTCAGAACCCGTTGCTGCCCCGCTGCCCGTGCTGGACAGACCTACGCGCGTGAGTGCGAATAACTGCCTCAACTGCCAGACGCCCCTGCGCGGCCCCTTTTGTGCGCATTGCGGGCAGCAGGACGATCGGAGTCGCCCCAATGTCGGTCACCTCCTGGGTGAAAGTCTAGAAGGCCTGACCCACGCGGATTCGCGGCTTTGGCGCACCCTGTGGCTACTCCTGTCCAGACCCGGCTTCCTGACCCGCGAGTTCTTCGAGGGACGACGTGCTCGTTACCTTCCGCCGTTCCGGCTGTATATCGTGCTCAGCCTGGTGTTCTTTCTTGGCCTCTCCACCTCCGGGAATCCGCAAGCAGAGCCCACCGTGACAAACCTGTCTGAAATCAAGGCCCAATGCAGCAACATCGACTATGGCGGTCCCTTTGCAGAGCGGGTGAAAGAGCGGATGTTCCAAACCTGCGTCCGCCTGCAACAGGGTGGTGGGGCTGAAGAGCTCGGCAGGTCCTTCCTGAAGAATCTTCCCAAAGCCATGTGGGTGCTGCTGCCGCTGTTTGCGGCGATCATGCTGCTGTTCTGGTGGAGTCCACGACGGCTGTATGCGGAACACGTGCTGTTCCTCGTCCACAACCATAGCGCGATTTTCGCGGTCCTGACCTTGAACGGCTGGATTGCCGCCATCCTGCCGGATGTCCTGGGCGGCTGGCTCTCGCTGATCGTTTTCTGTTATTTGTCCTGGTATACCTGGCGAGGTATGCGGGTGTTCTACGTCGATGGGCCGCGGCTTGCCGTGGCAAAGTTCTCGGCCATGCTCCTGCTGTATGCCTGCTGTGCGGTGCTAGTGTTGTCCGTCACCGGTCTGGCGACGTTGTTAAGCCTGTCCTGATCCCGGCGGCTTCACGAGGTTGCGAGGCCGCGCGCTGCCTGCTGTAGTCCCTCGCCATGCAGGACCTCGTCCGGCAACGCCACCAGCCAACTGAGTCGTTGCTGCATGGCCATGAGGGTATTGCTGAATGCGTCCAGTTTGACCGCCTCGCTGGCATTGCCGGCGCTGGGGTCCGGATAGCCCCAGTGGGCAGTGGCGGGCGCGCCCGGAAAGACCGGGCAGGCGGCATCGGCGGCGCCGCAGACGGTGATGACCAGATCAAGCTGCGGTCTGTCCTGGTCGGTGAACTCCTGCCAGCTCTTGCTGCGCAGTCCATGGGTGGCGATGCCTGCCTCGGTGAGTACCTGGATCGCCAATGGGTTGGGCAGTCCAGTCGCGCGTGGTTCGCTGCCTGCGGAGTAGGCGACGAAGCGCCCCTCGCCCAGGTGGTTCAGAAGCGCTTCGGCCAGGATGCTGCGGGCGCTGTTGTGGGTGCAGAGGAACAGCACCGCGATGGGCCTATCCGTCAAGGGGTAGTCCCCTCGCCGTCAGACGGAACATCATGCGCAGCAGGGCGTCGTTCGACGTGGCCAGGTTACAAGCCACCATCACCCGCCGCGCCACGGTCCGTCTGACTTTCACGTCCTCGCCCGAGGCATACCCCGGCGTGTTGTGGATCCGCCGCAGCGTGAAAATGGCCAGCCCGATGCTCCACAGGCAGAACCGCCGGATGGCGATTTCCCGTCTCGGCAACAGCAGCGTGTACTCGAGCGCGTCGCGCAAGTGACGATGGGTGATGCCGATGAGCTGGATCAGCCCCGCGTTGAAGATGCTTCTGTTCTCAACCGGATCGAGCTGGTCAAGGTCGTATCCCACCGCCTCGAACACATTGCGGGGCAGCCAGCACGTGCCCACGCGGTGGTCATCCCACAGGTCCTTCAGGATGTTGGTCATCTGCAGACCCTGACCGAAGGACCGCGCCAGCGCCGACATCTCGGCTTGCTTGGCTGCGATCTCGGGGGAGTGGTCGCAATACAGCTCGGTAAGCATCTCCCCGACTACACCGGCGACCACGTAGCAGTAACGATCAAGGGCAAGCAGGTCCGGTAGCCCACGCTGCTGGCTGCGACCCTGAAATTCAGGCATACCCCGGCACATGATGCCGACGTGCTGGCGCAGGATCTCGTGCTGGCGTGGCGTGAAGCTGGCCGCGATGCCGATGACCTGTTCGGCCTCAGCCACCAGTTCGCGTTCCGCAGCCGGAGTCGCCTCGCCGAGCAGCGGGTGCAGGGTGCCTGCAAACTGTGCGGCCGGGACGGTGCCGTCCAGGGTCGCCAGGAACAGGTCGAACAAGGTGCGCTTGGCCGGGAGATCGAGGCCCGGGTGGTCCTCGATGGTGTCGGCGATGCGGCACAGCAGGTAGGCGTTGGCGACCACCTGGTCGAGCGGTTTGGGCAGCTGGGGAATGGCCAGGGCAAAACTGCGCGAGACGCCGGGCAGCAGCCGGGCCTGCAGCGTCGCCGGGTCTGCCCCGGCGGGTGTTGGTGTGACCATACGGACTCCCCCCGTTGCAACTTAGCCCCTGCACCAGCGGCTGTCGAGTACCGAGACAACCAGCGCATTAAGATGGACCCATGCGCTTCGACGCCGAGTACTACCGACGCTACTACCGGGATCCGGAAACCCGCATCAGCACCCCGGCGGAGCAGGCCCGCATTGCCACTCTGGCCTGCGCATACACCGCCAGCCTCGGATTTCGCGTGCGGCACGTGCTGGACGCCGGATGCGGCCTCGGCCACATGCGCCGGCCGATTCAGGGCTTTTTTCCGGGGGTGCGCTACGTGGGCCTGGA
>JAURLT010000134.1 GCA_030831085.1 Gammaproteobacteria bacterium
CCAGGCCGCGGCTGATGGCCAGCCCCAGTCCGAGGCCCTTGCCCTTGCGGGCATCGGCCAGGTTCGCCTGGGCACGCCACTCGAAGATCTCTTCCCTGAGATGCTCGGGCACGCCAGGCCCCGTGTCAGCCACCTCGAACACGTAATGACCGGTCTCGCCCCCATACATCCGCACGGACACCGACCCGCGGGCGGTGAACTTCAGGGCGTTGCCCACCAGGTTGATCAGGATCTGACGAATTCGGGCCCTGTCTCCCTTCAGCAGACTCGACACTTCGGGGTCCACGGTGTAATCCAGCAGGAGTCCCGCCTGTCGCGCCTGTTCACTGAGGCCCACCACGACATCCCTCACCAGCCGGCGGGGACCGAAGGGCTCCAGGTCCACCTTGAGCTCACCCCGCTCGAGCTGGCCGAGGTCGAGCACGTCGTTGGCCAGCGACAGCAGCGCGTCGGCTGCAGCAACCGCACCCTCGAGGCGCTCCCTGCCGACCATGCTGAGTGACTCCTTGCCGAGCAGGCCGAGCAGGGCGAGCAGGCCGTGGAGCGGCGTGCGCATTTCATGGCTGATGGTGGCCACGTACCGGTTCTTGGCCTGGCTGGCTGCCTCCGCGGCGTTACGCGCGGCGATGAGCGCCTCCTCGCGCTGCTGCCTGGCGGTCACGTCGGTCAGGTAGCCCACGAACAGGCGGCGTCCGGCCGTGGTGAACTCGCCGAAGGAGATTTCGACCGGCACCAGCGCACCAGAAACGTGCCTGAGCTCTATCCGGGTACCGCGCCAGGAGATCCGCTTGATGCCGGTCTTGAGATAACGGTTCATGCCCGAGTGGTGCCCGGCGCGCAGGTGTTCCGGCACAATCACGTCGAGCTTTTCGCCCAACAGCTGGCCCTCGTCCCAGCCCGCCAGCTCATGCAGCGCCCGGTTGGCGAAGATGATGGTGCTGTCCTGATCCACCACGATCATGGCCCCCGGGGCGAGCTCTGCGGTGAGGCGCCAGCGGTTCTCACTGGCCGCCAGCTCCGTAGTCCGCACGCGCACCCGGGAATCGAGTTCGCGCAGCAGGTGGTCGACACGGCGTCGCGCCCGGACCTGCCTGTGCTGGGCGCGACGGATCAGGGCCCCGAAACGCCGGATCTCCAGGATGTCCTCCATCTTGGGCAGGGTCGCCTCTTCACCCAAGCGGCTGGAGGTCACCTGCCGGACCAGGCGGTCCAACGGATCGAGGAAGGACCGGGTAATAAGCAGCGACAGCAGCAACGCGAGGACGATGGTGCCACTGATGTAGGCGGACAGGCGGGCGGTGGACAGTCGGAAGGCAGGAAACAGTTCCGCCACCGGCCGGTGCACGGTCACGGTCCAGTTCAGCCCCTCGATGGGCGCCCTCGCCTCCAGCCAGCCCTCGATCGATAGAGCGTTCCAGTGGCCGAGGCGACCCAGGCTCTCTGCATTCAGCACGGTGTCCGGCAGCGCCGAGGCGTCCTGGGGACCGGAAATGACCTTACCCTGCGCATCCAGCACCCAGACGCGATCACCGCGAGTCTCTCGCATACCCTCGAGCGAGCGATAAAGACGGTCGGCGTCGAAATAGAAATCCAGCAGCAATGGCGTCCCAACCGGCGCTTGCTGCAGCAGGATTCCCACCCTCACCAGCCATTCCCCCGAATCCGCGCGCCCGAGCGCCATGCGGGTCTGCTCGAGCCCGCTCTCCGCAAACAAGGTCACGTCCTGGAAGTTGCCACCGACCGGGTTGCCGGACTGGACTATCCCGGTGGCCGCGACGTCCAGCACCACCGGCGTGCCACCGCCACCGGCCAGGCTCAGGCCTCGCAGCCCTCCCTTGACGGCAAGCATGCGCGCGGCCAGGTCGCGCAGCGCACTCGGCCAAGCCGTCCGCGTGGCGGGCAGCTCCAGGGCATCGGCAGAAATCTCTCCGAACCTTTGCCAGCTCACCAGCACCGAGGGCAGCGTAGCCGCTGCCGAGCGTGCCTCCAGCTCCTGCACCACCAGAGCCTCACTCACGAGGGCAGACCATCGATAGCTGGTCTCGGCGGCGCCGAAGGCGAGTGCCAGCGTCACGAAGACCGAGACCAGGATGGTAAACACCCGGTGTCCATAGGCCACGGGGCCGCGGTGTACAGGCAGCCAGCCGATCCGGTAGAGCGGTGCAGCGACCAGCCACGCCAACTGCAGGTTCGCCGCCGCCGAGATGACCGCAAAGGCCATGGTGAGGAGTTGCTCGGGCTCGGGATCCAGCAGGTTCGAGGGCGCCCGCACCAGCACCACCACCCCCAGCCAGCCGAGCCAGATCCAGATGGGATGCAGGCGTCGCCGAGCCAGTTCACCCACCAGCGCGGCCGACAGCAGGGTGGCCACGGCAGGCAGCACTTGCCACTTGATCACCAGCGGCAAGGCGGCCAGCGCACCCAGGGGGCCAACGAGCAAGGCAGCCGCCAGCGAGGGCGCCCCCATCAGCCCGAACGGAATTCCCCCGGGGAGCGGAATCCTTAACTCGGGATGGGTGGCCAGTTGGGTCAGGCCGGCACCGACCAGAATAATGATCCAGGCAAACCAGCCCGTAGCGGTACCCGGTCTCGGCAGGAGGGGAGCCTTACGCATGGCCGGCGCCTGCCGCGGGCCTCACCGCCGGAAGTAATCCGATCCCGACGCCACCAGGCCGATACAGGCCTCGACCTCGACCAGGTCGGCGTCCTTGCTGAGGAAACCGCTGAAACCAGCCTCGGTCACCTCCAGCACCAGCTGCTCACTGCTCTCGGTCGCGGTGTAGACGATGAGCCGAGTGCCCGGTGCCACCTCCAGCAGGGCCTTGGCCAGGCCCGAGCCGCGGCGCCCGTGGGCCAGGGAGAGGTCGACCAGCATGACCTCGGGCCGGAGGATGGACGCCATGCGGATGGCCTCATCCGGGTCGTCCGTCTCGGCCACCAGCGAGATCATGGCGCTGCGCTCCATCATGGCCCGAAAACCGGCCAGTACCACCGGATGGTCGTCCACCAGCACCACGCGGACGCGGTCGTCACTCATCCGTCACTCCAGCCGCACGACAACGATGTGAGCATGGTGCAAGAAAGGGTCGGGCTGGCGCAAGTCGCTAATTCACGGACTTATGAGATCTTTCGTAATGATGGATAATGAGCCCCAGTTATCTTTAAGCCGTCCGCGGCCGGGTACTTCTCTGATGCGCGTCCTAGATCTCCACCACCATGCCATCAGGGTGGGTGACGACCCGATTTTGGCCACTGCCTGTCGGGACTTTTATGTCGAGGTGCTCGGCCTGAGTGTCGACCCCGGCCGCC
>JAURLT010000001.1 GCA_030831085.1 Gammaproteobacteria bacterium
AGTCCTCCTCAGCTGCTGCTCGACGGTCGCCTCGAGGTACACGACGGTGCCACGCGAAGCGAGACGCTGACGCGTCCCGGCATCAAGAATAGCGCCCCCGCCGGTTGCCAACACCAGGCGCGGCAACATGGACACCTCCTCGATTACGCTCGCCTCACGATGCCGGAATCCGGCCTCGCCTTCCTTCTCGAAAATGTAGGGGATATCCACGCCCGTGCGCTTCTCGATGAGCTTGTCGCTGTCGAGGAAATCGAGGCCAAGCCTGGCAGCCAGCGCGCGCCCCACGGTGCTCTTGCCCGAACCCATCGGGCCGATCAGGAATACCCGTCCTGCCCGTTCGGGCCCACTCAGGGCAGTCTCGACACCGGAGGGCGTCACTCGATACTCGCGCCCTCGCGCAGGATCTTGGGCGTCACGAAGATCAGTAACTCGTCCCGCGCGCTGATCCTGTTGTTGTTCCGGAACAGAATGCCTAGACCCGGCAGATCGCCGAAGAAAGGCACTTTGCTCGAGCTTTCCCGCTGCTCGGTTTCCATGATCCCGCCGAGCACGACCGTCTGGCCATCATTGACCAGAACCTGGGTGGTGATTTCCCGCGTATCGATCGAGGGCACGAAGCCGCCGGTGGCACTCGGCACCAGCTGACCCACGCTGTCCTTGTTCACCTCCAGGTCCAGGATCACGCGATTGTCCGGCGTTATCTGCGGAGTCACCTTCAGCGAGAGCACCGCCTCCTTGAACTGGGTCGCAGTCGCGCCGCTCGAGGCGGACTCCTGATAGGGAATTTCCACGCCCTGCTTAATGGTCGCCTCGCTCTGGTTGGCAGTGATGACGCGCGGCGAGGAAACAATCTTGCCGGTTCCTTCAGCCTGCGCCGCCGAGAGTTCGAGGTCGATCAGGTAATCATCAAAGTCGAGAATCGCCAGCGCCAGACGCCCGGTCGGGTTTCCAGCCGGCAGATTGACGTTGTACCGGTCAAAATTACCAAAGGGGATCTGAACCGGGGAAGGCGAGCCCGAATCCGCGAGGTTTTCCAGAGCGCTACTCATGATCGAGTCGGAAGCGTTGGCTGAACCGCTGATGGCGAAAAAGTCTCCCACGTCGTCCGAGACCCGGTTGAAACCCCAGCGCACGCCGAGTTCGCGGGACAGGTCATCGCTGACGATGACAATCCTCGACTCAATCAGGACCTGACGCACCGGGATATCGAGAGCGGCCACCATCGACCGGATTGCCTCCAGCCGGTCAGCGGTGTCCTGCACGATCAAGGTGTTGGTGCGCTCATCCACGCTGACGTTGCCACGATCGGAGAGCAGCGACCCGCCACCCGCAGAGCTCAGAAGACCGGACAGGGTGCCGGCCTTCGCGTAATTCACCTGCAGGAATTCGGTCCGCAGCGGCACCAGTTCCTCGATGGCATTCAGGGCCTCGAGTTCGGCACGCTCGCGGGCTGCGAGCTCTGCCTGGGGGGCCACCAGGATGACGTTGTCCTTGGTGCGCATGCCCAGGCCGCGTGTGCGAAGCACGATGTCGAGCGCCTGATCCCAGGGCACGTTCTGCAGCCGCAAGGTCACCCGGCCGGACACCGAGTCACTCACCACGATGTTCTGGCCGCTGGTATCGGCCAGCAGCTGCAGGACAGCGCGCACGTCAATGTCCTGGAAGTTGAGCGTCAGCCTTTCGCCGGTGTAGACCTTCTCGGCCTCGGTTAACGCGGCCTGCTTGGGGCGCTCCTTCACCTCGACCACGTAGGTGTCATCGGTCTGGTAAGCAAGCTGCTCGAAGTCGCCCGAGGCAGCGATCCTGATCTGCGCACCTGCCGCGTTTCGCATTACCTCCACGGTCGACACCGGGGTCGCGAAATCCATCACGTCGTAGCGCTTGAGCAGGTCATCCGGCAGCTTCGCGCCAGCGAAGTCGACGATGACCGTGTTGCCTTCCTGGCGAAGGCTGGCAGGCTGGGACTTGTCTGAGAGCCTGACGATCACCCTGCCCGATCCATCAGGTGAACGTCGGAAGTCCACCCCCCGCACGCCGCGAGCAGCAGGCGCGGCGGGTTCCAACGCGGCCGGTTGAGCCACGGCCTGGGGCGCCGCCGCCGGAGGCGGTTCCTCACCCAACGTCACCAGTATGGAATTTCCCTGGGCTACGGCCGTGTACGGCTGCATCGCGTCCAGGTTGAACACGATCCGGGTCCGGCCGCCCGCCTGGGCCGCCACCACCGAATCGAGTCCGGCCGCGCCGACGTCCACCCTACGCTCGGCGAGCGCCAGCTCGACGTCGGCAAGATCGATGGCTAGCCTGGCCGGCTGGTCGATCGTGAAGCTGAGCGGAGCGGGCGCCGCTGCGGTCGTGTTGAGACGTACCTGCACGCTGGTTCCTGAGAGAGGCTTGACCTCCACGGACACCAGCCTGTTTGGCGCCTCTTGCGCCTGAACGAGCCCGGCGGTGCTGAACACCAGAAGGGCGGACAGAACAGACCCGCGCCAGAACCGGACATCGTTGCTCGCCTGGTCAGTGACAGCCATTAATACCTCTCCCCACTATAAGTCGCTGAGGGCCAACCCAGCCTGCCGTTCGACATAGCCGCCCAAGCCATCGGGAACTATTTCCACAACCCCGATGTTGGCCTCGTTGATCGATTCCACACGCCCGTCGTTCTGACCCAGGTGGTTACCGACCACTACCCTGTGAATGAGGCCGTCCTGGGTTCGAACCAGTCCATATTGAACGCTGCCGAGAGTGAGCGTCCCCACCATGCTGAGGGTATCGAGCGGAAACTGCTCAAGGTATTCACGCGGACGATCGCTGTCGGGCCTCAGTCCGCCGGCACCCTCCAGGTTCGTGCCCGGGGTGAACGGCGAACGCTCTCCGGCCATGGTGTACTCGACCGAGACGTAGGGTTTTACCTCCGGAAGCGGCTCGATCCGGCCACCCGGCCGCGCCTTCGCCCTCTCAATCTCACCCCGCAGGTCTGCCAGCGGATCCGCACATGCCGTGACCAGAACCGGAACCAGCAGCCACAGAATGGATCGGGCGAAGCTGTGGGCGCTATGCCTCGTCACGGCCCACCCCCTTCGCCCTCGTCGAGGTAACGATAGGTCTTTGCGGTGATATCCATGGTCATTGCAGTTTGGGATCTGTCTGCACCCCGACCAACGGGCTGGCCCTGCAATTGCACATCATGAATCGTGACGATACGAGGCAGCGCTGCAACCGCCTCCACGAACTTGCCGAATTCGTGATAACCACCCGCCAGGCGAATCTTGATGGGCAATTCGGCATAGAAATCGCGTCTCACTTCGCCTTGCGGCTGGAAGAGCTTCTCCTCCAAACCGGAGGCCAGGCCCGCCTGGGAGATGTCGACCAACAAGCTCGGGACTTCCGTCTGCCCGGGCAGTTGCCGAAGCATGGCACCGAAGCTGCGCTCAATCTCGACCAGCTGCTGGCGATAAGCCTCCAGGTTGGCCGCCTTGCGCTGCTTGGTGTCGAAGGTATTCCATAGCTCGACCTGTTCGGCCTCCGCCGTCTCCAGCTCCGGCAGGTTGCCCTTGTAGACGAACTGCCAGACCATGAGCCAGACCACGACCACGAACAGCAAGGCAATGGCAAGGACACGAAACAGCAGGGGCCAGCGACCCACATCACGGAAGTCGAGATCACGCAACTCGCTGATGAACTGGTTCAGGGCGTTCACTGCGAATCTCCCCCTTCGGCGGACGTGCGCAAGCTTGCCGACAGGCTGAAGCTTGAGCCCTCCCCACGGCCCGTTTCGATGACCTTGAGACCGGGATCAGCCAGCACTTCCGAAGAGTCGATGTTGCGCATGAAAGCCGAGACGCGAGTGCTGGACTGGGCAATGCCGGTGAATTCCAGCTTGCGACCTGCTTGGCTCATCCGGGAGAGATAAACCCCGTCAGGCAGCGTCCTCACTACGTCATCGAACAGTCTCACGACCTCAGGTCTGCTCTTCTGCAAGGTCTCGATAATTTCCATGCGTGCGACCAGATTGGCCTTTTCCTGCTCGAGCTGCAGGATTTCCTCGATCTGCTTGTCGAGGGTGGCGATTTCAGAGCGCAACAGGTCGTTCCTGGCCACCTGATCATCAATCAGACCAGAGACCCACAGGCGAGCCAGCAACGCCACCAGGGCGGCCAAGACCACCGCAGCACCCAGGCCGGCAACAAAGTCTCTCTGCCGGCGGCGGCGTAACTCGGCACGCCACGGAAGGAGGTTAATATTTGGCATTGTCGTCGAAACTCCGCAATGCCAATCCACAGGCGACGAGCAGGGCCGTCGCATCGCGGTGTACGCCGAGCGATTTGGCCTTGGTCGAGATTCTCATCTTACCCAGCGGGTCACCCTTTTCAGCCGGGATTCCAACCCGGCTGCCGATGACGTCGGACACACCCGGGATGTTTGCACAACCGCCGCAGATCAGGATCTGCTCGGGCTGTGTGCGGTTGCTGCCGGAAGCCAGGTAGAACTGCAGGGAGCGGCTTACTTGCTGCGACATGTCGTCGATGAAGGGCTCGAGCAATTCCGGCTGGTAATTGGAGGGCAGGCCGCCCTCCTTCTTCGCCCGTCCCGCATCCTCCATCGACAGCCCGTAAGTGCGCATGATTTCCTCGGTCAGCTGCTGGCCGCCGAAGGGAAAGTCGCGGGTGTAAATTACGTGCATGTCGCGCAACACGCTGAAAGTCGTCGTGCTCGCCCCGAAATCGATGACTGCGATAGTGTGATCGACGCCCCCATCGGGCATCTGGTAGGACATCAGCTTGCAGGCGTTCTCGAGCGCGAAGGCCTCTACGTCCACCAACCTCGCCACCAGCCCTGCAGCGTTGACGGCCGCCACACGCTGTTCGACGTTTTCAGTGCGGGTGGCCACCAGCAGGATGTCCTGCACCTCCGGATCCCGCTCGGAGGGCCCCAGCACCTCGTAGTCGAAGCTGACCTCCTCCATCGGAAAGGGAATGTACTGATCGGCCTGCAGTTCAACCTGCTGCTCGAGGTCGTTGCCGGCAAGGTTGGCCGGCATCGGAATAGACTTGGTAATGGCGTTGTCGCCGCTAATGGCAACTGCACATTCCTTGGTGCTGACCCCGGCCCGCTTCACGGCCCGGCGGATGGCCTCGCCCACCGCATTGGCATCGACAATAGCCTTGTCGTTGACCGCGTTATGGGGCGTGGGCTCGGCAGCAAACGCCTCCACACGGTACTCTCCCCCAGACTCCGACAGCTCGATCAGCTTGATCGAGGAAGTCGTGATGTCCAGTCCGAGCAGCGGCTTCCTGCGGCTGGGGAGGAAATTGGGCAACTTCACTATTTTTCCAATTAAATCAGGGTTTTATGTTTTATAACGCAATCGTATCTCAGGTTTACGTCCTAACTATAATGCAACCCGTACACAATTTGAATGTGACCGCCTTCAAATTATCATCCGTCGCGTGAAACTAAGGCTTCCGAACTGGCTGTTGGCTCTCACCTGCGTGGTTGCGACCGGGCTGGGGTCAGTTTTGCTGGCCTTGATCGGCACTTTCTACTACCTCAAGCCTACGCTGCCGGATGTCGCCAGCATCCGTGACATCAAGCTGCAGGTTCCCCTCAGGATCTTCAGCCGTGACGGAGTCCTGATCGCCCAGATCGGGGAGCAAAGGCGCATCCCGGTCCGCTACGCCGACTTGCCGGACCGGGTCGTCCAGGCCTTTCTGGCCGCCGAGGATGACCGCTTTTTCGAACACCCAGGCATCGACTGGCAGGGAGTGACCCGTGCGGTGCTTTTCGCGCTGGGCATGCCGGGCCCAGGGGGGGGCGGCAGCACCCTGACCCAGCAGCTGGTCCGCACCACCCTGATCCAGAACGAACCCACCCTGCGCAGGAAAGCCCGCGAAATCTTCCTCGCGGTGACCCTCGAGGACGAACTGAGCAAGGAAGAGATCCTCGAGCTCTACCTGAATACGGTGTTCCTCGGGCAGCGCGCCTACGGCGTGGCGGCAGCAGCGGAAATCTATTTCGGCAAGGCCCTGCCCGAGCTGAGCATCGCCGAGGCGGCCCTGCTGGCAGGGATCCCCCAGCGGCCTTCGAGCTACAACCCTATCGCCAGTCGCGAACTCGCCCGGGGGCGCAGGGCCTATGTCCTTCGGCGCATGTACGAGCAGGGTTTCATCTCGGCAGACGAGCGGCGCCTGGCGCTGGCCGAGACGGTGTCCGGCGAGGTCTCGGGTCCAGCGTCTGCCCTCAACGCGCCCTACGTCGCTGAAATGGTCAGGCTGGAACTGCTGGAGCGCTATGGCGACGCCCTCTACACGGATGGTTTCGTGGCCTACGCCACCGTGGACAGCCGCCTGCAGTGGGCGGCAGACGTGGCGCTGCGCTCGGCCATGCTGGAATACGACCAACGACACGGTTACCGCGGTCCGCTGCGGAAGACCCAGCTATCGCCCGTGGAAACGCCGGATGAACTGGTGGGGCTACTGGAGGAGGTGCCAGCCTACGGGGGCCTGCTGCCAGCGGTAGTAGTCGCCGTGGACCCCCGCTCGGCGACGGTTGCCACCCGCCAGAGAGGCGTCCTGGAGTTGCCGCTGGAACAGGTCCGCTGGGCCCGCGCGGCGCTCGGCCGTGACCGTCTGGGGCCACCGATTGCGAGCGTTGCCGAGGTTCTGCAGCGTGGCGACCTGGTTTACGTCCTGCCCAAGGGCGACGGGCGGGCCTGGCTTGCGCAACTGCCGGAGGCCCAGGGGGCGATGGTCGCCTTGGACCCGGTGGATGGCGCAATTGTCGCCCTCTCCGGCGGCTTCGACTACTTCGCTTCGCAGTTCAACCGGGTGACCCAGGCGAGGCGCCAGGCAGGGTCCGGTTTCAAGCCATTCATCTACTCAGCCGCGATCGACCATGGCTTCACGCCCTCGTCGATCCTGCTGGACGCCCCGGTCGTTTACGAGGCGCCGGAGGGAGCGGACTTCGCCGACTGGCGCCCGGAAAACGACGACAGCAGGTTCTACGGCCCCATCCGGCTTAGGGATGCGCTGGCCCGCTCGCGCAACCTGATCTCGATCCGCCTGATGCGCGCCATGGGTTTCGCCGTGGCGCGCGAGCACGCCCTGCGCTTCGGCTTCGATCCCGAGTTTGTGGCCGAGGACCTGACCATTGCGCTGGGAACCGCCCAGGTGACGCCGCTGGAAATGGCGACCGGCTTTGCTGCCTTTGCCAACGGCGGGTTCGGCATCAAGCCCTACCTGGTTGAGCGGGTGCTGGATGCTGAAGGTTCGCTCCTGTGGGAAGCGACGCCGATGCTGGCCTGCGCCACCTGCCCCAAGGATGCCGGCGTGGGCGACGGCTCAGCGTACCCCCGCAGGCCGGAGGCGGTGACCCGTTGGTCGACCAGCATCGACGAGGTGGGTGGCAACCTGGAGCCGCCGGCGGACCAGCGGGCGCCGCGGGTCATCAGCGCGGCCAACGCCTTCATCGTTACTGACATGCTGCGGGACGTAGTCAGGGTGGGTACGGCACGGCGTGCCCTGGCCCTGGGCCGGACCGACCTCGCGGGCAAGACCGGCACCAGCAACGACGTCAGGGATGCCTGGTTTGCCGGCTTCAACCCCGAGCTGGTGGCGGTCAGCTGGGTCGGCTTCGACACCGAGCGGAGCCTGGGTGCGCAGGAGCAGGGCGGTCGCACGGCCCTGCCGATGTGGATCCACTTCATGCGTGAGGCCTTGCGCGACCAGCCGGAGCAGCGCTCGGCCATGCCCTCCGGCGTGGTGACCGCAAGGGTTTCCCGGGTCACTGGCCAGCCAACCCGCTGGAACGACCCGGATGCGGTGCTGGATTATTTCCTGGAGGGACAACTCGAACCTTCCACAGCAGCAGACCAGGTAACCCCGCCGGCCACGGTGCCGCGGCCACCGTCCAGCCAGGACCCCATTTTCTAGCGCCCATGCCCAGGCGATCAGTGCGCGGAGACATGATGCGTCAGGCGATCGCCGACGAGGCGGCACGGCTGATCGTGGAGCACGGACTGAGCGACTTTCACGCCGCCAAGCGCAAGGCCGCGGTCAGGTTCGGGGTAACCGACAAGGCGGTGCTCCCCGGCAACGTCGAAATCGAGGCGGCCATCGCCTCGCATCATCGCCTGTTCGGGGCCGATGACCATCAGCGAACGCTGCAGCGGCTTCGGGAGCAGGCCATCGAAGCCATGCAGTGGCTCGCGGGCTTCAATCCCAGGCTGGTGGGTCCCGTATTGTCCGGGCACGCGAGCGACCACAGCGGGGTCACCCTGCACCTGTTTGCGGAGTCCCCGGAGGCCGTCGCGCTCTGCCTGCTGGACCTCAGCATCCGTTACCAGCCAGTACAACGTCGCATGCGCTGGGGGCAAGGTGAACCCAAGGCCCTGCCTGCCTTCCTGTTCGGGGTCGATGACGCAGACTTCGAGGTCGTGGTCTTCCCTGTCGACGGCATCCGGGAGGCGCCGGCCAGCCCCGTTGACGGCCGCCCGATGAAGCGGGCTGCCCTGGCGGAGGTCGAGGCGCTGCTTACTTCCGCTTGACCATCTGCACGTATTCCCGGCGGGCCGGACCACGATACAGCTGGCGGGGACGCCCGATCTTCATCGCCGGGTCGGCGATCATCTCCAGCCAGTGCGACACCCAGCCGGCGGTGCGGGCGAGCGCGAACATGACCGTGAACATGGAGCGCGGGATGCCCAGCGCGCTGTAGATGATGCCGGAGTAGAAGTCCACGTTCGGGTAGAGCTTGCGGGAGACGAAGTATTCGTCCTGCAAGGCGATTTCCTCGAGCCGCAACGCAAGCTCGAACATGGGGTCGTCGCTGCCTCCCAGCTGGCCAAGCACCTTGTGGCACATCTCGCGAATGATCGTTGCCCGCGGGTCGAAGTTCTTGTAGACCCGGTGACCGAAGCCCATCAGCCGAACGCCGGCGTCCTTGTCCTTGACCCGCTTGAGGAAGGTGGGCACGTTGCGAACGTCGCCGATGTCGGCCAGCATTTCCAGGACCGCCTCGTTCGCACCGCCGTGGGCTGGGCCCCACAAGGCCGACACACCGGCCGAGATCGCCGCATAGGGATTGCAGCCCGTGCTACCGGCAAGCCTGACGGTGGAGGTGCTGGCGTTCTGCTCATGGTCGGCGTGCAGGATGAACAAAAGGTCCAGTGCCTTGGCATGCAGGGGATCGACCTTGTAGTCCTCGCAGGGCACGGCGAAGAACATGTTCAGCATGTTGCTGGTGTAGTCGAGATCGTTGCGCGGGTAGACGAAAGGCTGACCCTGAGCGTGCTTGTACGCCGCTGCGGCGATGGTCGGGATCTTGGCAATGATCCGGTGGGCAAAAATCTCCCGGTGGCGCGGGTCGTAGATGTCGGTGGTGTCATGGTAGAAGGCGGCCATGGAGGCCACCACGGCCGAGACCATGGCCATGGGATGCGCATCATGATGAAAGCCACCAAACATCCTGAGCAGCGACTCATTCAGCATGGTGTGCCGGGTGATCGAGGCGGTGAAGGCCTTGAACTGGTCGGCGGTCGGCAGTTGCCCATTCAACAGCAGGCAGGCAACTTCCAGGTGCGAGCTGTGCTGGGCCAGTTGGTCGATCGGATAGCCCCGGTAGAGCAGCACCCCGGCGTCACCATCGATATAGGTAATGGCGCTCTCGCAAGCAGCCGTCGCCATGAAGCCCGGATCGAAGGTAAAGACTCCGTGATCACGATACAGCGAACCGAGTGGCAGCACCTCAGGGCCTTCGGACCCGGCGAGCGTCTCGATCTCGGTTGCCTTGCCCGTGCCTAGGTTGGTGATCTGGTACCTTGAATTGCTCATGCTTGCGCCACCCACTGAAAATAACTGGACATGACCCCGCGTAGCCGGGCGAGACTGTCATGATGCACCGCAAGAATCAATACCGCGGGGACGCCCGGCCCATTGGCGTTTACGTACACCTGCCCTGGTGTGTGCGCAAGTGCCCTTACTGCGACTTCAACTCACACGTTCGCAATGGGCGGCTCCCCGAGGAGGAATACGTCGAAGCGCTGCTACGTGATCTGGAGTCCGACCTCGAGCTGGTCGCAGGACGGCGAGTGACGAGCGTGTTTTTTGGTGGCGGCACACCAAGCCTGTTCAGCCCGAATTCCATCGGTCGCGTGATCGACTCCATTGCCGACACGCTGGGCTTTGAGGGTAGCCCGGAGGTCACCCTCGAGGCCAACCCCGGTGCGGTGGAGCGTGGCAGCTTCCGCGGATACGCCAAGGCCGGCGTCAACCGGATCTCGCTGGGCGTGCAGTCCTTCTCCCCCACCCAGCTGCAGACCCTGGGCAGGATCCACAGTCGGGACGAGGCGGTAACGGCGGCCCGCGAGGTTCGGGAAGCGGGCATCGACAACCTCAATCTGGACCTGATGTTCGCCTTGCCGGGCCAGGATCCGGTAGCTTGCCTCGACGACTTGCAACATGCGCTCGCGCTGGCTCCGACCCATCTCTCGCACTACCAGCTCACGCTCGAGCCGGGCACCCCTTTCTACCACCGTCCGCCCGCCCTGCCCGATGACGACTCCGCCTGGGAAATGCAGGCTCGGTGCCACGGGCTGCTGGAAGAGTCAGGGTTCGAACACTACGAAGTCTCCGCCTGGGCCCAACCCGGCCAGGCCTGCGTCCACAACCTTAACTACTGGAACTTCGGTGACTATCTCGGGATCGGCGCAGGCGCCCACGGCAAGCTCACCACCGCATCCGCCGTGCTGCGCACCGAAAAGCCGCGGCTGCCCGGGGAATTCATGGCACGGGCCGGGGATGGCGGAGCGCGGCGGGCCATCCCCGAGCATGAACTGCCGTTCGAATGGGCCCTGAATGCCCTCAGGTTACCGGGGGGCGCCAGCCTGGCGGAGTTCGAGGTCACTACCGGCCTGCCGCGGTGGGTGCTCGAGCAGGTCGTGGGAGACCTGAGCCGGCGCGGGTTACTGCTCACCGACGAAGAGCGACTGGTGCCTTCAGCACTGGGGTTGCGCTTCCTGAATGACGTGCAGGCGGCTTTTCTGGACGTCCGTTGTACACAGTGACCCGACTCCCACGCAGCGGCAGGGGGTTTGGTCATATTGTTGTCACACGGCATGAGATTTACTGTTTTAAGTCGTTGTTTTAATTGATTTTAATGTCTTGGTCAAAATTTAGCCAAGGCGAAATTATGCGGTGATTTCCGGTGCAAAGCGCCCCCCCTGACCGCTTGATCCACATGTTTATCCACAGGATTTGTGGATAAGAAAAAACCTCGTTGCGGCATACACTTACGTGCCTGATCCAGAAACACCGTCGCGCCCTTGCCTGAGCCGGTCCGGCTCGCTACACTTCGCGCCCTTTTTTATGTTTTGGCCGCTGGCGGTGCCATCATGAAGGCTGACATCCACCCCAAGTACGAACCGATCAAGGTCACCTGCTCCTGCGGTAACCAGTTCCAGACCCGCTCGACGCTCGCAGCGGACCTCGACGTCGAGGTGTGCTCCCAGTGCCACCCGTTTTACACGGGCAAGCAGAAAATCGTCGACAGTGGCGGGCGCGTGGATCGCTTCCGCAAGCGCTACGGCCGCGCCTCCTGACGCGGAGCGCAACGCCAAGCTCCGCAAAAGGGCGCCCCACGGGCGCCCTTTTGTTTTTCGACTCAACTTTTGACGAGCGGCGCGGTCAGAGGCAGGGTATGCGCATGAACCTGCCGCTCCTGCAAATTCCAACTGGCTTGCTGCTCGCCGTATTGCTGGCTGCCTCACCCTTGGGTGCCGAGGCCGGCGGGGTCTCCAAATCCGAGATCAAGCGCGCCAAGCAGATGCACGTCCAGATCACCCAGTCGCAAGGGGTGTACCCGGATCCCGAGGTGAACGAATACGTCGACCGGATCGGCCGGAAGATGGCAGCGGTCAGCGAGATGCCGGATCTCGAGTGGAGCTTCACCGTTCTCGACACCAACGAGATCAACGCCTTCACCACCGGGGGAGGCTACGTGTACATCTCCCGCGGCTTGATGGCCTACCTCGACTCGGAGGCAGAACTGGCCGCCGTCCTCGGCCATGAGATCGGCCACGTCACGGGCAAGCATCCCTCCAGGCAGCAGACCCAGGGCACCATTGCCTCCATCGCGAGCGTGGCGGCCGCCGTGCTCACCGGACAATCCGCGCTCGGCGACCTCACCAACCTCGCCGGTACCGCCATCGTCCGTGGTTACGGGCGCGACATGGAACTGGAGGCCGACGACCTGGGCGCCCGTTACCTGGCCCGGGCTGGCTACGACCCACAAGCCATGATCCGGGTGGTGGCCACGCTCAAGGAACAGGAAATGTTCGAGAAGGACCGGGCGCGCGCTGAGGGCCGCCAGCCCCGGGTGTATCACGGCATCTTCTCAACCCACCCGGACAACGACACGCGACTGAAGGAGGTCATCGCGGCCGCCTCCAAGGAGTCCCGGGGAGCGGTCGGCGAGGCAGAAAATCGCGACGAATACCTGCGCACCATCAACGGCATGGCCTTCGCCTCCAGCCGCGCCCAGGGCATGGTCCGCGATAATCGCTTCTTTCACGCGAACTTCCAGATGACGATGGCCTTTCCCAAGGGCTGGAACATCGAAAACCGCAGCAACGAACTGGTTGCCGTCTCGCCGGACCGCAACCACCTGCTGCAGGTGACGGCACAGCCTCCGCCACCCGGGGTGACTTCGCCGCGGGACTTCGCCCGGCGGGCGCTCGCCAACAGTCGCCTCGAGGGCGCCGAGGAGTTCGAGGTCAACGGACTGAAGGCCTTCTCAGTCATCGTGCGGGGCGCACAGTCGCCGTTCGGCCCGCGCTCCAACGTCCGCTACGTGATCATCAGCCACCAGAACCTGATGTGGCTGGTGATGGGTGCCAGTCGATCCGACAAACCGGCGCCAGCCGGTGACCCGTTGTTCACCTCGACTGCGCGGACCTTTCGCCCGCTCAGAGCCAATGAATTCGCGCTGGCGGAGCCGTTCCGCATCCGTATGGTGAAGGTGCCGGAGGGTGAGACCATGACCTCCATCGCGGAGCGCTCACCGCTACCGAAGTACGCGCTCGAGGAACATCGCCTGCTGAACGGCCTTTATCCCGATGGGGAACCGCAGGCCGGGGAGTACATCAAGTTCATCCGCTGATTGTGGCCGTGGGCATCCCGGCCGCCAGCGCATCAAACGCCCTGGCACGGTGGCTGATCCGGTTCTTTTCAGCCGACGGCATCTCGGCCGCCGTGCGGGTATCTCCTGTCACGATAAACAGCGGGTCGTAGCCAAAACCTCCATCGCCGCGCGGCCTCAGGGCAATCCGCCCTTCCCAGCTGGCCTCACAGACCAGCGGTTCCGTGGTTCCCGGCCAAACCATCACCAGCGCGCAGTGGTAGCGCGCCCCTCGAAGATCCTCAGGGACACCGCTGAGCTCCTCGAGCAGACGCTGGATGTTGTCCTCGTCGCTACAACCCTCGCCCGCAAAGCGGGCAGAGTGAATGCCCGGCCTTCCTCCCAGGGCATCGACGACCAGTCCGGAATCGTCGGCGATGCAGGGCAGGCCCGTGGCGGCGAGGGCATAGCGTGCCTTGATCAGGGCGTTTTCGACGAAGCTGTTTCCGTCCTCGGGCGGTGTGACCAGACCGAACTGCGACTGCGACTCAACCTGCCAGCCCTTCGGCGCCAGCAAGGCCTGCAGCTCCCGGAGCTTGCCGGGGTTGCTGCTGGCCAGGACCACCCGAGAAATCAGGATGGCGTCCCCGCCAGGACCTCGCGCTGCAACCGACACAGGCGCTCGATGCCGAGCGAGGCAAGGTCCAGGAGCTGGTCCAGTTCCTCGCGCCGGAAAGCATGCCCCTCGGCCGTACCCTGCACCTCCACGAAGGCGCCACCCGAGTTCATGATCACATTCATGTCCGTCTCGGCCTCGGAGTCTTCGCGATAGTTCAGGTCGAGGACTGCCGTGCCACCGACAATACCGACAGACACGGCTGCGATCTGGCCATGCATGGGATTGCGCTCCAGGACGCGCCGCTCGCGCAGCCCCTCGATGGCATCGACCAGCGCCACATAGGCCCCGGTGATGGCGGCTGTCCGCGTTCCACCATCCGCCTGCAGCACGTCGCAGTCGAGGGTGACGGTCCGCTCGCCGAGCGAACGCAAGTCCACGCAGGCGCGCAGCGAGCGCCCGATCAGCCGCTGGATCTCCTGGGTGCGGCCGGTCTGGCGACCGCGGGCTGCCTCGCGCGCGCTACGGGAATGGGTCGAACGCGGCAGCATGCCGTATTCAGCCGTAATCCACCCCTGACCGGAATTGCGGAGAAAGGAAGGCACGCCATTCTCCACGGTGGCGGTGCACAGCACCCTGGTCTGCCCGAATTCCACCAGCACCGACCCCTCCGCATGGCTGGTGAAACCGCGCGTGAAGCGCACCTCGCGAAGCTCGTCAGCTCGCCGTCCATCATGTCTCATCGGTTCTCCTGATCACCCAGCCAGCGCAATGCGGCCAGCGTTGCATTGTCACTATATGGCGCCGAGGCGCGCACGGCCCTAGCCACCACGGCCTTGGCTGCCTCGACCACGCTTTTGTCCTCGGCCGTCAATGTCGCGGCAAGGTCATTGTCCCTCACGCCGGACCAGACACCGTCGGAGCAGAGCGCCAGCACATCGCCTGGCCGCAGTGCACGCCTGCCGGAAAGAAAGAACTCAGGCTGAAAGGGATCGCCGCCCACACAGCTATCGACGAAGTTACGCAGCGGATGGTTCAGCACCTCCTCCTCGGTGATGACTCCCTCTGCCAGCAACTGTTCGACCCGGGTGTGATCGCGAGTACGGGTCACCACCCGACCCTGCCGCAACTGATAGGCACGAGCGTCGCCAAGGTGAATCCAGTAGGCCGCACCCTGCTGGACGAGGCACAGGGCGCAAGTCGCGCGCGGACGATATTGCATCGGCAATTCGAGGCCGGCAGCAACCACCGCCTCGTGCGCGAGTCCCAGGGTCCTGGCCAGGAACCCCAGCGGATCGAGCAGCGGATGACGTTCCGCCCTGAACGAGGCAAGCGCTACCTCACAACCCAATTCGGCGGCCCGACCGCCGTCAGCGTGGCCGCCCATGCCGTCGAACACAGCCAGCATGGCGGCATGGCGGCCCGTGACCACCACCGAGCGATCCTGGTTGTCTTCGCGATGACCAGCGTGGGTGACGTCGGCGACTTCGACTCGCAAGGCTGCTCCCTGTTATTCTGGCGGCGCATGTTAACCCAGGACCTGGTGGTCGGAACGTGATCCGCAGCATGACCGGCTTCGCCCGCGACGAACGGGTGTTGCCCCTGGGACTGATTGCCTGGGAGCTGCGCAGCGTCAACCATCGCTACCTGGAGATTTCCCTGCGCCTCCCCGAAGAAATGCGCAGCCTCGAGGGTGACCTGCGACAGGCGATCGGTGCGAAGCTGCGGCGCGGCAAGGTGGACGCCACGCTGGTGCTGAGGCCGGATGTTGCCCGCGAGATAGCCCTTGAGCTCGACGAACCGCTGCTCGACCGACTGGTAGAGCAGGTGGGCCGCGTGCGCCGCCGGACTGGCGATGTCGCCAGCATCGACGCCATGGAGCTGCTGCGCTGGCCGGGCGTCGTGCGTGAGCCGGAGCGAGACCTTCGTCCGCTGCAGGAGGCCAGCGTTACGCTACTGGACAGCGCGCTCGAACAGCTTTGCGGCGCGCGGGCGGCAGAAGGTGCGCGACTCAGGGAGTTGATGGTCGCGCGTTGTCATGGCATCGGCGCCCTGGTCACCCAGGTCTCCGCACGCCTGCCGGAGGTGCGCGAGCGGATCCGCGTCCGGCTCATGGAAAAACTCTCGGTCATCGCCGCCTCGCCCAACCAGGAGCGCTTCGAGCAGGAGCTGGTGCTGGCCTTGCAACGGATGGACGTGGACGAGGAACTGGATCGACTGAAAGGACATCTGGACGAAGTACTGAGCGCACTCGATGGCGATGAAGCCGTTGGACGCAGGCTGGATTTCCTGATGCAGGAGCTGAACCGGGAAGCCAACACGCTCTCCTCCAAGTCACAGGACCTGGAAACAACGCGGGCGGCAGTCGAGATCAAGGTGCTGATCGAGCAGTTGCGGGAGCAGGTGCAGAATGTCGAATGAGGTTACAGCGCGGGCATGAAGCCGTGCTTTCAACGTTGTCGCTATTGGCAGACGATAGCCGCTTGCCTGGCTGGGTGGCTGGCTGCAGGAGCAGCGGCATCCGCCTCGACCGCCGAGGTGCCGGCCACACCCACTAGCACGGCGGCAGTCCAGGTAGAAGGCCGGACCATAGTCCTGTTGCGTGGCTTTGCAGGGTACTCTGCCGATGCGCGGGCGTCCGAGGCCGAGGCTCGCATCATTGAATTTGCGAGCCACCGCGAGGCTCCGGTTGCCATCCTGAACCTCGCCGAGACCCCTTCGGGGACCGAAATCCGGGCCGGGTCCCAGATACTGTTCAGCGTAACCGACGCCGATGCTTCGCTGGAGGGCATCGACAGGGTCTCACTCGCTGCAACCGCCCTGCTTGCCACCGCGGACGCCGTGGGAACCTGGAGGGACAGGAGGTCCCTTAGCCGTCTGCTGAGGCACATAGCCTATGCCTTGGCTGCCTCGGCGGCGCTCGGCGTCGCCGTCTGGTTGCTGCTGGGCATTTTCCGAAGCCAACTCGCGGCGCTGCAGTCACGCGTTACAGGGCGAGTACCTTCCGTGCGAATCGGACACTTCCAGCTAGTCACGGCAGAGCGACTGGCTGACCTTCTCAAGGGCACGCTGAACCTGCTTTTCTGGGGCGTATTGGTTGTCCTGATCTATTTCTACCTGCAGTTCGTGCTGTCGCTGTTTCCCTGGACCGAGTCCATGGGCGCGGGCCTGTTGTCCCTGGTCACCGAACCGGTGAGCAGCATCGCGATGGCGCTGGTCGGAGCCCTGCCAAACCTGCTCTTTCTTGCGGTTCTCATCGTAGTGATTCGCTACGCGCTCAAGCTTGGCCGACTGTTGTTCGAAGCCCTCGAGTCCGGTTCGGTTCGCTTTGAGGGCTTCGACCCCGAGTGGGCCGTTCCCACCTACAAGCTGGCTCGGATCTTCGTCATCGCCTTTGGCGTCGTCATCGCCTATCCCTACATTCCCGGCTCTGACTCCGCAGCCTTCAAAGGCGTCTCGGTGCTTCTGGGAGTGATCTTTTCACTGGGCTCATCGTCGGTGATTGGCAACATCATCGCCGGGTACACCATGACCTACCGGCGCGCATTCCGGATGGGAGACCGCATCAGGGTCAACGACCTGGTGGGCGACGTGATCGATTCCAGGGTGCTGGTCACGGTCCTGCGGACCCCGAAGAACGAAACCGTGGTCGTACCAAATTCGCAGATCTTGAGCAATGCCGTAACCAACTACAGCACTCTGGCGCGCGAGCAGCGGTTGGTCTTGCACACCACCGTGGGCATCGGCTACGAAGTCCCGTGGCGGCAGGTGGAGGCCATGCTGTTGATGGCCGCCAACCGCACGGACGGCCTGCTGGCAGAACCGCCCCCCTTCGTCCTGAACCAGGGGCTCAGGGATTTCTGCGTTTTGTATGAGATCAACGCATACACCGCGGACGCGGGCAGCAGCCCGGCCATTTATTCAAGACTGCATGCAAACATCCTGGACGTGTTCAATGAATACGGGATCCAGATCATGACCCCTGCCTACATGGGGGATCCTGATGAACCCAAGCTGGTCAGGAAGGAGGACTGGCACATGCCGCCAGCGCCAGGGAAGCCGGGCGACGATTCCCAGCCATGACCAGGGCGGCGAGGGCCTTGGCCCTGCTGCTGATGCTGGCTGGGTGCGCGCAGGCTCCGGTCGCTCCAGACACCAAGATCAAGGCTCCGACACCCGGACCTGCCGAGACCACGCCAGAAACGGCTGGCGTGGCGGAAATCCCGGCAACGACCGCCCCCTCGGGGCTGTTTCCCTGGCACCTCAGGGAGTCGCTCATCGCCAGCGCTCGCCAGTGGAAGGGACAGGGACTGAGACCGTTCGAGGTCAACGGTGAGCGCTTCACGGCCGACTGCAGCGGCTACGTACAGGCCGTCTATGCCGGCAGCGGCCTGCCCTTTCGGGAGCGCCTGACCGGGTTTCCCAGCAGCGAGGGGGGTGCCACTGCCTCGATCCATGGACTGGTCCAGGCGTCTGGTCATCTGTATCGAGACCCGTCCCTGGTCCTGCCCGGCGACCTGATCTTCTGGGACAACACCTACGACCGCAATCGTAATGGCAGGCTCGACGATCCCCTGACTCACGTGGCCATTGCGGAACGGGTAGACGCCGATGGCACCATCCATTACCTGCACCGCGGCAGCAGGGGCGTGACGGTCGGTTACCTGAACCTGGCTCGCCCGGAGCAGCACCGCGACGAGTCCGGCAAGCCGGTCAACAGCGGCGTACGACAGCGCCGGCCGGGTGACCCGCCGGGCACCCGTTACCTGGCTTCGCAGCTGTTCGTGGCCTTCGGCCGGTTCGACCCCGCACTCTGGACCCCGGGCAATTTCTCGGGAAACTGAGCAGCCCATCCGGCCTTAAGGCAAATACCTATTTCGCGACCCCCGTGCAGGCGGCAGGATGACGGCCGGTGCGAATGACGGGGGGTACCGCGTGAAAAGGTGGATGATCTTGGCGGCCTGCCTCGCCATGGCAGCCGGTGCGTCTGCGGCTCCCGGCGGCAAGGGCGGGGGCGGCAAGGGCGGCGGTGGGGGCGGCAGCACCGGCGGCGGGGGCGGCAAAACCACCCGCTATACGGTCTCGGTCACAGTCTCCGGCCCCGGCAGCGTCACCAGCTCACCGTCCGGAATTGCCTGCTCCTCGGGCACCTGCTCGGCGAAGTTTCCCTCCGGCACCAGCCTCACGCTCAGCGCCACTCCGGGGGCCGATGCCGACTTTACCGGCTGGAGCGGCGCCTCCTGCAGCGGTACAGGAGCCTGCACCTTCACCGTATCGTCCAACCAGAGCGTGACCGCCAGCTTCCAGGCTGCGCCGCCACCTCCCCCTCCACCCCCGACGGTCAACCTGCTGCGTGGCCCCTACCTGCAGAACGTCAGCACTACAGGCGTGACCTTCCGCTGGCGGACGGACGGGACGTCGGACAGCCGCGTCTGGCTCGGCAGCGCCCCGGGCAACCTCACGCTGGTAGCCACCGAGGCGACGGCGCGCACCAACCATGAAGTCAGGGTCACGGGCCTGCAGGCCGGCACCCGCTACTACTACGCCGTGGGTTCCGCGGCCGGCATGCTGGCCAGCGGTAGCGATCACTTCGTGGCCACGGCCCCGAGCACGGCAGACCCCACCCGGATCTGGGTGCTGGGCGATGCGGGCACGGCCTATACCGGACAGTACGACGTGCGGGACGCCTACTACGCCGCCACGGGTTCGGCCGCTACCGACCTGATCCTGCTGCTCGGCGACAACGCCTACGACAACGGCACGGATGCCGAATACCAGGCCAAGATGTTCAACGTCTACGATGCCATCCTGCGTAACGCTCCGGTGTGGTCGACGCTCGGCAACCACGACGGCTACAGTGCCTCGTCCGCTGCGCAAACGGGTCCTTACTACGACATCTTCAGCCTGCCGGGTGCCGGCGAGGGCGGCGGCGTACCGTCGGGCACCGAGGCGTACTACTCCTTCGACTGGGGCAACATTCACTTCGTCTCCCTCAATTCCTACGATGTTTCACGCTCGGTGTCAGGGGCCATGCTCAGCTGGCTGGAGGCCGACCTGCAGGCCAACGACAAGGACTGGCTGGTGGCTTTCTTTCACCACCCTCCCTACAGCAAGGGTTCGCATAACTCGGACACGGAGACTGCGATGGTGGAGATGCGCACCAACGCTCTGCCCATCCTGGAACGCCACGGCGTAGACCTGGTGCTGTCTGGCCACAGCCATTCCTACGAACGCTCGATGCTGATCGACGGCCATTACGGCACCTCGGGCACTTTCGGGCTCAGCCACCTGGTGGACGGCGGCGACGGCAATCCCGGCGGTGACGGCGCCTACGGCAAGGCAGATCTCGGCCCGCTGGCGAACTCGGGGGCGGTGTACGCGGTAGCGGGCGCCTCGGGAAAAATCTCCGGAGGAGCCTTGAACCACCCGGTGATGAAGGTCAACCTGAATGTGCTGGGTTCGATGGTGCTCGAGGTCAACGGCGCCCAGATGGATGCCATCTACCTCGACGACGCCGACCAGGTGCGGGACCGCTTCTCGCTCATCAAACAGCAGGCCGGCAACCTTGCACCCAGCGTATCACTGACCTCCCCGGTGACGGACAGCTCCTACGAGGCCCCTGCCAGCCTGCTGCTGGAGGCCAGCGCGAGCGATGCCGATGGCAGCGTCGCGCGGGTCGATTTCTATGCCAATTCAACGCTGCTGGGCAGCGATGCTGCAGCCCCGTACGCCCACTCATGGAGCGGGGTGGCAGCAGGCTCCTACACCCTGCGGGCCGTCGCCTACGACAACCTCGGCGCCGCCGGCCGATCGGAGGAGATCGCGGTAACGGTCACGCCCTTCGGTGGCGGGACCGTGGTCACCCTCAGGCAG
Organism: Gammaproteobacteria bacterium; assembly: GCA_030831085.1. GTDB lineage: Bacteria > Pseudomonadota > Gammaproteobacteria > Steroidobacterales > Steroidobacteraceae > SG8-30. The sequence goes on from JAURLT010000001.1 coordinate 20,600, forward strand.
GGCGTGAATGGCTATCAGGGCGCGACCGACACGACGCTTCGCAGCGACACGGCCACCACCAATTACGGCGCCGCCACCGACCTGCTGGTCGACGGTGAGCCGGACTACGCCACCCTGCTGCGCTGGGACCTGTCCTCGATCCCCGCTGGTGCCACGGTGCTGGAAGCCAAGCTGGTGCTGGAGGTCTTCGACCCAAGCGCCTCGGGCTACGAGTTGTATGCACTGGGCCGCGGCTTCGTGGAAAACGAGGCAACCTGGCAGCAGGCCGCGACCGGGCAGGCCTGGTCGGTACCGGGCGCGAACGGGGCGGCGGACCGCGACTCGGTGACGCTGGCGACGCTCACGCCGACCACCACGGGTACTTACACCCTCACCCTCAACCAGACCGGCGTGGCCTTGGTGCAGTCCTGGATAGACGATGCCACGGCCAATCACGGCCTGATCCTCTCCGACTACGGCAACATGGATGGCGCCGACATGTACTCCAGCGAGTACGGGACCGTCCAGTCTCGACCTGCGCTGGAGATCACCTATCGGTAGCGCTGCGGTGACGAGTCACTTGCGGATTTCGCCCCTTGCTGCGGCGCTGACCGCCGCCTCGCTGCTGGCCGTGCTGCTGATCGGCAGCGGACTTAAACTCGATGACCACTCGACTACGGGCAAGGGCCGCCAGCCGGCAGCAGCGGTCGGGAGCCCCACTATCCTGGTGGACAGCCGGCGCGAGCAGGCGAACGCTGGCGAGGGTCCGGTCCTGTCCGACATCGGAGCCATTCCCGACGATGCGCTGCGCCACGAGACGCTGCGCGAGCAGCTGCCGGTGGCACTGGCCAGGGACGCCCGCGCTGCCGAGGACTGGCTACGCTCGGTCTGGCCGGCCCTGGATGCCGAGGAAAGACTCATCGCGCTCAGGATCTGGACCACGCTGGATGCGACCACCGCCCATCGGCTCGCGGTTCAATTCGACCTCGAAAATCAGGGACTGGTCGACGCGGTCCTGGAAGCCTGGATGGCCATCGAACCGGAGCAGGCGGCTCTCGCAGCGGCCCGCGGTCCGACGCCCTCGCCCGCGACACTCGAGGAAATGTCGAGGCTGTGGAGCTACCGTGACCCAGCCGCCGCGCTGCGTTTCGCCAGCAGTTTCCCCGTCGAGTCGCTGCGCTCCGGCGCCATCGCCGCGGCCGTGACCACCTGGGCCGAGGCCGATGCACCGGCCGCCGCGCGGGCCGTCGAGTCCCTGCCCGCAGGACCGACCCGGCTGCCCCTGATCGGACGGGTGGCGGCGGCCTGGGCGCAACAGGATTCCGCGGCGGCAACGGCCTGGGCCCTGGGCATTGCCTCGCCGGATGAACAGCTGACTGCGCTCAGGACCATAGATCTGGAGGCCAGCGGGGGGTGAGTCGCGGCACAGCGAACTGCCTCATCCTGCTCGTGGCCTTCGCGCCCCTGGCCTCGCTGGCCCACGACGACCTGGAGCGACAGCTCGAGCGTCTCGATCAGGCCATCGAGGCCGCTCCACGGGAAGCGGAGCTTTACCTGCAGCGCGCGTCGGTGCACCACGCCCACCAGGACCCCGCCGAGGCACTGACTGACCTGGAGCGCGCGGAAAGGCTGGATCCCGACGCGGCCGGCCTTTGGCTGCTGCGGGGACGGGTGCTGCTCGAATCAGGACGGGCCGGCGAGGCAATCCCTGCGCTCCAGCGCTACCTCGACCTGCAGCCGGGCGATGGCCTGGCTTTGGCGCTGCGGGCCAGGGCCCGAAGCCAGACCGGCGATACGGCGGGCGCGGAAGCCGACTACGCGGCGGCGACTGCGTCGCTGGCGCGACCCGGGCCCGAACTGATCATGGAAAGGAGCCAGAACCTGCAGTCCGCCGGCCGGAGTCAGGAGGCGCTCGCCGTCCTTGACGAGGGTATCCGGAACCTGGGTGGGGCCGCGGCGCTGTGGGAAGCTGCCCTGGCGCTTGAGATCAAAATGGGCCGCTGGACCGCGGCGCTGGCGCGTTTCGAGGCGCCCCTGCAGCGGCCTGGTTCACGAGCCGCGTTGCTCGCTCGACGCGCTGAAGTCCTCGACCTGGCAGGCGAGCCGGAGGCGGCCAGCGAGGACCGTCGGCAGGCGCTTGCGGCACTGGACGCACTGCCTCTGTCCCGCCGCCAGTCCGCAGCCAACCTTCAGTTGCGTCAGAGCCTCGAGTCCCGATTGCCCTGACCCGGCCGTCCACCCATGACCGGGCGGGCGAATTCGGTTAACGTCGCGCGATGTCCGGAAGCGACCACCCCAGGGGCCGACTGTTCGTGATTGCCGCGCCCTCGGGCGCCGGCAAGACCAGCCTGGTGCGCGCCCTGATGGAGCATCATCGCAATCTCGGTTTCTCTGTGTCCTTCACCACCCGACCACGCCGGCCCACGGAGGTGGACGGTCGCGACTACCACTTCGTCAGCCGTGACCAGTTCGATCAGATGGTCCGCGCCGGCGAGTTTGTCGAGCACGCCGACGTGTTCGGCAATGGCTACGGCACAGGCCGGGCACAGGTCGAGCAGGCCCTCGCCGCCGGGCAGGATCTGATCCTGGAGATCGACTGGCAGGGCGCTCGCCAGGTCCGGGAGCAACTTCCGGAAGCCATCGACATCTTCATCCTTCCTCCTTCCCGGGCTGCCCTGGAGCGGCGCCTCAAGGGACGGGGCACGGACTCGCCGGAAGTCATCGCCCGCCGGCTGTCCGAATCCGTGGCGGAGATGCTGCACTGGGCGGAGTTCCGCTACGTGGTGGTCAACGACGACTTCACCCGGGCGCTGGCGGAGCTGGAGTCCATCGTGGCGGGCACGGGGGCCGCCCTGCGCTCCGACCGGCCCGGCCTCGGGCAGTTTGCCGAGGGTCTGCTGGCCTGAGACCCCCTGTTTGCGCTATTCTGTCAGGCCAATTTTTGACCAGAGCGTTTCCCATGGCCCGCATCACCGTCGAGGATTGCCTCCACAGCGTCGACAACCTGTTCGACCTCGTCCTGCTGGCCTCCAAGCGCGCGAGGCAGCTGGCCAACGGGGCCGAGGCGCGCGTAGACTGGCAGAACGACAAGCCCACGGTGGTGGCGCTGCGTGAGATCGCGGAAGGCCAGGTCACCGTCGACCTGCTGGACGAGCCGGAGCCGGAGCCAGAACCGGAAATGATCCCGGAGAACCCGCTCGACCTGGCCGCAGAATTCCGCGCACCCCAGCTGGGCCTGGGGGACTGACCCCGGGGCGAACCGCCCCATGAGTTACGCATCCACCCTGTTGGGCCTGCTGCCCGGGGGGCGGCGCTCGCCTGGCATCGGGCAACTTGTTTCCCAACTCGAGACCTACCTCCCTCCCGAGCAGGTCGATGTGGTGCGCGAAGCCCACGAGCAGGCCGAAGCGGCTCACACCGGCCAGAAGCGCCGCTCCGGGGAACCCTACATCACCCATCCCGTCGCGGTGGCGAGCATCCTCGCCGACCTGCGGATGGACGGCGCCACCATTGCGGCAGCCATCCTGCATGACGTGGCAGAAGACACCTCGGTGTCGGTGGAGGACATCCGCGACCGCTACGGTCACGAGATCGCCGAAATCGTCGACGGTGTCACCAAGCTTGACCAGATCCAGTTCAAGAGCCGCAAGGAAGCGCAGGCAGAAAGCTTCCGCAAGATGCTGCTGGCCATGGTCAAGGACATCCGGGTGATCATGGTGAAGCTGGCCGATCGCACCCACAACATGCGCACGTTAGGCGCTATGCCGCCTGCCAAGCGGCGCCTGATCGCCCGGGAAACGTTGGACATCTACGCGCCCATCGCCAACCGGCTCGGTATCCACTCCGTGAAGCTGGAGTTGGAAGAGATGGGCTTCAGGGCCCTCTATCCGCAGCGCTACCGG
>JAURLT010000135.1 GCA_030831085.1 Gammaproteobacteria bacterium
AGCAGGTAAACCGTCATGGCTAAGGAAAAATTCGTACGTAACAAGCCGCACGTGAACGTGGGGACGATTGGGCACGTTGACCATGGGAAGACGACGCTGACGGCGGCGTTGACCAAGGTGATGGCGGAGACGCACGGTGGGGAGTTCAGTGCGTACGACCAGATTGACAAGGCGCCTGAAGAGAAGGCGCGTGGCATCACGATTTCGACGGCGCACGTGGAGTATCAGTCGACGGAGCGTCATTACGCGCACGTGGATTGTCCTGGGCATGCGGACTACGTGAAGAACATGATCACGGGTGCGGCGCAGATGGACGGGGCGATTCTGGTGGTTTCGGCGGCGGATGGCCCGATGCCGCAGACGCGCGAGCACATCCTGCTGGCGAGGCAGGTGGGCGTGCCGTACATCGTGGTGTTCTTGAACAAGTGCGACATGGTGGACGATCCGGAGCTGATCGAGCTGGTGGAGATGGAAGTCCGTGAGCTGTTGTCGAAGTACGAGTTTCCTGGCGACGACACGCCGATCATCCGTGGTTCGGCGCTGAAGGCGCTGGAGGGGGATACGAGCGAGATTGGTGCGCCGGCGATTGTGAAGCTGGTGGAGGCGATGGATGGCTACATTCCGACGCCTGTGCGGGTGATCGACAAGCCGTTTTTGATGCCGATCGAGGACGTGTTCTCGATTTCGGGTCGTGGCACGGTGGTGACTGGCCGTATTGAGCGCGGCATCGTGAAGGTGAACGACGAGATCGAGATCGTGGGCATCAAGCCGACGACCAAGACGACCTGCACGGGCGTGGAGATGTTCCGCAAGCTGCTGGACGAGGGCCAGGCTGGGGACAACGTGGGCGTACTGTTGCGTGGCACGAAGCGCGAGGAGGTTGAGCGTGGTCAGGTGTTGTCGAAGCCTGGTTCGATCAACCCGCACACCAAGTTCGAGTGTGAGGTGTACGTGCTGACCAAGGAGGAGGGCGGACGTCACACGCCGTTCTTCAAGGGGTATCGGCCGCAGTTTTATTTCCGGACGACGGACGTGACCGGGACGATCCAGCTGCCTGACGGGGTGGAGATGGTGATGCCTGGTGACAACATCAAGATGACGGTGGAGCTGATTGCGCCGATCGCGATGGAGGAAGGCCTGCGCTTCGCCATCCGCGAGGGTGGCCGCACAGTCGGCGCCGGCGTCGTCTCCAAGATCCTGGTCTGAGGCTTCCCGGAGGGCAGTAGCTCAATTGGCAGAGCGGCGGTCTCCAAAACCGCAGGTTGGGGGTTCGATTCCCTCCTGCCCTGCCATCCGCTGGATGGCACGGGCGATATGGTAACGGCGACAGGTGAGCATGAGCGAACAGGCAGACAGGGCGGACACGGGGCTTCTCGATTCCGCCAAATTGGTGCTGGCGGCCGCGATACTGATCGGCGGCGTGGTGGGCTATTACTGGTTCACCGGGCTGCCGACGGCCGTGCGTATCCTGATGGTGCTGGCCGGCGTCGGTCTGGGCCTGGTCGTCATGGTCTGGTCTACGCAGGGCCGCGCGATCTGGGATTACGTCCAGGGCTCACGCGTCGAGTTGCGCAAGATGGTCTGGCCGACCCGACAGGAGACCGTGCAGACCACCTTGGTAGTGATCGTGTTCGTCATTCTGTTGGGCATCTTTTTCTGGCTGGTCGACATGCTGCTGGCTTGGGCCACGCGGTACCTGACCGGGCAAGGGGGCTGATCCGTGTCCTTAAGATGGTACGTCGTCCACGCCTACTCGAATTTCGAGCACAAGGTTGCAAGCAGCCTGAAGGACCGGGTCAAGTTGCACGGGCTGGAGGAAAAGTTCGGCGAAGTGCTGGTGCCGACCGAGGAAGTGGTCGAGATGCGGGAAGGGCAGAAGCGCAAGAGCGAGCGCAAGTTCTTTCCGGGTTACGTGCTGGTGCAGATGGAAATGGACGACGAGACCTGGCACCTGGTCAAGGAGACCCCGAAGGTGTTGGGGTTTATTGGTGGTACCCCCGAGAAGCCCGCGCCGATTACCGAGCGCGAGGCCGATGCCATCCTCAATCGGGTCAAGGAAGGCGTCGACAAGCCGCGGCCGAAGGTGCTGTTCGAGCCCGGCGAGGTGGTGCGCGTCACCGATGGTCCCTTCAACGATTTCAACGGCGTGGTGGAGTCGGTGAACTACGAAAAGAGCCGCCTGCAGGTGGCGGTACAGATTCTTGGCCGGTCAACTCCGGTCGAGCTTGAATTCGGCCAGGTCGAGAAGGCCTGAACAACGGAGCGGGGAGCTTCACGGCGCTTGCACCCGCAGGAGTAGAGGTAAATGGCAAAGAAGGTACAGGGCTACATCAAGCTCCAGATACCGGCTGGTTCGGCCAACCCGAGCCCGCCTGTGGGTCCGGCGCTGGGTCAGCAGGGCGTGAACATCATGGAGTTCTGCAAGCAGTTCAACGCTGCGACGCAGAGCCTGGAGAAGGGCCTGCCGATCCCGGTGGTCATCACCGTGTACAGCGATCGCAGCTTCACGTTCATCCTCAAGACGCCTCCGGCGTCAGTGCTGATCCGCAAGGCTATCGGCCTCGATAAGGGCTCCGGCGCGCCCAACACGCGCAAGGTTGGCAAGGTCAGCCGTGCCCAGCTGGAGGACATCGCCCGCACCAAGATGCCCGACCTGACCGCGGCCGACCTCGATGCCGCAGTGCGCACCATCGCGGGCAGCGCCCGCAGCATGGGCGTCGATGTGGAGGGACTCTGACATGGCAACCCTGGCAAAGCGGCAGAAGCCCTGGAAGGATCGCGTCCAGGCAGGGAAGCAGTATCCCATCGACGAGGCCATCACCCTGGTCCGCGAGCTGGCCACGGCCAAGTTCCCCGAGTCGGTCGACGTCGCGGTCAACCTCGGCGTCGACGCCAGCAAGTCGGACCAGCAGGTGCGTGGTTCCACGGTCCTGCCGCATGGTATCGGCAAGACGGTCCGCGTGGCCGTTTTCACTCAGGGCAAGAATGCCGACCTCGCGCGCGAGGCTGGCGCCGACGTGGTGGGCTTCGAGGACCTGGCCGAGTCAGTCAAGCAGGGCAAGATGGATTTCGACGTGGTCATCGCCACCCCTGATGCGATGCGCGTGGTTGGCCAGCTCGGCCAGATTTTGGGTCCTCGCGGGCTGATGCCAAACCCGAAGGTGGGCACGGTGACGCCCGACGTGGCCGGCGCCGTCCGCAATGCCAAGTCGGGACAGGTGCGCTACCGGTGCGACAAGGGCGGCATCGTGCATTGCACGATTGGCAAGGCTGCCTTCGAGACCGACAAGCTGCGGGAGAACCTGCAGGCCTTGTTGGCGGACCTGCAGAAGGCGAAGCCTTCCACGTCCAAGGGCGTGTACGTCCAGCGTGTCACCCTGTCCTCGACCATGGGTCCGGGGGTGGTGGTAGACCGCTCGACGCTGGGCCTCTGAGCAGGAGATTTTGATTGGCTCCACCGGCCCTGCGTGGCCCGGTGGAGTCGCCGTCGAAGACCGCAGGCGGGGTATTGGGCCCCTTAATGGCGGATGCCTGCGCAGATGGTGGTACCCGAGTCAGTGAAAGCTGGTGGGGTCCCCATCGACCGGCCTTGGCCGGGCGCCGCAACACGGGTTGCGGCATGGGTGGGTGCGAAGGGATGCGCACCTGTTTGTGGACCTCATGCCAGGAGGAGTCATGGCACTTACGCTTGAAAACAAGCAGGCGCTGGTGGCCGAAGTCAACGCCGTTGCG
>JAURLT010000136.1 GCA_030831085.1 Gammaproteobacteria bacterium
ACGCCACAGCAAGATCGTCGCCACCCTCGGCCCGGCCACGGACGATCTGGATGTCCTGTGCAAGGCCTTGCAGGCTGGCATTGACCTGGTTCGGGTCAACTTTTCTCACGGCAAGGCGGAGGACCATGCCCGGCGAGTGGCACTGGCCCGTAAGGCCTCTGCCCAGGTGGGCCGCTACGTCGGCATCCTCGGCGACCTCAGCGGTCCCAAGATCCGCATTGAGCGCTTCGTGAGCGGCCCCGTAACCCTGCGTGAGGGTGCGGTCTTCGTGCTCGACACTGCTCTCGACCCGGATGCCGGCGACGAGTCGCAGGTCGGTTGCAGCTACCAGCTGCTGCCCCAGGACGTCGCAGCCGATGACGTGCTGCTGCTCAATGACGGGCTCATCGCCCTGCGCGTCGAGGCCGTCGAGGGCACACGGGTGGTGACCCGCGTCCAGCTGGGCGGTGAGCTCGGCAACCACAAGGGGCTTAACAAGCAGGGCGGCGGGCTGTCGGCCGGCGCCCTGACCGACAAGGACCGTCGCGACATCGTCACCGCGGCCGGGCTCGGGCTCGATTACCTGGCGGTCTCTTTCGTGCAGTCGGCGGCCGATATCGAGGAGGCCCGCAGCCTGATGCGCTCGGCCGGCGGCGATTGCGGCATCGTGGCCAAGATCGAGCGCACCGAGGCGCTTACCGAACTCGAGGCGATCGTGCGGGCCAGTGACGCCGTCATGGTGGCCCGGGGTGATCTGGGGGTCGAAGTGGGTTATGCCGAGCTCACCGGCCTGCAGAAGCGGGTCATCCGCCTGGCCCGCAACCTCAACCGGCCGGTCATTACCGCCACCCAGATGATGGAGTCCATGATCGTCAACCCGGTGCCCACCCGGGCCGAGGTGTCGGACGTGGCCAATGCCATCATGGACGGCAGCGATGCGGTCATGTTGTCGGCCGAGACCGCGGTAGGCCGCTATCCGGTGAAGGTCGTGTCGGCCATGGCGCAGGTCATCGAGGGTGCGGAGAAGTGGCAACTGGCCCGGCGCGATCTGTCCGATCCGGACGGTGAGTTCAACCGCACCGACGAGGCCATTGCCCATGCGGTGATGTATACCGCGCGTCATCTCGACGTGCGTGCCATTGTGGCGCTGACAGAATCGGGCTCCACCGCGCTGTGGATGTCCCGCACCCGCTCCGGCATCCCGATCTATGCCTTCAGCCGCCAGGGCAGCACCCGTCGGCGCGTCACGCTGTATCGCGGTGTCTACCCCATCGACTTCGACGTCACCGACACCCACCCCGACGTGCTCTACCCCACGATCTTCTCCGTGCTGCTGCGTCGTGGCCTGGCGCAGGAGGGCGACCTGGTCATCATTACCAAGGGTGAGCTGCGCGGCGTGAAGGGTGGCACCAACACCATGAAGATCCTGCGTGTGACCCGGGAGGGCTGAACCGTGCACCGAGCTGTATCAATCCTGACCCGTGGGCTGATCTGGGTAGGCGCTCTGTTGCTGCTGCTGGTGTTGGCCGGCTGGCTCGCCCTGCGTGCCAGCCTGCCGAAGGTGGAGGGTGAGGCGACGCTAACCGGACTCTCGGGGCGCGTGCTGGTCGAGCGGGATGCGGAGGGCGTGCCGGTCATTCGGGGCGGCAGCCGCCTGGATGTGGCTCGTGCGAGTGGGTTCGTGCACGCGCAGGAACGTTTCTTCCAGATGGATCTGACTCGCCGCTCTGCAGCCGGCGAGCTGTCGGCGCTGGTCGGCGCCAAGGCCCTGGAAGCCGACCGGAAGGTGCGCATCCATCGGTTCCGCGCACTGGCCCGGCAGGTCTTCGAGGCCTCTGCGGCCGACGAGCGGGCACTTCTCGAGGCCTATGCCGAGGGCGTGAATGCCGGCCTCGCGGCGCTGGCGGTCCGGCCCGTCGAATACCTGCTGCTACGCCAGGAGCCCCAGCCCTGGACGCCGGAGGACTCGCTGCTGGTCACCTACGCCATGTGGATCACCCTGCAGCTCAATGCGCTGTCGGTCGAGCTGCAGCATGAGCGGCTGCACGCGGCCCTGCCGGGCGTGCTGTACCGGCTGGTAGCTCGGAGTGAGTCGCCCTGGGACGCGCCACTCGACAACAGCATCCTGCCCGAAGTACCGCTGCCGACGGCCGACCAGTTCGACCTGCGGATCCTGGACCCGACCCTGTTCAAAGGGGATTCGCTGCCCACCAATCCGCTGCGCCTGACCTGGTTGGCAGCCGACGACCCGGCGGCCATGCTCGGTAGCAACAATTGGGCACTTGCGGGCAGCCGCACGACAAGCGGGCATGCGCTGGTGGCCAACGACATGCATCTCGGACTGTCACTGCCGAACACCTGGTACCGGGCCCGGCTGGTGGCCCAGCAGGAGAACCTAGATGTGACCGGCGTGACCCTGCCGGGCACCCCCCTGATGGTGGCTGGCAGCAATGGCCGCGTGGCGTGGGGCTTCACCAATTCCTACGGCGACTTTCAGGATCTCGTGAGGCTCGATCAGGAACCTGGCTCCGAAGAGCGTTATCGCACGCCGGATGGCGTAGAGGCCCTGCAGCACATTACCGAGGTGATCGAGGTGGCGGACACGGAGTCGGTGGAGTTTCCCATCGAGCAGACCCGCTGGGGTCCGGTGGTGGGCCGCGACGCCGAGGGTCGTCGCCTCGTCCACGCCTGGACCGCGCACCGGCCGGAGGCGCTGAACCTGGAACTGTGGCGGATGGAATCGGCAGAGGATCTCGAGCAGGCCATCGGCCACGCGGCGGCCAGCGGTATGCCGGCCCAGAACGCGCTGATTGGAGACGCCGCGGGCCGGATCGCCTGGGTCATCACCGGCAAGCTACCTCGGAGGGCGGGTTACGACCCCCTGCTGCCTTCTTCCTGGGCAGAGCCGGGTTCGGGTTGGACCGGCTGGGTCCAGCCTGCCGAGCAGCCGCGCATCGTCGATCCGCCGGACGGCCGTGCCTGGACGGCGAATTCCAGGGTAGTGGGCGGTGAGCTATACGCCACCGTCGGCAACGGCGGCTATGCCCATGGCGCGCGGGGCATGCAGATCCGTGACGGTCTGGGTGGGTTGCAGGAGGCTGGCCCCCGGTCGTTCCTGCCCATCCACCTCGATGACCGCGCCGTTTATCTGGCCGGCTGGCAACAGGTCCTGCTGGAGACCCTCGACCGGCTGGGGCCCGAGGGCGCCGCGGCGAGCACCTACGTCAGTGGTTGGAGCGGCCGGGCGGCGCCCGACGATGTCGGTTATCGGATTGTGCGCAGCTTCGAGCGCACCGTGACCGATCGCAGCTTCGCCATGTTGACCGTCGAGGCCCGACAGCGCTGGCCTGAATTTTCGTGGCGACCGCCGGCCCGCTTTACCGATGTGGCCTGGCGGCTCATTCAGGAACGCCCTCCGCACCTGCTGGATCCGCGCTTCTCTGACTGGAACGAGTGGCTCGACGATGCGGTGCGCGCCACGCTGGCCGAACTGCAGGAGAAATGCGGCTCGCTCGACGAGTGCACCTGGGGCAAGGTGTCGTCCTCGCCTATCCGTCACCCGCTGAGCGCGGCCGTGCCGGGGCTCGGCCTGCTGTTCGACATGCCCTGGGTCGAGTTGCCGGGTGACTGGTCCATGCCGCGGGTTCAGTCGCAACGCTTCGGCGCCTCCGAGCGCTTCGCGGTCGAGCCGGGGCGCGAGGCCGAGGGCTACTTCCACATGCCGGGCGGGCAGGCCGGGCACCCGCTCTCCCCCTACTATGGGGCCGGGCATCTGGCGTGGGTAGAGGGCACACCGAGCTCCTTCCTGCCCGGTGCGGTGGAGTATCAGCTGACCCTCAGCCCAGCGCCCTGATCGCCCGGTCGAGGCCCTCGAGGGTCATCGGGAACATGCGCTCGCCGGTGAGCTCCCGGGTGATCTGGATCGACTGGGTCCAGCCCCAGCGTTCCTCGGGATCGGGGTTCAGCCAGGCGAAGCGTGGATAGGCCTGCAGAACCCGCTGCAGCCACACAGCCCCGGGCTCTTCGTTCCAGTGCTCGATGCTGCCGCCGGGCTGCAGGATCTCGTAGGGACTCATGGCCGCATCGCCCACCATCACCACCCG
>JAURLT010000137.1 GCA_030831085.1 Gammaproteobacteria bacterium
TGCAGCGGTTGTGAACAATGTAGGCCATGAGCTGGGAAAAACGCATGACTGCTGAGTATTACGACCACACACCCCGGTTGTACTGGGCGAGCCTTGCTTTGAATCCGCCCCATGAGGACAACGTTCGCCTGTTTTCCGGGCATTACTCGGTCCGCCTGTGCAGCGCAGCCGATTTGGCCAATGACCTGGTAGCAGAGGTCAGCACTGCGGCTGGCCTCTGCTTCGAGTGCGACTACCTCGAGATGCCGGAAATGACCTTGATCAACGAGGTCAAGCGCCGCCATCCCTCGGTGCCGGTCCTGCTGCTGATCAGCCAGCTGACAACTGAGGTGGTCACCTGGGCGCTCCGCTCAAGAGTATTCGATTGCCTTGCCAAGCCCCTGAAGGAGTTCGAGGTCACCGACTGTATCGAGCGATTAAAAGCGGCCCGAATCGCCCGTCGCGACCAGAACGCACGCTCCAGCATTGCCGCTGCACCCATCCCATCAACCGGCGTGCGCCCGACCGGCCGCGACAGTGGCCGGATGGAGTGGGTGAAGTCAGAGATACGTAGGCGCCTCGCCTCCAGGCCAAGCGAGGTAGAAATTGCCGCCCTGTGTCGGCTGTCGCCGACCCGCTTTAGCCGCGTCTTTCGCCGCGAGACCGGCGTGACCTTTCAGCAGTTCCTCTCCGCTACCCGTGTGGAGTTGGCCCGTCGCCTTCTGGTGGAAAGCGGCCTGTCCATCAGTGAAATCGGCCTGCGGGTCGGTTACGAAGACCCGGCCTATTTCTCCCGGTTTTTCCGCCGGCAGACAGGCGTGCCCCCAAGCGAATACCGCAGCCAGGCTCAAGCAAAGGTCGCCGCGGCTGGCAAGACTGCGGCAGCCTGATTCGAGGCCCTAACGCCAGTCGACCTCGCAGCGCCTCTCAACGTAGGGGTCGTCGTTACGGTCGTAGGCAACCTCGTCGTAGCACACCTGAACCCGCCGACGTGCCGGCGGCACGCTCACGGTCTCCGGACGCCGGTCCGCACGCTGGTTGGCCACCACGGTTCCCAGCAGGAACCCACCCACCGCCCAGGCCAGGTCGTCGTTGTCGCTGCGCCGCGGACGGTGGTGACGGTAGTCGTAACGGTACCGGTGCTCATAAACATGTCGAACGGACGGAGGGTCGTAATGGCGGTACCCGTGGTAGCCACGGTGGCTACGATCGCCGGCCATCGCGGACATCGGCAGAACCAACAGAAGAGTTGCAACGAGCATGCTTTTGCCTGACATGAGTGCCTCCAACCATGCTGAGTGAGTGTGAGGGCTAGATTGCAGGGTTCTGGCTGAACGAAACCTGAACCCGCAGCAATGGCCTTCTTCCGGGTGCCTTTCGGTCAGGAGGCGCGCACGTCGATCAGCTCGAACCTTTCGACATCGACCAAACCTTTGTCGGTGAGCTTGAGGCTCGGAATCACCGGCAGGCTCAGGAACGCCAGCTGCAGGAAGGGTTCAGCGAGTTGGCAGCCGATCGCCCTGCTCGCCTCACGCAGCGCCTCGATCCCGACCCGTAGCTCCCCGGGCGAACGGGTCGACATCAGTCCACCGAGCGGCAGGGACAGCAGCGCGATCACCTCCCCGTCACGGGCCACGCAAAACCCGCCACCAGAGTCGATCAGGGCCCCCAGCGCCACCCGCATGTCCTCCGGGTTACTGCCGACGACCGACAGGTTATGGCTGTCATGCGCCACGCTGGAGGCAATGGCTCCATGGAGGGCCCCAAAGCCGCTGACGTAGGCGTTGGCTGGACGGCTACCGCCGCCATACCGCTCCAGCACGGTCAGTCGACTTACACCGGGCGTATCGTGCCGATCCACCCTCCTACCGGTGATGATCTTGCCCTCCAGCACCTCGATCACGTGAACGGCGCCCTCCGGGCCAGCGAGGTCTGCCGCTTCGGGCACCTTCGCGCGGATGGAATTGACAAAGGATGATCGCCCAGCCTCGGCGCACGGTAGTTCGGTAGTGGGTACACCACGTTTGAGGACCTGACGAATGACCGTGCCATGCAGGTCCTCCAGCAGGACCAGGTCTGCCTGATACCCGGGAGCAATGGCGCCTACCCGGCCCAGTCCGTAGTGCCTCGCCACACTCCAGGAGGCGGCTCGGTAGGCCACTTCCGGGGCCACGCCGCGAGCAATCGCCCTTCGGACCAGGTGATCGATATGCCCGTCCCTGGCGATGTCGTAGGGATTGCGGTCATCGGTGCAGAACCCGATGCTGGTCGAGGTCGCCAGGTTCAGCAGTGGCACCAGGGTCTCGAGATCCCGGGCGACGCTGCCCTCGCGGATCCACACCGCCATGCCCTTGGTCAGCTTTTCAGCTGCCTCGTCGAGTTGGGAGGACTCGTGACAACTGGAAATGCCGGCAGCGGCGTAGGCCGACAGGGCCTGACCGGACAACAGGGGACAGTGCCCGTCTACCGGTCTGCCCTCGAAGGCCTCCAGCTTGGCCAGCGTGTCTGCATCCCGGTTCAGGACGCCCGGCATGTTCATCATCTCGGCCAGGCCGAGCGCCCGCGGATGGCCGGCCAGGCTGGCCAACTGCATGGCATCCAGGTGCCCGCCCCCGTTGGTCTCCATGTGGGTGGCAGGCACGCAGGAACTGAGCATCACGTGCAGGTCCATGGACAGCGTGGCGGCAGCGTCCAGGAAGTAGCGTATGCCGGGCAGGCCCTGCACGTTTGCCAGCTCGTGGGGGTCACAGATGGCGGAGGTGGTTCCCAACCCCAGCACCGCCTGCTCGAAATGGGCCGGCACCATCATCGAACTTTCCACGTGGACGTGAGCGTCGATGAATCCCGGGACCAGCCAGCCTCCCCTGCCCTCCAGCACCCGGCGCGCCTTCATGCCGGCCTCCAGCCCGACGATGGCGCCATCGATGACCGCGACGTCACCCTGCCGAAACTGACAGGAGAAGACGTCCAGGTAATTCACGTTCCGGATCAACAGGTCGCAGGGGGTCCGTCCCATGGCGGCATCGATCATGCGGGCCCGATGGGCGCTGGAGTTTTGGGTCATGAAGGTTTCCAGTTAGACTGAAAAAGACGCGGTAACAGGAACACCACTCATGCAGCTTACAAAAGCAAGCGCGCCTTGGCACCTGTGGTGGGTCGGCACCCTGGCGGTACTGTGGAACGCCATCGGCTGCCTGGACTATCTTGCCAGTCAGTTCCAGGTCGAGTCCTACCTTGCCCAGTTCACGCCCGAACAGCGCGAGTTCTTCCGGGGCTTTCCCGCATGGGTAGTGGCGAGCTGGGCGCTCGCAGTCTGGGGCTCTCTGGCCGGTTCACTCGGACTGCTATTGCGAAGAAGCTGGGCGCTTTACGCTT
This sequence comes from Gammaproteobacteria bacterium, assembly GCA_030831085.1. Classification (GTDB taxonomy): domain Bacteria; phylum Pseudomonadota; class Gammaproteobacteria; order Steroidobacterales; family Steroidobacteraceae; genus SG8-30. The sequence goes on from JAURLT010000137.1 coordinate 3,355, forward strand.
TTCTGCTTGCTGCGGCCGGCATGGCCATAACGTCGGTGCACAATTTCCTGATCATGGACGGCGCCGGCATCATGGGCCCCGGGGGCGTCGCGTTCAGCGCCCTCATTTGGGTGGTCGCAGTGGTCTTGATCGTTTATTGCGCACGAATGAAACGCCGGAACATCCTGCGCTAGGTTGAGAGCACCGATGGCGGGCCACTCCCTGGCCCGCCGCATTCCGCAGACTAGAACGGCTTATAGCGCAGGTAGAGATTGCGCAGGATGATCAGGGTGGAACACCCAACTGCGAAATAAGTGAGGCCCCCTACGAGGTCAGCCAGGACCGGTCCGGCGTAGGCCA
>JAURLT010000138.1 GCA_030831085.1 Gammaproteobacteria bacterium
GACGAGGGCAAGACCGAAGGCTTCATGGGTACTTAAAAAGACGAAGCCATCGCTCGCCCGCAGCCAGGGAGCGGTATCCCCAACGGCGCCTACAAAACGAACACGGGCACCGAGCCCCTTGGTATCGGCCAGCGCGCGCAGCTCCTGCTCGCAGCTCTCCATGTCATCACCACCCTCTCCGACGATCACCAGCAGTGCCTCTGGATGCGCGGTCGAGACCCTACTCCAGGCCTCAAGAAGATTATGCAGCCCCTTATAGCGCACGAGTCGACCCACTGAGGTGAGGACGAACCCCTCAGGCAACCCCAACTCGGACTTCAGCTCCTGACGCTCTACCGCGTCAACCGGTGAGAACCTTGTCAGGTCGACACCGTTTGGAATGCGCGCAATGCGCTCCGGGTTCACTCCCCCGACCTCCAGTTCGACGCCCAGCTGCGCCCCCATCGCAACGAAGGCGCTGGCGGCATCAAGTCGTCGATTGCGCAACTTCAGGAAGCGCCTTACCAGAGGGTTCTCCAACGACAGCCCGATGGAGCGCAGGCCCTGCTGGAAATATTCCCCCGACCACTCCCCGGGACTGTCCGCCTTGAGGACTACGGGTATCCTGAACTTGCCCGCAGCCCGCAGGACCGGTACGCCCAGTAACCGGAAACCCGACACCACCACAATGTCGGTCTGGGGCAGCAATCGCCTGAGTACTCTGGGCAGGGTCAGAACCAGACCCCACTTTCGGAAGCGGCCCGGACCCTCAGGCCCAATCCTCAGGACGCGATAGTCGCCGGACTCCTCGTACGGCACGCCAATCAGCGAACGGCGAGCCAGTACTGTCACCTGGTGACCACGGGCAGACAGGCCGGCAGCCAGCAAGGCAGTCTGGGTTTCGCCACCACCCACCTGCGGCAGCACCGTCTCGGTCACAAGCAGCACGCGCAGTCCGCCCGGCCCGCTCATCGCGCTCGCGACCCTTGCAGGGCCTGCCGACGGTGCCTACGCAGACTCAGTAGCTGCCATAGGCCCGGCTGCCTGAAAACCTTGCCCGAGCCCAAAGCTCGATCCTGCGGAATCGGGCCCGACACCCCGTGGTGAACATCAAGAACAGCTTGGACAAACAGATGGCACCCGCGTCTTTCGACGTCGCGCCAGACACTCCCATATCCGCGCCGCCCAATCTCCACCAACGCGGTCGCAACCACCTCACCTGTGTCAATTCCCGCTCCTACTTTCTGGATAGTGATACCCGCATGACTTTCCCCATGGTAGATCTCCCAGAAGGTGGTCTTTTTGCCACGGTATGCGGGCACCCGGCCGTGATGGATGCCAAGCGTTCCCATACGAGGCAAATTGAACACCTCTGGTTTCAGGAGTGGCCCTCCGTATATCACTGCCAAATCGGGCCCCAGGCCGTGCATGCGCGTGATAGCCCTCGGTCCATTCAGGGCAGGAAACCATTCCACCTTGCGGCTGACCCGCCTCCAGGCGCTGCGCAAGTTGAGCGCCTCGAGTGGCGAGCGCAGGAACTCCAGGACAATGCTTGTGCCTTCCAAGATAAGCACGACAGGGGCCAGCCAACCTCGGCGCCTCCAAAGGTCGCCGAGGCGGTACACGTAACTTTGACCCTGACCCTCGCACAGAATGGCCACAAGGTCGACCTCAGGTTGGGCATCAAGCATGGCAAGAAAGCGGCGGGCACCCGGCTGGAGATAAGCACCGCCGAAGCAGATGACGCGTATGGTTTTTAGAGAATCGGTCATGACCAGCTATCGTCTGCCTCGTAAGCGGTCGCTCAACGACTTGAGGACAGGCTCCACCCGTACCGCGACCGGAACCCAGGAGCGGGCCCTGACCAGCACCTTGCTGCCCTTTGCGCGAGCATCGTAAGCAAGGTGACACTCCGTCTCCTGATCCAGCCTGTCCAGCAGCATGCGAGACAGGACGGGGCGCCCTGTCGCTACCTGGCTGGCATGGCACTGCAGGGCGCGGCGGCGCACCTCAACAGCATTCCGGTCTGGCGGTATGCGGGTCAGCAGTGCCGGGTCAACCAGGGCACGAAGGTCGCCCCCTGGTACGAGGCGCGAGCGCGTGTACACAAAGTATTCGAGCACTCTGGCTTTGAGTTCGCCCGCATCGTGAAGGGCGCAGGCCACCCTGTTTACGGCCAGGTGGTCGGGATGCCTATCAAAGCGGAACGGCACGTGGACGATGGCGGGTTGCAGCCGATCAACGAGCGAGCGCAGCCTGTGAGTAAACTCCCTTGTATATCGGGAAAGCTTGCCGTCTGGAAGCTTGAGGAAATGCAACTGCCCGTCGCTGACTCCGTAAGCGGCAGCGGCGGCGCGAGCCTCAGCCTCCCGCCGGGATGTCTGCAACGCCCGGTCGGGCCCTTGGCCCGCGCCATCGGTGACAAAGACAATGTGGATGCCGTGCGGTTCAGGGTGCGTGGCGAGCAACAATCCGCAACCGAGCGACTCGTCGTCCGGATGTGGGGCAAGCACCAGGGTGCTGGCACTCATGTGAGAGGTTCCAGGCCAGCTGCCTCTCTCAGGATCGCATGCACCGACCTGGCACAGTTTGGCCAGGAAAAGTCACGACTGCGTCGGTAGCCTGCCTCAACCCTGTCGGCGCACTCCACGGCGTCAGTGAGCATCCTTACTGCAGTCTGCGCAATATCCGCGGGATTGCCGGGATCTACGAGGGCTGCCGCCTCGCCTGCAATCTCCTCCAGTCCGTTGGCACGCGAGGTGACGATGGGCGTCCCGCAGGCCATCGCCTCGGTCAACGGAATAGGAAAGGCCTCCTGGTTCGACGGATAGAGGTACAGCCGGGCACCTGAATACAGCGCCGGAAGATCGGCCTGATCGAGATAACCTGGGAAATGCACAGCCCCGCCCCAACCGTGGTTTGGGATTTGATAATCATTTCGCCACCGCTCAAGCCCGGCGCCCCCTATCACCAGCGGGCAGCCGGTACGCGCGTAGATTTCCGGATAAGCGGCCAGAAGGCCCGCCACGTTCTTCCGCCCACCGTCATCCACCCTCGAGAGGGTCAGGATGTAACGATCGGGAAGCCCGTATTTCAGCCTGACGCGCGCAATCGCATTGACGTCCTCTACCCGGCGAAAATTCCCGGCTGGCCCGAAGTAGACAGTGCGTACCTTGGCCTTCGGCAGTTTGAAGATGCGATTGAAGTCATCAGTAGTCAGCCGGGATACCGACACCGCAAGCCTCGACTTCTTCAGGTACAGGGGCATGAACATCCGCATGTACAAGCGGTCAAGACGACTGTAGAAGCGCGACGCCTCCGGCAGGAACCAGTCGGCACCGTGCAGCACCATGACCGATGGGATTGTGCAAAA
>JAURLT010000139.1 GCA_030831085.1 Gammaproteobacteria bacterium
GCACTATCGGCGTTTTCCCTGCTGGCCATGCTGGCCAAGCTGACAGGTGGCTTCCTGTCGGACCGCCTGGATCGACAGCGGGTTTTCATGGGCAGCCTGCTGGTGATGTTCGCCGGGATCGCCTGTCTTGCGACGCTGCGGGCAGGCGCCTGGGTCTGGGTCGCCGTCGGCCTGATCGCCTGTGGCTGGGGAGGGCTCTATACCCTCTACAACTTGTTGACGGTCTCCAACTTCGGCCTCAAGGCCATTGGTCGCATCAACGGCACCGTCAGCAGCCTCGAGTCGCTGGGGGTCGGCCTAGGCATCTGGCTGACCGGCTGGTTGTACGACCGCTTCGGCGATTACCAGGTGCCCTTCCTGGTGCTGTTGGCTTGTGTGGCACTCGCCCTGCTCATTGGCACCCAGATCCGCAGCCAGTCGCCTGAAGAGCGCCTGCGGGCGATGGCAGCACGAGGCTAGCGCCTGGAGCGGTCGTGGCGCCAGAGCACTTCCTGACCGCTTTCCCTGCGCGCCAGAACCCTGGCGAGTACGAACAGCAGGTCACTCAGGCGGTTCAGGTAGCGCATGGGCTCGGCCGCTACCTGTTCCTCGCGGGCCAGCGTCCAGGCGCAGCGCTCGGCCCGGCGGGCAATGGTTCGGGCGAGGTGACAGGCCGCGGCTGCGGGGCCTCCGCCCGGCAGCACGAATTCCTTGAGGGGAGGCAACTCGGCATTGAAACGCTCGATGGCGGCCTCGAGCCCCTCGACGTGCCGATCCTCAATGGCTCGATGCCCGGGGATACACAGTTCGCCCCCCAAGTCGAACAGGTCGTGCTGCACCTCGATCAGTAGGTCGGCCACCTCAGCCGGAATACCTGGAACCGCAAGGACCACGCCGATGGCGCTGTTACACTCGTCAACCGTGCCATAGGCGGTAACCCGCGCGCAGTCCTTGGCGACCCGCGTGCCGTCGCCCAGTCCGGTCAGGCCCTCGTCGCCGGTGCGGGTGAAAATCCTCGACAGTCGATTGCCCATGCAGGCTCCTAGTGGAAGTCGCGGCGCAGTGCCACGAACAGGCTGCGGCCCATGGTGTTGTAGCCACGCGCCAGTTCATAGCTCTCGTCAAACAGGTTTTCGACCCTTGCCGTCAGGCTCCAGTCCTCGTTGAGGCTGAAGTGCCCCGCCAGCCCGACCAGCAGGTATGCATCCAGCTTGACCGGTGCGGGGAAACCGAAGTCCTGCCTCTTGCCGGCCGCCAGCAGGTCCAGCGACACCTGGTGGGCGCCGACCGATCGGGTCAGGTTGACCGTCAGGCTTTCGCGGGAGCGCCGCAGCAGGGCCTGATCATTGGAGAGGTCACGGGGATCCTGCATGCTGGCGGTCAACCGCGCGGTCCAGGGTTCTGCGTCGTAGTCCCATGAGGCCTCGACGCCGGTAATCCTGGCGCGCTCGAAATTGCGGTTTTCGCCCTCGAAGGTGGAAAAGTCAGTGATAACGTACTGGATCAGGTCGTCCACTTCCTTGTGGAAAGCCACCAGCGAGAGGCGATGTCGACCGTTGGCGCGATAGCGCAGGCCGACCTCAACTGAGCGTGCCGACTCAGGCAGCAGGTCGGTGTTGCCACCAAAGCCGAAGCGGTCGGTGGCGTCCGGCGCCCGATAGGCGGTGCCCGCCGCAGCCCACAGGGACAGGTCGGCCCGCGGTGAGTATCCGTACTCCGCGTTCCAGGTGAACTCGCCGCCGAAGGTCTGGTGGTCCGTGTAGCCCGCTGCCGCCAGCCAGCGGTGCCGGCCGAACCCGAGTTGGTGCTGCAGGTAGGCAAGACGGCTCTCGGTGCCTTCGGCAAAGGCGAGCCCGAAGGATTCGGAGTCTGCGTCCTCGTCCTGGAGCAGCAAGCCGGCGGTCAACTGGCCGTAGCCGCCCAGGCGCAGGTCCGTCTGCCACTCCAGCTGCCAGCGGTGGGTTTCCAGCAGGTCGCTCGACTGGTTCTGCCTGATGAGGTCCGTCGCGTGCCCCAGGGTTACCCTGGTCCCTGCGCGATCACCCAGCGGTCCCGCCGCTTCGAGCGCGAAGGCCGAATTGACGAAGTCCTGATCGACCGGGGTGACGAAGAAGTCCGAGTACTCCGAAGTACCGGCGGCCCGCCAGCCGCGTGCCGAGAGCTGCCAGTCCCCGAGATCACGGTGCACGGATCCAGTAAAGGACAGATGGCGATAGCCGCGGTCGACCTGGTCACCGACCCGGGTGGGGAAGCCCTCGCTTTCCAGCCAGCTGGCCATCAGCGCGGCATCCGTGCGGTCTCCGGACCAGCCCAGGGACAGCCCGGCCAGCTGGGTGCCCCACTCGCCAGCCCCGATCTCGACGGTCCGGCCGGCCTCGGCGCCGCGGCGGGTGATCACGTTGATCACGCCGCCGATGGCGTCCGAGCCATACAGCGTCGAGCGCGGGCCCTTGATGATTTCCACCCGCTCGACCATCGCCGGGGTGATGTTCTGTACCGCGGCGATGCCGATGGTGCCGGGATTGATGCGCACCCCGTCGACCAGTACCAGCACGTGATTGGAGTCGCTGCCGCGGATGAACACGGAGGTCTGCTGGCCGGGGCCCCCGAGGCGCGCGATGTCGATGCCGGCGCGCAGCCGCAGCGCATCCGCAAGGTCGCCACCGGGCAATCGCGACAGTTCCTCGCGAGTAATGATCTCGATGGACCCCAGCACGTCCTCGACCAGCTGCTCGGTGCGCGTGGCCGTGATGAATACCTGTTCGATGGCGGTCTCGGCGGCCGCCGTAAAGGTCCAACTGCCGCACGCCACGGCCAGCCAACCCCCGATCGCTCTTCTCATTGTCGTCCCGCCCTCCCGCAGGGTGATCCAGACCGGGAGTGGGAGCTTGGAAGGAACGCGGGATCCACGGGGACCTGCGCCCCGACCGCCCACCGCGATCCCGGCAACTTCGGCAGGCCGGTCTCCGGGCTCCCGGCTGACCTGCCCATGAGGCAGGTCGATCGCATCGCCTTCCCGGAACTCCGCGGTGGACTCCAGTGGCCGCAGGCTTGGCCTGCATGATGCGCCTTGCGCCGGTTACCGTTGCGGGGGCAGCGCCGGCATTGCAGACCTGCTGCGCACCGGCTTCCCGTTTAACCCCGGACGCGTCCAGGGTCACCTGTCGAGCCGTCACTCTAGGCAGCGCCCGGCATCGGGTCAAGCAGTGGATTGACGGAGCGCATCCGCGGGGGCACCCTGCGTATCCATGTCCGCCATCCAAGCCCGCTCGGAGTTGCTGGAAGCCGCGCTGGAAGCCGCAGCTGCCGCCAGTGAAATCATCCTGCGCCATTACCGCAGCAAGTCCCTGGAGGTTTCGCTGAAGGCCGACCAGTCACCCGTCACCGAGGCGGACGTCGCGGCCGAGCGCGTGATCCACGAGGTGCTGAAGGGCCGGTTTCCCGCCCACGGTTTCTTCGGCGAGGAAACCGGTTCGCACTCCATGATGGCCGATCAAATCTGGCTGGTGGACCCGATCGACGGCACCAAGAGTTTCGTGCGGGGCTACCCCATGTTCTCGACCCAGATCGCGCTGCTTGAGCGGGGCCGACTGGTGCTGGGTGTGTCCTGCGCCCCCGCCTATGGGCAGACCTGCTGGGCCGAGCGGGGCGGCGGCGCCTGGCTGGACGACGAGCGCATCGAGGTCAGCGGCGTGGATGCGCTTGCAGAGGCAACCCTGTCTACCGGTAACCTGCGGACGCTGGCGCTGGGCCCCGCCTGGGGCCGTTTCGGTGGGGTGGTTGGTTCCGTCAACCGCATCCGGGGTTACGGGGATTTCCTCCACTACCATCTGCTGGCGTCAGGCCGCATCGATGCGGTGGTCGAATCGGACGTCAACATTCTCGACATTGCCGCGCTCTCGGTCATCGTCGAGGAGGCTGGCGGGCATTTCACCGATCTGGGTGGCGGCTCGGTGGGCTTCGATACCACCTCGGTGCTGGCCACCAACGGCCGGCTCCATGCCGGCCTGCTCGAGGCCATCCGCTACGCCTGAGCCCTGCTGCGGGTCAGTAGATCGACACCTCGCGCCGTCCCGAGGCATCGCGCGCGCCGCGGAACATGCCCTCGGTGTTGAACTCCATCGCGATGCGCCCGGCGTGGTCGATCACGATGACCCCCCCGTCGCCGCCGATGCCGGCGAGCGACTGGCTGACGGCCTCACGGGCGGCGGTTGCGGCGTCGAGTCCCCGATGACGGATGAGGGCGGCGATTTCATGCGCGAGGACCGAGCGGATGAAGTATTCGCCGCTGCCGGTGGCCGAAACGGCGCAGGACCGGTTGTCGGCATAATTGCCTGCGCCGATCACCGGTGAGTCACCCACCCGGCCCCAGCGCTTGTTGGTCATGCCGCCGGTCGAGGTCGCTGCGGCGAGGTTGCCCTGCTGGTCGCGGGCCACGGCGCCGACCGTGCCGTAGTAGCCGAGGTCGGCCGCGCTCAGTCGGTCGCCCTTGCGGGCCCGCTCGAGTTGACTCCAGCGCCGTTCGGTGAAGAAGTAGCTGCGCGGAACCAGTTCCATGCCGCGCTCGAGGGCAAACTCCTCGGCTCCAGTGCCCGTGAGCATGACGTGCGGCGAGTCCTCCATGACCGCCCGAGCCAGCAGCACCGGGTTGCGGACGTGCCGCACCCCTGCCACGGCCCCGGCCCGGCGGTCCTCGCCGTCCATGATTGAGGCATCCAGCTCGTTGATTCCCTCGTGGTTGAAGACTGCGCCCCGCCCCGCATTGAACAACGGCGAATCCTCAAGGATACGCACGGCGGTAGTCACCGCATCGAGGCTGCTGCCGCCACGGGCAAGGACGTCGTAGCCGGCGTTGAGCGCCGACTCCAGGTCGCGTCGATAGGCGGCCTCGGCCTCCGGGGTCATCGAGGCGCGGCTGATCACGCCGGCGCCTCCGTGTATGGCGATTCCGAACATCGATGGTTTCTCCTCGCACCATGCAGGTGCACAGGCCATGACACAGAGAGTGGACAACACGAGACTGCGCAGCATGGGCGGTACCTCCGTGAGGTATTATCGACCCGTCGACCGCCTGAAGTCAGCCATGCGTCCTGTATCCACCCTGCTTGTTGCCAACCGCGGCGAGATCGCCATTCGGGTGATGCGCGCGGCCGCCGAACTCGGCATGCGCACCATCGCCGTCTTCTCCCGCGAGGATCGTTTCTCCCTGCACCGTACCAAGGCCGACGAGGCCTACCTGGTCGGCGAGGGCAAGGGTCCGGTGGAGGCCTACCTCGACATCACCGACATCATTCGCATCGCCCGCGAGGCCGGGGCGGAGGCCGTTCATCCCGGTTACGGATTCCTGGCCGAGAACCCGGGTTTCGCCGAGGCCTGCGCCGAAGCCGGTCTGGTCTTCATCGGACCGTCCCCAAACACCATGCGCAAGCTGGGCAACAAGGTGCAGGCGCGCAACCTGGCCATTGAAGCCGGCGTGCCGGTGATGCCGGCCAGCCCGCCGCTGCCCAGGGACGAGCCGGCAGCGCTGGCCATGGCCTCGGCCATCGGCTTCCCGGTGATGCTGAAGGCCAGCTGGGGCGGTGGCGGGCGCGGCATGCGGGTCGTGGAGGAGGCTGCTGAACTGCCCGAACTGCTGGCGGCGGCGCGGCGCGAGGCCCTGGCTGCCTTCGGTAACGACGAGGTCTATGTCGAGAAGCTGATCCGCCGCGCGCGGCATGTCGAGGTGCAGATCCTCGGCGATTCGCACGGCCAGCTCATCCACCTGTGGGAGCGCGACTGCACCGTTCAACGCCGCAACCAGAAGGTCGTGGAGCGCGCGCCTGCGGTCTACCTGGACGATGCCCAGCGCTCCGAACTGGCGGCCATGGCCCTGCGCATCGGCGCCGCGGCGGGCTACGTCAATGCAGGCACCGTGGAGTTCCTGCAGGATGCCGACGACGGCCGCTTCTACTTCATCGAGGTGAACCCGCGCATCCAGGTCGAGCACACCGTGACTGAGATGGTCACGGGCGTCGACCTGGTCAAGGTGCAGATCCGCATCGCCCAGGGCGGCCGTATCGGTGATCCCGCCAGCGGGATTCCGGCCCAGGAAGCCATCCGCGTGTCGGGTCACGCCATGCAGTGCCGGGTGACTACCGAGGATCCGGAAAATGGCTTCAATCCGGACCACGGGCGGATTTCTGCCTATCGTAGTCCGGCCGGCTTTGGCGTCCGCCTCGATGCAGGCACGGCACATGCCGGCGCCCACATCACCCGCTTCTACGATTCGCTGCTGGTCAAGGTGACCACCTGGGCGCCCACGGCCGGGGAATGCGCGGCGCGCATGCATCGTGCGTTGTGGGAATTCAGGATCCGCGGGCTGACCACCAACCTGCGCTTCCTCGACCAGGTGGTGACCCACCCGGCCTTTGCCGATGGTAGCTACACGACCAAGTTCATCGACCAGACGCCCGAGTTGTTCCAGTGGCCGCGCCGGCGTGACCGGGCAACCCGCCTGCTGACCTTTCTCGGCGATGTCATCGTCAACGGCAATCCGGGCGTCAAGGATCGCCCGGACCCAGGGGTCATCGAGGAGCCGCGACTACCCGCACCGCCAGTGGTGGTGACTCCCGGGGAGTCTGCTCGTCGGGTCCTGCTCGAACACGGGGCGGGTGGCCTGGCCCGCTGGATGCTCGAGCAGGAGCGGGTGCTGGTGACGGATACCACCTTCCGGGATGCCCATCAGTCGCTGCTGGCCACTCGCCTGCGAACTCACGACATGGCGCGGATCGCGCCCCATTATGCGGGCTGGCTGCCGGGCCTGTTCTCGGTGGAATGCTGGGGAGGGGCCACTTTCGACGTGGCCATGCGCTTCCTGCAGGAGTGCCCGTGGGAACGGCTAGCGGCCTTCCGCGAAGCCATGCCCGATCACCTCCTGCAGATGCTGTTGCGCTCTGCCAATGCGGTCGGCTACACCAACTATCCCGACAACGTGGTGCGCTATTTCGTCCAGCAGGCGGCGGTCAATGGCATCGACGTCTTCCGCGTCTTCGATTCGCTGAACTGGATCGACAACATGCGGGTGGCCATGGATGCGGTCATCGAGAGTGGCAAGGTCTGCGAGGCCGCCATTTGTTATACCGGCAACCTTTCCGATCCTGCCTGCACCAAGTACGACCTCCGCTACTACCTGAAACTGGCCCGTGAACTCGAGCGGGCCGGGGCGCACGTGCTGGCGATCAAGGACATGGCTGGCCTGTGCCAGCCCCAGGCGGCCTATGACCTGGTGCATGCCCTCAAGCAGGAGGTGGGCCTGCCCATCCATTTCCATACCCATGACACCAGCGGCATTGCCGCCGCGAGCGTGTTGCGGGCTGTGGAGGCGGGTTGCGATGCCATCGATGCCGCGATGGACTCGATGAGTGGCGGGACCTCGCAGCCGAACCTCGGTTCGCTGGTGGAGGCGCTGCGTCATGGTCGGCGCAGCACCGGGCTCGACCCGGAGTCGGTGCGACGGATTTCGGGCTACTGGGAACAGGTCCGTAGGCTGTACTCGCCCTTCGAGAGCGACCTGCGGTCCGGGGCGTCGGAGGTCTACGTGCATGGCATGCCCGGGGGTCAGTACACCAACCTGCGCGAGCAGGCGCGCTCGCTGGGCATCGAGTCCCATCGCTGGCCCGAGGTGGCTGCCACCTATGCCGAGGTCAACGCCATGTTCGGTGACGTGGTCAAGGTGACGCCATCATCCAAGGTGGTGGGCGACATGGCGCTGATGATGGTGACCGGTGGATTGAGCCGTGCCCAGGTCGAGGACCCCGCGGTGGAGGTGGCTTTCCCGGAATCGGTGGTGCAGTTCTTCCACGGCGACATCGGCCAGCCCTACGGCGGCTTTCCCGCCGGACTTCAGGCCAAGGTGCTCGCCGGGCGCGCGCCGCTGTCTGCGCGTCCCGGGGAGACCCTCCCTCCGGCCGACCTCGCGCGGACCCGCTTGGAGGTCGAGACCAACTGCGGCAGGGCGGTGACGGATGCGGAATTTGCTTCTGCGCTGATGTACCCCAAGGTATTTTCCGAGTACGTGAGCGCCCGCAACCATTACGGCAACGTAACCGTACTGCCGACCCACGCGTTTTTCTTCGGACTCGCTCCCGGCGAGGAAATCAGCATCGACATCGAGCGGGGCAAGACCCTGATCGTGCGCTTCGTGACCACCAGTGATCGGCACGACGATGGTAGCCGGACAGTGTTTTTCGAGTTGAACGGCCAGCCCCGCTCAGTGCGCATCCCGGACCGGGAGGCGAGCGCGGTACGTCCCGTGGCCAGACGCGCCGAGGCTGACAACCCGGCACATGTTGCCGCTCCCATGCCGGGAACTGTGGCAATGGTTGCCGTAGCGCCCGGTCAATCAGTGGGCCGTGGGGATGTGCTGGTCACGCTCGAGGCGATGAAGATGGAGGCTGCGGTGAAGGCCGAGCGTGGCGGGCAGGTGGTCGAAGTGCTGGTCAAGCCGGCCCAGGCGGTGGACGCCGGTGACCTGCTTGTAGTGCTGGCCTGAGGCTGCGGAAACTACCTAGCCAGGTAGGCAACTGCCAGCATGGTGCTAATCCGCGAGAGGCGTAGGATGGACCTCGATCTCTCCCCTTGAGGGGTTCTGAGATCAGGCACTGGCAGCGACTCTTTTGACGGCCGCAAGCCGCCCCAGGAGTGCGAATCCCCACCCCCTCCGCCAGTGCCTGATTTCAGAACCCCTTTTTCTTGCCCTTTCGCCTTCATCGTTGCTTTCGTGCAACAACAAGAAGTACGGTTTTCCCGCCTTTCCGACTGGACATGTGGTAAGGTCACCCGGGATCGCTGCCCGTCCGCCCTGCATCAACCGGCCAAAATGAGCCTCGTGCATCGCAGAATTGACCGCGATCAGGTGACAGTTCCTCTGCTGTCCGCCGGTTTTCTGCCCGTTGGGGTGGTGAGAGTCGGGTTTGCAGGGGAATTGCCGTGTGCAACGCTCGACAGGTCATGGCGCGGAGCCGCCTTAGGCGTTGGTCAGTTATAGAGATTCGAGGTTTATGAAGATTTACGTTGGAAACCTGCCGTTTTCTGCCACGGAATCCGAGATCAGGGACCTGTTTGGTCAACATGGCACAGTGGAATCCGTTGCTCTTCCCACGGATCGGGAAACCGGTCGGCCGCGGGGTTTTGGCTTCGTGGAAATGCCCCAGGGTGATGCAGCCAAGGCGATCGAAGCCTTGAACGGTCACGCTATGGGTGGTCGTCAGTTGCGCGTCAACGAGGCCCAGGATCGTCCCCGCACGGGTGGCGGCGGTGGCCGTCCCGGTGGCGGTGGTGGCTATCGCGGCGGTGGCGGCGGTGGCGGCGGCTATCGCGGCGGTGGTGGCGGTGGCGGCGGCGGCGGTGGTCGCTGGTAACGCACTGCCTTCACAGGCTGATTGGAAGGGCCCGCCAGTGCGGGCCCTTCTTTTTTCAAGCCTTTTTCATCGGTTCTGAGGAGAGCGCCTCGCGTATCCCGTCCTCGAGCCGGTGGAACCTAGGGATTACGCCCAGTTCCTCGCGCATGCGTCGGGTGCTGACCCGCCTGGAATCGGCGAGGAAAGACCAAGCCATGGGGGGCAGCACTTTCTCTGCTTCCGCACGCTCAACCTCGGGGGGCTCGGGCAGGCCAGCGAGCCTTGCCACCGTGCGCAGGTAGATGGTCGTGCTGGAATGGTCACCATCGCCTACGTTGTAGATTCGACCGGCAGCCTCGGGCTTGCTGCCGGCCACCAGGCAGGCCTGTACCAGGTCCGTTACATGGATCCGGTTGCCGGGTCCTGCCTCGGTCTCCCGAAGCATCGGCAAACGGCGGGCAATACGGTCAAGCGGTAAACGGCCGGGACCGTAGATTCCGGGCACCCGGAGGATAACCCATTCGCTTCCACGACCCCGGGCGTGCTCCATCAGCGCTTCCTCGGCGTCCAGGCGGGCACGACCACGCGGCTGTGTGGGGGCCGGTGGGGTCGCTTCATCCACTTCTGCTCCGCCTGAGTCACCATAGACGGCCGTGGTGCTGAGATACACGATGCGCTGCGGGCTGGAGCGCAGGGTGCCAAGCCAGCGACGTAGTCGATCGTCGCTGGCCGACTCCCGCGGGGGCGGGATCATGTAGTAGGCGAGGGGTGCTTCGCCCACTTCGGCCGGTGGGAGTCCGGTGTCGAGGTTGCAGGCCACGGCATCAATATCCAAGCTGCGCAGGCGGTCAGCGCTCGCGGAACTGCCGGTAAGACAGCGGACATCGCCTCGCAGGACCCGGGCGAGGCGCTCGCCTACATAGCCACAGCCAGCGATCAGGACGTCAGGCATCGGACGAAGGCTTTCGCCTCGCCTCGGTCCAGGTTTGCAGCGCCTCCACCAGCGCGTCGTCGGTCGGTCCATTCGCCATGATCACTGGTGAGCCGATCCTCAGTCTGCCGGCCGCCTCGGCCACCCTCGGCGCGCCCGTCAGCAGGGCCGTGGAGTCCATCAATTCGCGAATGCGGGGCGTGACGATGCCCATCAGCGCCTCCAATAACTCGGAACTGGTCGCCGTGTAGGCGTGGATGCCTCCATGTCGCCAGAGCTCCTCGAGTGCCTGCAGGGTCGCGGGCTCCGGCCGGCCGGGGAGGCGGCGATAGACCTCCGCGTAGGTCACCGAGGCGCCACGCGCGGTCAACTCGGTACCGAGCACTTCCCGCCCGCCCTCGCCGCGCACTATGAGAATCCGCTGTCCCTTGACTTGGGCCAGCGCCGGTGACGCCAGTAGCGCCTCGCTGTCGAATCCGCCCTCCGGCACCACGCTGACGGGAAAGCCGAGACCCTCGAGCGCCTGTGCGGTGGCTCGGCCGATGGCGGCGAGGCGCAGGTCGCGGCGTGTACCCAGCAGGGACAAGGCGCCGTGCGTCACAGCATTGACGCTAACGAAGATCACCAGCTGGAAGCCGTCCACTGGGCCCTTGGCCGCACGCGAGCCCGGCAACTCCGCCAGCGGCTGGATTTCCAGTGCAGGCAGGTAAATAGCCGTGCCGCCTCGCTCTTCGATCAGCTGGCCCAGCCTGCGACCTTGCGGAACAGGTCGGGTGACGAGCACCCCTATGCCTGCTAGCGGTTTCACTGCCACGGGCGACCGTCCGCGGGCATCTGCCCAAGCAGTTCGCCGGCACCCGCCGACAGCAAGCGGCCGGCCAACTCCGCGCCCAGCGTGGCGGCCTGGATTGCGGGGCCGCTGATCGTATCGGCCAGCACTCGGCTCCCGTCGGGCATGCCAACGAGGCCCCGTAGCGTTAGCTGGCTGCCGTCGAGTTCGGCAAAGCCGGCGATGGGTGACTGGCAACTGCCCTGCAGAGCGCCCGCCATGGCTCGTTCTGCCGACAGGCACAGTCGCGCCTCCTGATTTTCGAGCGGCGCCAGGAGCGAATGCAGCCGATGATCGGTCTCGCGGCACTCAATGCCCACGATGCCCTGACCGACAGCGGGCAGCAGCTGTTCGGGTGCGACCCGGTGGCGAATTCGCGAGGCCATGCCCAGTCGCTCGAGCCCCGCGGTGGCCAGCAGGATGGCATCGAAGGCTCCCGAGTCCAGTTTGGCGAGACGAGTTTGCACGTTACCACGCAGTTGTCCGACCACGACATCAGGGCGCAGGTGCCTCAGCTGGCACTGCCGTCGCAGGCTCGAGGTGCCGACCCGGGCTCCCGCCGGCAGCTTCTCGATGGTCCCGTACTGACTCGATACCAGGGCGTCACGGGGGTCCGCACGCTCCAGCACCGTGGACAGGACCATGCCTGGCGGAAGTTCTGCTGGCACGTCCTTCATGGAATGGACCGCCAGATCGGCTCGTCCCTCCAGCATCGCGACCTCGAGTTCCTTGATGAACAGGCCCTTGCCGCCAACCTCGGCCAGCGCGCGATCCAGGATCCGGTCGCCCTCGGTGACCATCGGCAACAGTTCCACCTCCAGACCGGGATGGACGGAGCGCAGACGTTCGGCGACGTGTTCGGCCTGCCAGAGGGCGAGCGGGCTGCGACGAGTGGCGATGCGGACGCGCTGGTTCATTTGCGCATTTTGCCATGCCTTGCGCCGGGGCCAAGTCATCAGCGAAGTCGTCGTTGAACCTCGGCCGCCAGCCGACGACTCACGGCGAGCCGCCCGCCATCGGCGCGCAGGGTCAGGAACAGCTGGCCAGCGCCGTCCCTGTCCAGAGATTCCACCTTGTCGATGGCAACCAGCGCCTGACGATGCACGCGGACGAAAAGGTGCCCGAACTCTTCCTCGAGGGAGCGCAGCGAGTCCTCGATCAGGTCCTCTCCGCCACGGTGTCTGACCACCGTGTACTTCTGCTCGGCCTGAAAACAGTACACGTCCGCAATGGGGATAAGGCGCATTTGCTCGCGAAGCCGCGCGGTCACGTGGACCCGCCGAGAGTCAGGCGTGCCTGCGCTGGTTGGGGCGAGCCGCTGCAGCAGGGCGGCCAGTCGCTCCCGCCTGACCGGTTTCAGCAGGTAGCCTGCCGCATCGGCATCGAAGGCAGCCAGCGCATGCTGTTCAAAGGCCGTGGTGAAGACCACCTTGGGAGGGTGTGGCAGCATGGCCAGGCGCCGTGCGGTCTCGAGGCCGTCTGGCCCGGGCATGCGGATATCTAGCAGCACCACGTCGGGGTGCTGCTTTCGCGCCAGCTCCAGCGCGGTAGCACCATCACTGGCTTCCCCGATGCACTCTGCACCGTCGATTTCACCCAGCAGTTCGCGCAGCCGAAGCCGGGCCGGCGCCTCGTCATCGACGACCAGGACTCGCAGGCTCATGCGGGCTGCCCTGCAGGGAAGCGCAACGTGACGTGAAAACGCCCCCCTTCGTCGGTCCAGTCGAGCCTGCCGTCACCGGGGAAGGTGAGTTGCAGGCGCTCGCGAACGTTGGCCAGCCCGATCGCGGAACCTGACCCGGTCCCTCGACCGGTATGGCCCCCGTGGGGGTTGGTCACCTCGATCACGACCTGACGGTTTTGGCGCCGCCCTCGGATCTCGATCCTCCCGCCCCCGCTCAGCCCCTCGATTCCGTGGTACACGGCGTTCTCGATCAGGGGTTGCAGGATCAGCGGAGGAACCAGGGTGGCCAGAGGGAGTTCATCGACGACCCAGTCGACCGCAAGGCGATCGCCCAGGCGCAGCCTTTCCATCCGGCAATAAGTGCGCGCTACCTCGAGCTCCTCGCCGAGGGGGATGAGCTCGCGGCTTTCCCTCAGCGCGGCCCGGAACAACTCCGACAGGTCCGTGACGGCTTCCTCGGCCAGGGCTGGCTCGCTGCGGGTCAGGGCGGCGATGGTGTTCATGCTGTTGAAAAGGAAATGTGGTCGAATCCGCGCCTGCAGCGCGCGCACCCGTGCGGAGGCTTCGGCAATCACATTGCGCTTCCACTGCTGGGACACGTAAAAGTAGCGCAACGCCAGTCCACCGGCGATGCAGCCCAATAGCAGGTTCCTGAAGACGAAGGCCCATGGCTCGGCGACGCTGCTGAGGGAGAGGGGCTGAAGCAGCGCCTGGGCGGAGTCCGACAGCCACCAGGCAGCTGCCGACACCAGGGCGGTGACGGTGAGGATCAGCCCGAGTGCGGCGAGGCTGCCCGGTAGCGGCGCGAGCCGGGTCAGCAGGCTTCGGCACCCGCACAGGGCCGCCGCGGTGCCGAGGCCGGTCCAAAGCAGAAACAGCGAGGTGCGGGAGAGGTCTACCCAGAACAACCCGCCTTCGCCGAGGCGACTCAGGGCCAGCAGCAGTGCCACCAGCTGCGCAATGATCACTACGGCCAGCACACTGGGCGCCGTGCAGAAGTCGGGCAGGTAGAGACGGTCCGGGCCGGGCCCGGTCGCTGTGGGGTCGATCGGCTGCTCAGTCCTGCTCGGCATCGAATAGCCGGGTCTTCAGCCGGAAGATTGATGAGATGTCCTCATCGCCGTGGCCATCGGCGATCAGCTGCTCGTACTGGTCAAGCACCGAGCTGACCGTGGGCAGCTCAGCACCGTGGCGGTGGGCCATGTCACGGCAGATCAGCAGGTCCTTGCGGTGCAGCCGAACCCGAAAGCCAGCCGGGAAATCGCCGCGCGACATGTACGGTGCGCGGTGGACGAAATACCAACTGGATCCCGCGCCCTGGCCGAGGGTTGAGATCACCTTGTCGAGTGGCAGCCCCTCGGCCCTGGCGAAGGCCATGGCCTCACCCACCGCTGCGATCACGCCCGCGCAGAGGATCTGGTTGGTGGCCTTGGTGGCCTGACCATGCCCGCAGGGCCCCATCAACTCGACCGTCTTGCCCATGGCAGCCAGCACTGGCCGGGCCCTCTCGAACACCGCGCTCTCGCCGCCGCACATGATGGCCAGGGTCCCGAGTCGGGCGCCCTCTACGCCACCGCTGACCGGGCAGTCCATGAAGCCGGCGCCGCGGCTGGCGCAGAGGCTGGCCATCCGGCGGGCGGTCTCGGCGCTGACCGTCGAGCAGTCGATGACGATGCTGCCCGGTCGCAGTGACGGGGCAATGGACTCGCCGACCTGCAGGACATCGCTGTCGGCCGAGACACACAGGATCGCAACATCCACGTCGGCAGCCAGATCCGCGGCCGTCGCATGGGCGGTGATGCCGAATTCACGAGCCAGGGCCTCAGCCTTGGAGGGGGTGCGGTTCCAGATGCCGCCCAGCAGCCCGGCCCGGGCAAGGTTGCTGGCCATATGGCCGCCCATCGCACCGAGGCCGATGAATCCGACGCGCAGCGCGCTCACTCCTTGCAATAGGCGTCGACGGCCTGCTTGGCCTCGAGCCTGGCGGCGCTCAACTCGCTCTCCGTCAGGTATTCGCGCTTCCCGTCGGGCCCTTCCTTGTACAGGCGGAGCGATTCGATGTAGGTCTTGTAGCGCTGCTGGGCCAGCTTGCACTGCTCGCTGCGGGCTTGCTGCAAATCGCGTTCGACGGTCCGCGTGGTGTCGCGGGAGGCCGGCTCGAAGCCGCTGGCAGACGTCCCAGGACCCCCGTCGGAGGAGGGTGTGCCAGTGGGCGGGGCAACGGATTCGACCTCACCGTCCTCGCTGTACACCACGCGTTCCCGCTGGATCACCTCGAGCAGCCGGGCGTCCGGCTGGTCCGGCGGCAAGTCCGTGTAATGCACCTGTCCGGAACGGTCGATCCATTTGTAGACGACGTCTGCCTGCGCGGGAACCACCAGCAGGCTGGCCATGACCAGGAAAAGGCCGATCCTCAGCATGTTGTGCACTCCCATGAGCCGTCTGTCGTACATCGTTGGAGCGCACAGTGTAGCCAATGTTCCCGGCAAAAAAAGCGGGCGCCGTGAGGCGCCCGCTCCGTGTCCCGCTTCCTTGCAGGACAGGCCTCAGCTGTTGTAGGCCCGCTCGTCATGCAATGACAGGTCTAGCCCTTCCGTTTCCTGTTCGGAACTGACGCGCAGTCCGACGGTGAGGTCGACGACCTTGAGGATGATGGCCGACAACACCCCGGTGAAGACCACCGTGAACAGGACGCTCTTGACCTGCACCCAGACCTGCCCGCCGATGGTGGCCTCGCCCGGATCCCA
>JAURLT010000022.1 GCA_030831085.1 Gammaproteobacteria bacterium
AGGTGGATGGTTTGCTGCTGGACTTCACCCGGCAGCCCCTGGACACCGCCGCCCTCGAGTCGCTGATCAGCCTGGCGACTGCCAGCAACCTGCCGGGCGCGATTGACTCACTGTTCGATGGTGAACAGGTCAACAACACCGAGCGCCGGGCGGCTTTGCACACCCTGTTGAGGATGCCATCGACGGTGTCCTTGCCCACTCACCTCGAGACACTCCATCGCGAGGTGCTGGCAGAGCGCGCACGCTGTGCGGCCTTCGTGACGGAGGTGCATGAGGGCCGACGCACTGGCGCTACCGGCGAGCGTTTTACGGACGTGGTGAACATCGGCATCGGGGGCAGCGACCTGGGCCCCGCCATGGCAGTCGAGGCGCTGCGTCCGTTTCATGCCGGCCGGGTGGCATGTCATTTCGTGTCGAACGTCGATGGCACGCAGATGCTGGACCTCGCCACGCATCTCGATCCGGCGCGCACGCTGGTATTGGTCTGCTCCAAGACCTTTACTACCCAGGAGACGCTGGCGAATGCCCGACTGGCCCGCGCGTGGTTGGCCGCAGCCCTGGGTGAGTCGGCGGTGCCGCGGCATTTTGCGGCGGTCTCCACCAACACCCGGGCCATGAACGAATTCGGCATCGGCGCGGACGCCCGGTTTGTCATGTGGGATTGGGTCGGCGGTCGCTACTCCATGTGGTCGGCGATCGGGCTTGCGCTCGAACTGGCCATCGGCTCGACCCATTTCGCGGCTTTTCTGGCGGGCGGGCATGCAATGGACTGCCACTTCAGGGCAGCCCCCCTGCGGGACAACCTGCCAGTGCTGCTGGGATTGCTGGCAATCTGGAACCGCAACGGATTGGGCAACGCCAGCCATGCCATTCTGCCCTATACGCAACGGCTCGCGCGCTTTCCTGCCTATCTCCAGCAACTCGAAATGGAGAGTCTTGGCAAGTCGGTCGATGCGGCGGGCAATGCCCTGCAGCGGTCCAGCGGGCCGGTCATCTTCGGCGAACCCGGTTCGAATGCTCAGCACTCTTTTTTCCAGTTGCTGCACCAAGGCTCGGGGGGCGTGAGCATGGATTTCCTGCTCCCGGTGACTCCACCCGAGGGAGACCAGGGCGGCTCGCAACTGGCCATGGCAAATTGCCTGGCCCAGATGCAGGCCCTGATGGCCGGGCAAGGCCCCGCTGCGGTCAAGGCCGACCTTGAGCGGAGGGGCCTCGACAGCGGCGCCGCCCGCCAGCTGTTGCCGCATAAACTCCATCGGGGCAGCCGTCCCATGAGCCTGCTGGCTTTCCGGCAGCTGGATCCGGCCAACCTTGGCAGGCTGGTGGCGCTGTACGAGCACAAGGTCTTCGTGCAGGCCACGCTGTGGGGGATCAACCCCTTTGACCAGTGGGGCGTGGAACTCGGCAAGCAACTGTGTAACAGCCTCTTACCTGCCCTGACCGGTGACGCAGAATCTGCCCTGCCGCCCGAGCTCGGTCCGTTATGGAACTGGCTGCGGTGATGTGAAACCCGAAACGGGGTTGCCCAGCTCCTCCAGTTATACTTTGGGACGGTCTTGGCGCAGGGAAGTCGAGTGAACATAACCATTTTCGGATCTGGATACGTTGGCCTGGTGACCGGCGCGTGCCTGGCGGACGTCGGTAACCATGTAGTCTGCGTCGATGTCGATGCGGCAAAGATCGAGCGTCTCAATCGGGGCGAGGTGCCCATCCACGAGCCCGGTCTCGACGATCTGATCAGCCGCAATGCGGCCAAGGGTAGGTTGCAGTTCACCACCGACGCCGAATCGGCCGTGCGCCACGGCCTGTTCCAGATGATCGCGGTGGGCACGCCTCCCGACGAGGACGGCTCGGCAGACCTGCGCTACGTGCTGACGGTCGCCGAGACCATCGGCAAATACATGGACGAGTACAAGATCGTGATGACCAAGTCCACGGTGCCCGTCGGCACGGCGGACAAGGTCCGTGCCCGGGTGGCTGAAGCTCTCAGTGCCAGGGGTGCGAGCCTCGAGTTCGATACCGTGTCGAATCCGGAATTCCTGAAGGAAGGCGCAGCGATCGAGGATTTCATGAAACCCGACCGGGTGGTCGTGGGCACGGACAATCCGCGTACGGCGGAGCTGTTGAAGGCCCTGTATGACCCGTTCACCCGGAATCGTGACCGGATGATCGTGATGGACGTACGGTCCTCGGAACTGACCAAATACGCCGCCAACGCCCTGCTGGCCACCAAGATCAGCTTCATGAACGAATTGGCGAACCTCGCCGAACGGATGGGCGCAGACATCGAAAAGGTCCGTCAGGGCATCGGTTCGGATCCCCGCATTGGCTATTCGTTCATTTATCCAGGTGCGGGCTACGGAGGCTCGTGCTTTCCCAAGGACGTGCAGGCCCTGGAGCGCTCGGCCCGCGAGTGTGGCTACCAGGCCTCGGTTCTGCAGGCCGTGGAGGAGACCAACCGGCGCCAGAAGCAGGTCCTGTTCCGCAAGGTCGCCAGCCATTTCGGCGATGGTTTACGCGGCAAGGTGCTGGCGGTCTGGGGACTGGCTTTCAAGCCCAATACCGACGACATGCGCGAGGCGCCCAGTCGCGAGTTGATGGAGTCCCTCTGGCAGGCGGGGGCAAGGGTCCAGGCCTACGACCCGGTGGCCATGCAGGAGACCCAGCGGATTTATGGCGAGCGGAAGGACCTGAAGCTGTGCGAATCGGGTGAGGCGGCGCTGGTCGGGGCGGATGCCCTGGTCATCTGTACCGAATGGAAGGAATTCCGCAGCCCTGACTTCAGCCGGATCAAGGCGTCCCTGTCTCAGCCGGTTATCTTCGACGGTAGAAACCTGTACGACCCGATCCTGATGGGCGGTTTCGGCTTTACTTATTTCGGCATAGGCAGGGGGCAGCCCCTGCCCGTCTGATACTTCCCCTGAGGGTCGTGTCCCGGAAGGGTCAAGCGCAGTAAAATCCGCGAAAGCGCTCGGTCTGAGCCTGGGGGATGCCCGGATGGGTTGGGAAGTCTGGTTCACCGTTGCGGTCGTTCTGACGGTGCTGTTCCTGCTCGCAACCACCCCCGCGCCAACAGAGATGGTGCTGCTCGGTGCCATGGTCGTCCTGTCGGCGTCGGGCGTGCTGACGCCCCGCGAGGCCCTTTCGGGATTTTCCAGCACCGGCGTGATGACCATCGCCGCGCTCTATGTGGTGATTGCCGGCCTGCGCGAGACCGGGGCCGTTGCCTGGTTCTCGCACGCGGTGTTCGGCCGTCCGCGGGGGCTCCTGGACGCCCAGGTCAAGATGCTCAGCATCGGTGCCGCCCTGTCCAGCGTCATCAACAACACGCCGGTGGTGGCCATGTTCATCCCCATCGTGCAGGAGTGGTCGGCGCGCTTCGGGCTGCCGGTTTCCCGCCTGTTGTTGCCCCTGAATCACGTGGCCATCCTGGCCGGTCTCTGCACGCTGATCGGGACCAGCACCAACCTTGCCGTCTACGGTTTATTGATGCAGGTCCGGCCCGATGCGCATCTGGGGATTTTTGACCTGATCTGGATCGGCGGACCCCTGACCCTGGTGGGTATCGTCTACGCACTGGTATTTTCGCGCAGGCTGTTGCCGGAAAGGCAGGGGCCCAAGGAACAGCTGGAGAACGCGAGGGAATATGCCGTCGAGGTGCGTATCCATCCCGGGGGGCCGCTGGTGGGCAAGACCATCGCCGAGGTCGGCCTGCGTAACCTGAAAAGTGCCTATGTGTTGGAGATCGAGCGCCGCGGGAGGTTGCTGACTGCGGTAGGACCCGGCCAGATCCTCGAGGCTGAGGACCGGCTGACCTGTGTCGGGATTGTCGATGCGGTCAACGATTTGCGGCGCATGCCAGGCCTCAGCGTCGCCGAAGACCAGTCATTCACCCTCAACCTAAAGCGCCGCCAGCGCCAGCTGGTAGAGCTGGTGCTCTCGCCGACCTCGCCGCTGATCAACCAGCGGGTCAAGGACAGTAACTTTCGCGAGCGGTATGGTGCAGCGATCCTGTCCATTTCCCGTGATGGTTCGCGGGTGGCCGGCAAGGTGGGCGGCATCGTCTTCCGACCGGGCGACACCCTGCTGGTGGAGGCGGGCCCTGGGTTTGCAGAGCGACATCGTCACAGCCGGGACTTCCTGCTCATCAGTGCCCTGAGTGACTCGGCGCCGCCAGACTTCCGGCGGGCGCCGATCGCGCTTGGCGTATTGCTGCTAATGATCACGGCAGCAACCCTGGAATGGGTGTCACTGTTTGAAGCGTCGTTCATCGCGGCCGGCACGATGGTGGCGACGGGCTGCATGACCAGCCGCCGTGCTGCCCAGAGCATCGAGTATCAACTGGTGGCGGCGATCGCGGCGTCCTTCGCCCTCGGCGTTGCCCTGGAAAAGTCTGGGGTGGCGGCCGTTGTGGGTGCATGGTTGGTGGACATGGCTCAGGGGAATCCCCTGCTGGCGCTGGCCTTGTTGTATTTCTCCACTGTGGTGGTCACCGAGCTCATCACCAATAACGCGGCGGGCGTGCTGATGTTCCCTATCGCGTTGTCCGTCGCTGCGGCTGCGGGGGCAAACTTCATGCCCTTTGTCATTGCGGTGATGGTGGCCGCCTCAGCCGGGTTCATCACGCCGATCGGCTACCAGACCAACCTGATGGTGTATGGTCCCGGCGGCTATCGCTTTGCGGATTTCGTCCGTTACGGACTACCGCTCAGCGTCGTGTGTGGAGTCGTCACCCTGCTCATCGTGCCCAGGGTCTGGCCTTTCTAGCGACCGGTTGCGGTATCCTTGCAGTCAGGTCAAACCATCGGCCAGGGAGTCTCGGCAGCATGATTGTTCCAGTCGTCCTCTCGGGAGGGTCAGGCACGCGGCTCTGGCCCCTGTCCCGCGAGCATCACCCCAAACAGCTGCTGGCGCTGGTAGGGGAGAGCAGCATGCTGCAGCAGACGCTCGAGCGCCTGCAGGGCTTGCCCGGACTCGCGCCTGCCCTGGTGATCTGCAACGACCAGCAGAGATTCATGGTCGCAGAGCAGTTGCGCCTGATTGGACAGCCGCCTGGCGCGATCTTGCTGGAGCCGGTCGGCCGCAACACGGCCCCTGCGGTGGCAATGGCCGCGCTGGAGGCCATCGAGGCCGACCCCGAGGCCGTGCTGCTGGTGCTACCGGCCGATCATGTCATTCGCGATCCCGCCAGTTTCAGGGCGGGCGTCATGGATGCCCTGCCCGCGGCCATGGAAGGTCGTCTGGTCACCTTCGGCGTGGTGCCGGACCGGCCGGAGACGGGTTACGGCTACATCAGGATGCGGCCGGGCCCCTCCCGAGTACGTGAGGTGGAAGGCTTCGTCGAAAAACCTCCCGCGCAGGAGGCCGAGCGGATGCTCGCGGAGGGAGGGTGGCTGTGGAACAGCGGCATGTTCCTGTTCAAGGCCAGTGCCTACCTCGCGGAGCTCAGCCGCCTGGCACCTGACATCGAACAGGCCTGCCGGCAGGCGAAGGAGGCCTCCGCGCGGGATCTCGATTTCACCCGGATTGGGGCAGAGGCCTTTGCGCGGTGTCGCTCCCAGTCCATCGACTACGCCGTCATGGAGAAGACCGCATTGGCCTCGGTGCTGCCCCTGGAAGCAGGATGGAGTGACGTAGGGTCCTGGGCTTCGCTTAAGGACGCGTTGGCTGCCGATGCAGCGGACACCGTGCGCCAGGGCGACGTGGTTGACGTGGACAGCAGCGGCTGTCTGCTGTTTGCCTCGCATCGGCTGGTGGCAACGGTAGGACTGAAAGATCATGTCGTGGTCGAAACCAAGGACGCGGTCCTGGTGGTAGCCCGGGACCGGGTTCAGGACGTCAAGGCACTCGTCGACCGACTTCGGCGGGAGGGCCGCAGGGAGGTCAACCTGCATCGCGAGGTGTACAGGCCGTGGGGTAGCTACGACAGCGTCGACGCCGGCCAACGATTCCAGGTCAAGCGGCTGGTGGTCAAGCCGGGGGCCAGCATGTCCCTGCAGTTGCACCATCACCGCGCCGAACACTGGATCGTGGTTTCGGGTACGGCCCGGATCACGCGGGAGCATGAGGTGTTCCTGTTGTCGGAAAATGAGTCTACCTACATTCCAGTCGGGGCCCGTCACCG
>JAURLT010000140.1 GCA_030831085.1 Gammaproteobacteria bacterium
CTCGGAACTGCCGCCGAGCCGCGGGCAGCACCGAACTGGCGGCGCGACCCTCGGGCTCCATGGCCATGGCGCCGAACAGGTAGGGCACCAGGCCGCCGATGAACAGGCCGATGATCACGGCCGGATCAGACAGGCTGAACTCCTCAAGCTTGCCGGCGATTTCGAGGTTGTGGGTGTAGTCGGCGAACAGGACCAGGGCGGCGAGACCGGCCGAGCCGATCGCGTAGCCCTTGGTGACGGCCTTGGTGGTGTTGCCCACCGCGTCGAGCGCGTCGGTAACCTTGCGGACCTCGCTCGGCAGCCCTGCCATCTCGGCGATGCCGCCGCCGTTATCGGTGATCGGGCCGTAGGCGTCGAGGGCCACGATCATGCCGGTCATCGACAGCATGGCGGTGGCGGCAATGGCGATGCCGTAGAGGCCATGCCCGGCGCCAGTGGACTCGCCCAGCTGGTAGGCGCCCCAGATCGCAGCACAGATGGCCAGCACTGGCAGTGCCGTGGACCTCATGGACACGGCCAGCCCCGCGATCACGTTAGTGCCGTGGCCGGTTTGCGAGGCCTCGGCCACATAGCGCACCGGGTGGTACTCAGTAGAGGTGTAGTATTCGGTGATCCAGATCATGGCCGCTGTCAGCGCCAGGCCGATCAGGGCGCACAGGAAGATCGGCGTGGACGCCTCGCCCATCATGGCCGTAGTGACCGGGTAATAGGCGATGGCCGCGATGACGCCGGAGACGATCACGCCGCGGTAGAGGGCGTTCATGATCTTGCCGCCCTCGGTGACCTTCACGAAGAAAGTGCCGATGATGGAGGCGGCGATGGAGACCGCGCCGAGTACCAGGGGGTACAGCACGGCCGCGTCACCGAGACCCTTCATCATGAGGCCGGCGAGCAGCATGGTGGCCACCACGGTGACCGCGTAGGTCTCGAACAGGTCAGCGGCCATGCCGGCGCAGTCACCGACGTTGTCACCGACGTTGTCGGCGATGACCGCCGGGTTGCGCGGGTCGTCCTCGGGGATCCCGGCTTCCACCTTGCCGACCAGATCGGCGCCCACGTCGGCGCCCTTGGTGAAGATGCCGCCGCCGAGGCGGGCGAAGATGGAGATCAGCGAGCCACCAAAGGCCAGGCCCACCAGGGCGTGCAGCGCCTTGTCGCTGTCGCCGGTCATCTCCATCATGAACCAGTAGTAGCCGGCCACGCCCAGCAAGCCCAGTCCCACCACCAGCATGCCGGTGATGGCGCCGCCCCGGAAGGCCACCTGCAGGGCAGGATTAAGGCCCACGCTGGCCGCGTGTGCCGTCCGCACGTTGGCCCGCACCGAGACGTTCATGCCGATGTAGCCCGCCGCACCAGACAGGATTGCGCCGAGCGCAAAGCCGATCGCGGTGAACCAGTCGAGCGCCAGACCGAGCAGGACGAACAGGACCACGCCGACCACCCCGATGGTGGTGTACTGCCGGTTCAGGTAGGCCGCTGCGCCCTGCTGGATCGCTGCGGCGATTTCCTGCATGCGGGCATTGCCAGCCGGCTGCGCCGTGATCCAGCGTGAGGAGAGGATGCCGTAGAGGATGGCGACTACGCCGGCGACGACCGCGAGCCAGAGCGCCTCATTGGTACCGATCATGAATGACCCTCCGGGGTTTCTTGTTGCCTGTGTTAACTGGGTGAGCCGTGGACCCTCTGTGGAGCCTCCGCCAGCGCGCGGACTATACCACGAAGTCGGTTTTCAGCTTCCGCCTGACCCGGGCCAGCCTCAGCCTGACGTAATCCGGCAGGCCGTCCCGGTACGGCGGGTAGGCTTCACCGGCGATCAGCGGCGCCAGGTAGCGCCGGGCCGCCGCGGTAATCCCGAAGCCGTCGGCCGTGATGTAGTGCCGCGGCACCATCTTTTCCTGGTTGGCGACCTTGGCGATCGCCGTGGATCCCACGCTCCAGCGGTACGGCCGGGAGGACTTGCGGACAATGACCGGCATGACGGCGTTCTGACCTGCGAGGGCAAGTTCCACTGCGGCCTTGCCGACCGCATAAGCCTGCTCGACGTCGACCTGTGAGGCGATGTGGCGGGCAGCCCGCTGAAGGTAGTCGGCCAGGGCCCAGTGGTATTTGTAACCGTGGGCTTCCTTGACCATGGTCGCGAGCGTCGGCGCCACGCCGCCCAGTTGCACGTGGCCGAAGGCGTCGCGGGTGCCCATATCAGCCAGGAATCGGCCATCGGCGGTGCGAGTGCCCTCCGAGGCCACCACCACGCAGTGGCCGTGGCGTGCGACCGTGTCCTTGACCCGGGCCAGGAAGGCTTCACGGTCAAAGGCGATTTCCGGGAACAGGATCAGGTGGGGAGCCTCTCCGATGCGGCGGGCGGCCAGTCCGCCCGCGGCGGCAATCCATCCAGCGTGGCGGCCCATCACCTCCAGGATGAATACCTTGGTGGAGGTGCGTGCCATGGAGGCCACGTCGAGGCCTGCTTCGCGAGTGGACACCGCCACGTACTTGGCTACCGAGCCGAAGCCCGGACAGCAGTCAGTGATGGGCAGGTCGTTATCCACGGTTTTCGGCACGCCGATGCAGGTCACCGGGTAGCCCAGTTGCTGGCCCATTTCGGCCACTTTCTGAGCCGTGTCCATCGAGTCGTTGCCGCCGTTGTAGAAAAAGTAGCGGATGTCGTGGGCCTTGAAGACCTCGATCAGGCGCTCGTACTTGGCACGGTCCCTCTCCAGGTCCTTCAGCTTGTAGCGTGCTGAACCGAAGGCACCCGAGGGCGTGTGACGCAGCGCACGGATGGCAGCTGTAGACTCCTTGCTGGTGTCGACCAGGTCCTCCGTGAGCGCCCCCACGATGCCGTCCCGGCCGGCGTACAGCTTGCCGATCTTCCCGCGGTGTCGGCGGCACGCCTCGATGACCCCCGCCGCCGAAGCGTTGATGACCGAGGTGACGCCCCCCGACTGTGCATAGAAGGCGTTCGGCTTGCTCCGGTGGCGGGATCCTGCAGGCATGTCAAAGGGCTCCGGGGTGGCTGGTTGTCAGGGCCAAGAATAGCCGATGAGGCGCTTTGCCGGCAGGCCGCCGGGGCCATCGGGTTTGACGCTGGGCGCTGCCCCATGCAGCATTGTGGCTCGCCGTTTGTGGAGGACAGGGCATTGAGGCTGGTTCTGCTAGGCGCACCGGGGTCCGGCAAAGGCACCCAGGCGCAACTGATGATGCGCCACTACGGCATACCGCAGGTATCCACCGGAGACCTGCTCCGGGAGGCCGTGGCCAAGGGGACGGCCCTTGGCAAGGCGGCCAAGGCTGCCATGGATGCGGGCAAGTTGGTCGACGACTCGATCGTGCTCGGGATGATCCGCCAGCGCCTGGCGCGACGCGATGCCCGCAAGGGCTTCATCCTGGACGGCTTTCCCCGCAACGTGGCCCAGGCCGATGCCTTGGGCACGCTGCTCGAGGACCTCGGCCAACCCCTGGACGCGGTTGTCCTGATGAAGGTGCGGGACAAGGTGTTGTTCCAGCGCCTCACCGGACGCCGAACCTGTCGCCGATGTGCGCAGGTGTTCAACGTCTACACCAATCCGCCTCCCAAGGGTGGGTGCAAGGGCGGCCAGGCCCACGACCCTTACCAGCGCCCGGACGATAACGAGGAAACCATCGGCCGACGGCTGGAGGTCTATGCCGCCCAGACCCGGCCCCTGGTGGCCTACTACCGCAAGCGGGGGCTCCTTCGTCAGGTCGATGCCGAGGGTGAACTGGAGGTAGTGGAAATGAGGCTGGAACAGGCGTTGGGCCAGTCGGCACGCCAAGGGAAAGCACCCGTCAAAGCCGTCAAGAAGGTCGTCAAGAAGGCGGCGAAGCGCGCGGTCAAGACGGTGGCGACGGTTCGCAAGAAGGTAGCCAAGGCGCGCAAGAAGGCGGTCAAGTCCCGCACCAAACTGGTCCGAAAGGCCGCGAAGCGGGTCCGCAAAGCCGCCCGTCGCCTGCGCCGTTAGGCAACGGCCCCCAGCGGACCCTGCAGCAGGTCCCGGCGCCACCCCTCGAAGGTGTCGGGCACGGTCGCGCCCCGAACCACGGCCGTGAGATCCCTGCGGGTTGCCAGTAATTCGGGCGCCAGCCCAAGTTCGCCGGCCAGCTGGCGGCAGGCTGACTGCAGCCGCGATAGCCGCGCCTGCTGCTCCGGCGTCAGACGCTCGAGTTGGGGGCGCTGCTCGAGTCCAGCGGCGTCAGCGCCGGCCTCATTGATGCACTCCAGAAGGGCTCTGCCCGCATTGCGGATGACCGCTGCAGGCACTGCGGTCACCCGCTGCAACCCTTCCAGGCTCCCGGGTCTACGCTGGGCCAGTTCGCGCAGGGCTTCGTCCGGCAGGATCCAGCCCCGCGGCCGGTTCCGGGCGATTGCAGTGTTCTCCCGCCAGGTTGCCAAGTTCCGAAGGACGGACTGCTCCAGTGGTGGCAGCTGTTCAATGCCTTTAAGTCGTCGCCAAGCCTCGCCTGGCTCGTTGCGGTAGAGCGCCGGGTCGGTGAGCCGGGCGCAGTCTTCATCCATCCAGGCCATCCGTCCGGCCCGTTCCAGACGCTCCCCAATCTGCTCGGCGACCGCCCCCAGATAGCGCACGTCATCCGCGGCGTAGCGCAGCTGGTCCTGGCTCAGCGGGCGCGCTGACCAATCGGTTCGCGCGTGACCCTTCGGTAACTCCACCTCCAGCAGTTGCCGGACCAGTTCGCCGTAGCCAACCTGGGCAGGAAAGCCCAACAGAGCGGCGCCCACCTGGGTATCGAACAGGGGCGCCAGCGGGGTGCCGGTAATCGGCAGCAACGCCTCAAGGTCCTGGCGGGCCGCATGGATGACCCATGGGCCGTGCTCAGGCTGGAGCAGATCAGTGAGGGCAGAGGGCTCATCGAAGGCGAGCGCGTCCACCAGCCAAAGGGTGTCGCCCCGCGCGACCTGGATCAGGCACAAGCGGGGAAAGAAGGTTCTTTCCCGCACGAATTCCGTATCGATCCCCCACCGGGAGGGACTTCCGGGTGCCTCCACGGCGGCCCTGAGACGATCGGGGTCGTCAATCAGCGGCGGAAGCGTCACGCCGACATCCGGACTTGGCTACAATTTTTCCCCATGGCCCATTATGCGGGACTCGTGTGCAGGCGTTGCTGAAGACCTGGTTGGACCTGGCGCTGCTGCGCCGCGGACCTGGTGATTTGCCCGACTCGACTACCCTGTTCGGGCTCGCGGCACTCGCCTACCTGGGTGCGGGCGCGCTGCAGGCCTGGCTCATCTACGGGAGCGATCGACTGGCCGCACGCATCCTGGCCGACCTCGCCCTGGTGCTCCTGCCGGTCTGGCTGCTGCTGCGGTTGACCGGTCGCGGACATCGCTACAACCAGACCACGTCGGCGATGCTCGGCGTGGGCGCGCTGCTGGGACCCATCGTGGTCCCCTTGTTGTGGCTGTCCGGCCCCGCGGAGCGCATGCCTGTCTTGGGGCTGCTGCTGTATGGCGCCTCGCTCGGCCTGATTCTCTGGTACACCCTGGCCATCGGCAATATCCTGCGCGCTGCCCTCGATCTCGGTCGGCTCGCTGGCGTCGCGGTCGCCGCGGCTTATCTCCTCGGCACGGCCTCCGTGCTGACCCACTTGTTTCCCGGTGAGGCCTGATGCACCTGCACATCATTGGCGTTGGGGGCACCTTCATGGGCGGCGTCGCCGCCCTGGCCCAGGCCGCAGGGCACCGGGTGACCGGTTGTGACAAGGCCCTGTATCCACCCATGAGCACTCAATTGGCGGCGCTCGGCATTGAGGTGATCGAGGGCCACGACCCGGCCCAGCTGGACCTGCGACCGGATGTGGTGGTGGTCGGCAACGTGATGAGCCGCGGCAATCCGCTCATCGAGCGATTACTCGACAGCGGCTTGCCCTATACGTCGGGTCCGGAGTGGCTGGCCCAGCACGTACTAAGGGGCCGCTGGACGCTGGCGGTCGCCGGCACCCATGGCAAGACCACAACCACCAGCATGCTGGCCTGGATCCTCGACCAGGCAGGGCTGGAGCCTGGATTCCTGATCGGGGGCGTGGCGTCCGATTTCGAGGTCTCGGCCCGACTCGGGCGGGGCCGGCATTTCGTGGTCGAGGCGGACGAGTACGACACGGCCTTCTTCGACAAGCGAGCCAAGTTCGTGCACTACCGGCCGCGCACTGCGGTGCTCAACAACCTCGAGTACGACCATGCCGATATCTACCCCGACCTAGCGGCCATCCAGTACCAGTTTCATCTGCTGATGCGGTGCATGCCTGGCAACGGTCGGCTGCTCGTCCATGGCGGCGAGGGGCGGCTCGAGGAAGTCCTGGAGCGCGGCTGCTGGACTCCGCGAGAATATTTTGGGCGGGAGGTGCGTGGCGGGGGTTGGTCGGCCAGCCTCGGTTCGGAGGACGGATCGCGGTTTACCGTCCTGTATGACGAACTCGTCCAGGGCGAGGTGAACTGGGAGCTCATCGGCCTGCACAACGTGGACAACGCGCTCGCGGCCATCGGCGCTGCGCACCACGCAGGTGTCGATCCGGCGCGCGCCTGCGAGGCGCTCGGTCGGTTCAAGGGCGTGAAGCGGCGCCTGGAATTGCGGGGCAGGGTAGCCGGGGTGTCGATCTACGACGATTTCGCCCATCACCCGACCGCGGTGCGCACCACCGTTGATGGCTTGCGGCGGCGCGTGGGAACTGCGCGCATCGTCGCCGTTCTGGAGCCGCGTTCAGCCACCATGCGCCGTGGAGTACACAAGCAGGAACTCGCCGACTCGCTCGCCGGGGCGGATCGGGTGTGGCTGCACCAGCCGTCGGATCTTGGCTGGGACCTCTCCAGCGTGGCCGAGGCGGTCGGACCGCGGGCCAGCGTCTGCGACGACGTAGGTGAACTGGTCGTGCGGCTGGCGGCCGAGAGTCGCGAGGATGATCACGTTTTGATCATGAGTAACGGCGGCTTCGGTGGTCTGCACGGCCGGCTGCTCGAGGCGCTGACCGCTCGGGAGACAGGCGCGTGAGCGGGAACGGAGTGGCGGTAGCCATCACGGGGGCTTCGGGCGCCCAGTATGGCTTGCGGCTGCTGGAGTGCCTGCTCAAGGCAGGCCAGGAAGTCCACCTGATGCTCTCGAGGCCGGCGCAAGTCGTCATCGGTACCGAGACCGACGAAAGTTTGCCCGGCCGCCCGGCGGACATCGGTCGGTATTTTGCGGACAAGCATGCAGCCGCTACCGGCCAGTTGAAATGCTACGGGGCAGAGGAGTGGACCGCCTGCGTTGCCAGCGGCTCGGGCGCGCCGGCCGCCATGGCAGTATGTCCGTGCTCCATGGCGACCCTGTCCTCCATCGCGGTAGGCGCCAGCCGCAACCTGATCGAGCGTGCTGCGGACGTGATGTTGAAAGAGAGGCGCCCCCTG
Source organism: Gammaproteobacteria bacterium (assembly GCA_030831085.1). Lineage (GTDB taxonomy): Bacteria > Pseudomonadota > Gammaproteobacteria > Steroidobacterales > Steroidobacteraceae > SG8-30. The sequence goes on from JAURLT010000140.1 coordinate 7,412, forward strand.
ATACTGGTGCCGCGAGAGACTCCCTTCTCCGCTATCCACTTGCGCAATATGCTGACCGTGGTGGAGGCGGGTGCCGTGGTGCTGCCGGCCAACCCGGGCTTCTACCATCGACCGGCCACCGTTGAGGCCGTGATCGACTACGTCGTCGCCCGCGTGCTCGATCATCTGGGCGTCGAGCATCAACTCATCGAGCGCTGGGGCGTCGAACCGGAAACCGGCGCCCTACCGGGCCCATGAGCGGGCAGGGCCGGGAACTGCCGCTGTTTCCCCTCAACGTGGTGTTGTTCCCGGGCGGCCCCCTGCCGCTCAGGATCTTCGAGACTCGATATCTCGATATGGTGAGGCGCTGCCTGAGGGAGGAGACCGGCTTTGGCGTCGTGTGCATCGCCGAGGGTCCCGAAGCGGCGGGCAAGACCAGTTTCCACGCGGTGGGCACCGAGGCGAAGATCGTCGACTTCAACCGGCTCGAGGATGGCTTGCTCGGCGTCACCTGCCTGGGGCAGCAGCGGATCCGGGTGCTCGAGGCCTGGCGCGCGGAGGACGGTCTGAACCTCGGCCGCGTCGAGGACATTCCCCCCGAGCCAGGCATGCCGGTTCCGCCCGACTATGCTTTCGTGGCGGAAGCGGCCAAAAAAATCTTGCCAGAGCTGGGCGAACTCTATGCCCAGGTCAAGCCGGGCTACGAGGATGCCGCCTGGGTCGGTCACCGGCTGGCTGAAGTGCTGCCCCTGTCGCTGGCGGACAAGCAGGTCCTGCTCGAGATGGACGATCCGATTGCCCGGCTAGCGGCGTTCGCACCGGTCATTCGCAAGGCCGACTGACCGGCCTCAGGCCCGGAAGGCCTTGCGAGCGGCCTGCAAAGTGGCCTCAATTTCCGCATCGCCATGGGCCGCGGAGATGAACCCGGCCTCGAAAGCCGAGGGCGCCAGATAAACACCCTCGGCGAGCATGGCGTGGAAGAAGCGCTTGAAGCGTTCCACGTCGCAAGCCATCACCTGAGTGTAGCGGGTGACCTTGGTCGCTTCGCTGAAGAACAAGCCGAACATGCCGCAGGTGTGGTTGGTACTGAACGGCACGCCCGCTGCCCTGGCCTCGGCCTCGAGGCCTTCGATCAGTTGGGTGGTGCGCCGGGCTAAAGCGGCATGGAAACCCGGGACAGACAAGCCTTCGAGGGTGGCAAGGCCGGCTGCCATGGCCACCGGATTTCCCGAGAGCGTGCCGGCCTGGTACACGGGGCCGAGCGGGGCGAGCCTTTCCATGATGTCGCGACGGCCACCGAAGGCGCCTACCGGCATGCCGCCACCAATGACCTTGCCCAGGGTCGTCAGGTCCGGTTCCACTCCGTAAAGTTGCTGGGCGCCCCCCGGCGCCACCCGGAATCCCGTCATGACCTCGTCAAAGATCAGCACCGCGCCATGCTCCGCGCAGAGTACTTTCAGGCCCTCGAGGAAGCCCGGTTCGGGCAGCACGCAGTTCATGTTGCCGGCGATGGGCTCGACGATCACCGCGGCGATTTCATTGCCCATGGCGGCAAAGCACTCGCGGGTGGCGGGCAGGTCGTTGTAGGGCAGCGTCAGGGTATGGCGAGCGAAGTCCGCGGGCACGCCCGGCGAGGTGGGCACGCCGAGCGTCAGGGCACCGGAGCCGGCCTTGACCAGCAGCGAATCGGAATGGCCGTGGTAGCAGCCCTCGAACTTCACGATCCGGTCCCGACCGGTGTAGCCCCGGGCAAGCCGGATGGCGCTCATGGTCGCTTCCGTGCCGGAGCTGCACATACGCACCAGGTCCATCGAGGGCACCAGGGCGATGACTCGCTTGGCCAACTCGGTTTCGAGCGCGGTGGGGGCGCCGAAGCTCAGGCCGTCCTCCGCGCGCTGTTGCACCGCCTTGACCACCGCGGGGTGAGCATGACCCAGGATCATGGGGCCCCAGGAACCGACGTAATCAATGAAGCGGCGGCCGTCGGCAGCCTCGACCCAGGCGCCGTTGGCCCTGGCGAAGAAGATCGGCTCCCCGCCGACGCCACGAAACGCGCGAACCGGTGAATTCACCCCACCGGGGATGACCTTGCAGGCTTCCTCGAACAGCGACACGACCCCACCTCTCGATCCTGTACTTCGCCTGATTCTAGTCGAAGCGGTAGTTGAAAGCCTCGATCTCGGGCGCCCAGCGTGCGCGGACCAGCGCTGCCAGCTCTCGTGAGTAGTAATCCTGGTAGGGCTTGCGGGTGGAGACGTTTTCGCGTGGCAGCACGCTGGCAGGCAGCTGCAGCCGACGACACACCTCGGCAAAATCTTCGGCCAGGGTCTCGAACCGTCCGACGTAATCGAGGCCCGGTCGGCCTTCCCGATCCTCGATCATCCACCACTGTGAACGATCGGGCCGCTTGAGTTCGGCGCGAGCGAATTCCTCGAACGCGCAGGCCGCTACCCGGCGGTGATGTCGATGCGAGGTGTCCTTGAGCAGGTAGGCATACCACGACACCAGCCGATCCCATGGATTGCGCACAAAGGCGAACTTGAAGAGCCCGGCATAGTCCTCGGCAGGGATCAGCCGCTGGGCGCGCTTGAGAGGTGCGTGGATTCGAAAATGATGCCGACGCCAGTCACGCACCAGCATCAGGTCGGAGCCCAGCTTGTTGACGCGTGAGCCAGAGGGATGCAACGCATACGGATCCAGGAGTCGCGTGAGGCTGGTACCCGCGGTCTTCTGTACGTGGACGAACAGGAAGCCATGCGTGATCGAAATCAGCATTCAGCGCAGTCTCTCGGCGCGATGCCCGTCTGCCTCCAGCAGTGACTGGAGGCTGTCGTCACCGACCAGGTGCAGCGCACCGACCACGATCAGGAAGTCTTCAGTTTCTTTTAGTAATTCAGCGATGTGTTGAGCCCAGCGCCGGTTGCGCTCTACGATCAGTGCCCGGTAGACCTCCGGATGAGCGGCGAACTCCTCCTTGAGTCGTTGGTCCAGGTAGGCCTGGTCGCCTGCTTTCCAAGCCTCCACGAATTGCACCAACTCATGAAGCGGGCGGTTGGCGTCTTCCCGCGATTTGGCCAGCAGGTCCTGTTGCACCTCGGGGCCCAGCGTATCCAGCGCGGCCAACTGTGCGTCCAGGGTTTCCAGGCCGCCCAGACGCTTGCCGTCCCGTTGCGCCTGCCGCTGCAACTGCGCTTCCACGCCCGAGTCCACTGTGAAACCCACCCGGTTCAGGGTCGCTGTAGTGACGTTCAGCGCCTCGAACCAGGGCTCGATGCGTCCCTGTTCGTCGACTGCACGCTGCAAGGTGATGGATTCCACGCTTGCTGGCGTAAGGCCGCTCGAATCGACCTCGAGTAACAGGGACTCTGCCGACTGGTAGGCCTCTGCCAGCGGGCCATCCAGTACAAAATCTCCCTCCCTCAGCAGGTGTACCGAGCCAAACAGGAATACCGTGTTGTGATCGCCTCGCAGGCTCCACAAGGTCGGCCCCTGGGCCAGACTCTCTCCGGGCGAGAGCAGCAGGGCAGCGAGCAGCAGCAAGAAAACCTGCGGCCTCATTCCGGCACCCCTCATCACTCGAGCCACTCAACACGGGTATCGAGTCGCCCTGTCACCTGCAGTTGGACGATACGGTAGCCCGGTCCGCGCTGGTCGATCGCGAATTGGTCGATGCCCGGGGCAAACTGGAAGCAGGTGGATGGCGTTCCCATCAAGGTCAATCCGTCCTCGACACGCTCAAAAGCCTGATGAGCATGCCCCCAAAGGATACCCCGGACCCGGCCCGAACGGCGCGCGAGTTCCAGCAGTGCTGCGCCGTCTTCAAGCCCCAAATCGTCGATCCAGGCTGATCCCAGACGTACCGGCGGATGGTGCAAGGCCAGCAGCAAGTGAAGGCTTTCAGTCGCCTCGATACGGGCCGCAAGTTCGGCAAGCCGTGTCGAACCCAGGCGCCCTCGCTCCTCGCCTGGCAAGGTGCTGTCGAGCGGTAACACCCGCCAGTCCGTACCGATTGGCAGGCCCGCCGGGGACATGAGGCGATCCGGCAGGTCCGCGACCATGGCATTCGCGACGTCATGATTCCCGGGCAGGCACAGGGTGGGCAGTCCTAGTTCATCGAGGACGGCTCCCAGCAGCGCATAGCCGCCCGCGTCGTCCTGCACGAGGTCACCGGAGAGGATCAGCGCCCTGATGTCCGGGTGCCGTTGCCGGGCCGAGCGGAGGCAAGCCCTGAAACTCTCAAGGGTGACAACCCCGCGGACCTGTCCCGACGGATCACCCGTCAGGTGCAGGTCCGTGAGGTGCAGCAGCTTCACGCCGCTCAGTAGCGGTAGTGCTCGGGCTTGAACGGCCCCTCGACCGGCACGCCCAGGTAGGCAGCCTGCTCGTGGCTCATCCTGGTGAGCTTGGCGCCGATCCGCTCGAGGTGCAGCTTGGCCACGCGCTCGTCGAGATGCTTCGGCAGGGTATACACCCGCTTCTCGTACTTGGCGCCCTGGCTGAACAACTCGATCTGGGCCAGCACCTGGTTGGTGAAGGAATTGGACATGACGAACGAGGGATGGCCGGTGGCACAACCCAGGTTCACCAGCCTGCCCTCGGCCAGCACGATGATGCGCTTGCCGTCCGGGAAGATCACGTGGTCCACCTGCGGCTTGATGTTCTCCCACTGGTACTGCTTCAGCGCGGCGATCTCGATCTCGCTGTCGAAATGCCCGATGTTGCAGACGATGGCCTGATGGCGCATGCGGCGCATGTGGTCGTGGTTGATTACGTTCACGTTGCCGGTGGCGGTAACGAAAATATCCGCCTGCTGGCAGGCCTCGTCCATGGTCACCACCCGGTAGCCTTCCATCGCCGCCTGCAGCGCGCAGATCGGGTCGATCTCGGTCACCCACACAGTCGCGCCGAGGCCGCGGAAGGACTGGGCGCAGCCCTTGCCCACGTCGCCATAGCCGGCGACGACGGCGATCTTGCCGGCGATCATCACGTCGGTGGCGCGCTTGATGGCATCCACCAGCGATTCGCGGCAGCCGTAGAGGTTGTCGAACTTGGCCTTGGTCACCGAGTCGTTGACGTTGATGGCCGGGAAGGGCAGTTCACCGTTGCGGGCCAGGCTGTAGAGTCGCTTGACCCCGGTGGTGGTCTCCTCGGTGACGCCCTTGATGTGCTTGAGGCGCTCCGAGTACCAGCCGGGCTGGGACTCAAGCCGGCGCTTGATCGAGGCGTACAGCGCCACCTCTTCCTCGTTGGTGGGCTTGGAGATCACCGCGAGGTCCTGCTCGGCCTTGCTGCCAAGCATCAGCAGCAGGGTGGCGTCGCCACCATCGTCCAGGATCATGTTGGCCTGAGTGCCCTTGGGCCAATCGAAGATCCGGTGAGTGAATTCCCAGTACTCGTCCAGGGTTTCACCCTTGTGGGCGAACACCGGGGTACCGGAGGCGGCCACGGCGGCGGCCGCATGGTCCTGGGTCGAGTAGATGTTGCACGAGGCCCAGCGCACCTCCGCCCCGAGCGCCTTGAGCGTGTCAATGAGCATGGCGGTCTGGATCGTCATGTGCAGGGAACCGGCGATGCGCGCGCCCTTGAGGGGCTGGCGGCCGGCGTATTCCTCCCGAACCTGCATCAGGCCGGGCATCTCGGTCTCGGCGATGGCCATTTCCTTGCGGCCGAATTCGGCTTGGGAAATGTCCTTCACGGCGTAATCGGCAAAAGTGCCGGGTTGAACAACAGCGTTCATGTTCAGTCTCCTGATCACGAAGAGCGCCGTTGACTCCATTCACCCGCGTCCCGAGCCTGGCAGGGGCCAAACCCCGTTGCAGCGCTCCTCGGCACGCGGGCCGGCCCGGCATATCCGGGCCAGGTTCGTGGTGGCGGGCTATTTCAGGCCCGCCGCCTTGCGCAGGGACTCTGCGCGGTCAGTCCTCTCCCAGGTGAAGGCGGTGAAGGACTCGGCACGTCTGACCAGCTTGCGGCCGTTCCGTTCCGTCCACCGATAGGTCATCTTGCGCGGCTTGCGGCCGAAATGCCCGTAGGCCGCGGTGGCCTGGTACATGGGATGAATGAGGTCCAGCATCTTGATAATGCCCCAGGGCCGCAGTTCGAAGTGTTCCCCGACCAGCTTTTCCAGCTTGCGATCCGACACCGCGCCGGTGCCGAAAGTGTCCACCGTGATGGAGGTGGGTTTGGCCACCCCGATGGCGTAGGACACCTGGATCTCGCAGCGCCGGGCCAGCCCGGCCGCCACCAGGTTCTTGGCCACATAGCGGGCTGCGTAAGCGGCCGAGCGGTCCACCTTGGAGGGATCCTTGCCGGAGAACGCGCCACCACCGTGGCGGGCCATGCCGCCATAGCTGTCGACGATAATCTTGCGTCCGGTGAGGCCGCAATCGCCCACCGGGCCGCCGATCACGAAGTTGCCGGTGGGGTTGATGTGGATGCGGGTGGAGGGCAGCGCCTCGAGCCATCGCTTGGGCAGCACCGGACGCAGGATGTGATCGATGACGCCCTCGCGCAGGACCTTGTACGGTACGCCGGGGTCGTGCTGGGTGGAGAGCACCACCGCGTCCAGGCCGTCGACCCGACCGTCCCGGTAGCGCAGGGTGACCTGCGACTTGGCGTCCGGCCTGAGCCAGGGCAGCGGCGACTTGGCCTGCTTGCGGACTTTGGACTGCTGCTCGACCAGCCGGTGGGAATAGTAGATGGGTGCCGGCATGAACTCAGGCGCCTCATCGCAGGCGTAGCCGAACATGAGGCCCTGGTCACCGGCCCCTTGCTCCTCGGGATCCTTGCGATCCACGCCCATGTTGATGTCCGGGGACTGCTTGCCAATGAGGTTGAGTACGCCACAGGTGGCGCCGTCGAAACCCACCTGTGAGGAGGTGTAGCCGATGTCCTGGATGACGCCGCGTACCAGTTCCTCGAGGTCCACCCACGCATCGGTGGTGATTTCGCCGGCCACGATCGCCACGCCGGTCTTGACCAGGGTTTCGCAGGCCACCCGGGCTCGCTTGTCCTGCGCGATGATCGCGTCCAGGACGGCGTCGGAGATCTGGTCGGCAACCTTGTCTGGGTGCCCTTCGGAGACCGATTCGGAGGTGAACAGGTAGGCAGATGCCACGGCGGATCCTTGCAGCGCTCTGGAATGGAAGGTTGCCGAGTATAACCAAAGCGTGGGTCGGCTTTCGCATTCAGTTCACGGGTTTGCCCCGGCGGCAGTGGATCAGGGAAAATGCGGGCCCTAACCAGCCAGGGGTGCTCCCATGCCAACCCGCCGCGACCTTGCCAATGCCCTCCGCGTGCTCAGCATGGACGCCGTGCAGCAGGCCAATTCCGGCCACCCGGGCATGCCCATGGGCATGGCCGATATCGCCGAGGTGCTGTGGCGGGATTTCCTGAAGCACAGCCCCGGCAACCCCGCCTGGCCGGACCGGGACCGCTTCGTGGTGTCCAACGGCCACGGCTCGATGTTGCTCTACTCGCTGTTGCACCTGACCGGCTATCCGCTGGACGTCGACCAGCTGCGCAATTTTCGCCAGCTGGGCGCGCACACGGCCGGGCACCCCGAGCGGGATGTACAGCTCGGCATCGAGACCACCACCGGCCCGCTGGGTCAGGGGCTCGCCAATGCCGTCGGCATGGCGCTGGCCGAAAAGTTGCTGGGCACCGAGTTCAACCGGCCCGGTCACCTCGTGGTCGACCATCACACCTGGGTGTTCCTGGGCGATGGCTGCCTGATGGAGGGCATTTCACACGAGGCCTGCGCGCTGGCGGGGACCTGGGGGCTTGGCAAGCTGATCTGCTTCTACGATGACAACGGCATTTCCATCGACGGCGAGGTGCACGGCTGGTTTACCGATGACACGCCGCGTCGCTTCGAGGCCTATGGCTGGCAGGTCATCCGCGACGTCGACGGCCACGATCCCGAGGCCCTCATCAAGGCGGTCCGCAAGGCCCGTCGCGAAACCTCACGGCCGTCGTTGATCTGCTGCAAGACCATCATCGGGTTCGGTGCGCCCACCAAGCAGGGCCGCGAGGAGTGCCACGGCGCGGCCCTCGGCGCTGAAGAGGTGGCGAGGGCTCGCGAAACCCTGGGCTGGCACCACCTCCCCTTCGAGGTGCCGCAGGAAATCCGCGACGCCTGGGACGCTCGCTCCCGCGGGCGTCGCGTGGAAAACAAGTGGAAGCGGGCCATGAAGGCCTATCGAGAGGCCCACCCCGAGCTCGCGGCCGAACTCGAGCGCAGGCTGGCAGGGCGGCTCGGCGCCGACGCACTGCAGGCCGCAGCGGCGCATGCGGTGGAGTGCCAGGCCAAGCGTCCTGCACAGGCCACCCGCCAGGCGTCCCAGGCGGCCCTCAACGCACTGGGTCCGCATTTTCCGGAGCTGCTGGGCGGCTCGGCCGACCTCACCGGCTCGAACCTGACCCGCATCGCCGGCAGCGCCGCATACACCCGCGAGCGTGGGCAGGGTCGCTACCTGCACTACGGGGTGCGCGAGTTTGGCATGGCTGCCATCATGAACGGCATCGCGCTGCATGGCGGGTTTATCCCCTACGGCGGGACCTTCCTGGTATTTGCCGATTACGCGCGTAACGCCATCCGCATGTCGGCGCTGATGGGTGCCGGCGTGATCCACGTGCTCACCCACGACTCCATCGGCCTGGGCGAGGACGGTCCCACCCACCAGCCGGTCGAGCAGCTGGCCTCGCTCAGGCTGATACCGGGCCTCGATTGCTGGCGTCCCGGTGACGCAGCGGAGACCGCCGTGGCCTGGCAGGCAGCCATCGAGCGTCGGCACGGCCCCTCCTGCCTGGTCCTGACCCGCCAGGCGGTGCCTCACCAGGCCCGAGACGAACGTCAGCTGGAGTCGGTGGCCCGCGGCGGCTACGTGCTAATCGATTGCGATGGCACGCCGGAATGCGTGCTGATCGGTACCGGTTCCGAGCTCGAACTGGCAGTCCAGGCTGCCGGGCAGTTGTCGGCAGCCGGCCGGCGCGTGCGAGTCGTGTCGATGCCCTGCGTCGAGCGCTTCGCCGCGCAGGATGAGGCGTGGCGGGATGCCGTCCTGCCTCCAGCCGTCACCGCCCGGGTGGCGGTCGAAGCCGGGGCTACGCAGTGCTGGTGGCGCTGGGTGGGTAGCAGGGGGCGAGTGATCGGCCTCGACCGCTTCGGTGCATCGGCCCCTGCCAAGCAGCTTTTCGAGCATTTCGGTATCACCGCCGAGGCCGTCGCCGAGGCGGCCCGCCAGGCGATGGATGGGTGAGCGGACAGGAACTTTCAAGTCAAGGTACAGAGGGTAAGCACATGGCGATCAAGGTCGGGATCAATGGTTTCGGACGCATCGGGCGCATGGTGTTCAGGGCGGCTGTGCAGAACTTCCCAGAGGTGGAAATCGTCGGGATCAACGACCTGCTGGAGCCCGACTACCTGGCGTACATGCTGCGCTATGACTCGGTGCACGGTCGCTTCAAGGGCCAGATCGCCGTCGAAGGCAACGACCTGCTGGTGAACGGCAAGCGTATCCGGCTGACTGCGGTCAAGGACCCGGCCGAACTCCGCTGGAACGAGGTGGGCGCCGACGTGGTGGTTGAGTCCACGGGCCTGTTCCTTACGGCGGACACGGCGGGCAAGCATCTGGCCGCGGGCGCCCGCAAGGTGATCATGTCCGCGCCCTCCAAGGACGACACCCCCATGTTTGTCTATGGGGTCAATCACGGCAGTTACGCCGGCGAGGCCATCATTTCCAACGCTTCCTGCACCACCAACTGCCTGGCACCGGTCGCCAAGGTGCTGAACGACACCTGGGGCATCAAGCGCGGACTGATGACCACCGTGCACGCGGCGACGGCCACCCAGAAGACGGTCGACGGGCCGTCCAACAAGGACTGGCGCGGCGGGCGCGGCATCCTGGAGAACATCATTCCCTCGTCGACCGGCGCGGCCAAGGCGGTGGGCAAGGTGATTCCAGCATTGAACAAGAAGCTTACCGGTATGGCCTTCAGGGTTCCCACATCGGATGTCTCGGTAGTCGACCTGACCGTGGAACTGGAGCGCGCTGCGAGTTACGAGGAGATCTGCGCCGCGATGAAGGCGGCTGCCGAGGGTGCCATGAAGGGGGTGCTCGGTTACACCGAGGACAAGGTCGTGGCCACGGACTTCCGCGGCGAGAGTTGCACTTCCATCTTCGATGCCGAGGCCGGCATCGCGCTCGACCCCACTTTCATCAAGGTGGTCTCCTGGTACGACAACGAATGGGGCTACTCCTGCAAGGTGCTGGAGATGGCCCAGGTCATCGCGAAGTAGGCGCGGCTGACCCTCATGGAAAAAGTGCTGCGCATGGCCGACCTCGACCTCGCCGGTAAGCGCGTGCTGATCCGCGAGGACCTGAACGTGCCCGTGCACGAGGGCGTGGTCACCAGCGACGCCCGCATCCGCGCCGCCCTGCCTACACTGCAGCTCGCACTCTCCCGCGGCGCGGCGGTGATGGTGATGTCCCACCTCGGCAGGCCGAAGGAGGGCGAATACGACCCGGCCTTGTCGCTGGAGCCGGTGGCGGAGCGCTTGTCCGAACTGCTCGGGCAACGCGTCCCGCTGGTGCGTGACTGGCTCGACGGCGTCGAGGTGGCCGCGGGTGAACTGGTGCTGCTGGAGAACGTCCGGTTCAACGCCGGCGAGAAAACCGACGATGCGGCGCTGGCCAGGCGCATGGCGGCGCTGTGCGACGTCTATGTGATGGATGCCTTCGGCACTGCGCACCGGGCCGAGGCCAGCACCCATGGGGTGGCCCGGCATGCGCCGACCGCCTGCGCCGGCCCGCTGCTGGTCAACGAGCTGGTGGCGCTCGAGACGGCGCTTGAGCAGCCGCGTCGCCCCCTGCTGGCGATCGTTGCCGGTTCCAAGGTCTCGACCAAGCTCATGGTGCTCGAAACCCTGCTCTCCAAGGTCGATCAGCTGATCGTAGGTGGCGGCATCGCCAACACCTTCCTCGCTGCCGCCGGTCTGCCCATCGGCAAGTCGCTGCAGGAACCGGACATGGTGAACATTGCGCGCCGCCTGCTGGAACAGTCGCAGCAGCGGGGCGTGGACATACCGCTGCCCAGCGACGTGGTGGTGGCGAGGGAATTCGCGGCCAGCGCTGAGGCTGACGTGAAGCCAGCCGCGATGGTCGGTGCCGACGAGATGATCCTCGACATCGGCCCCGACACCGCCGAGCGACTGGCTGCCATGATCGAACAGGCGGGCACGGTGATCTGGAACGGCCCGGTCGGGGTGTTCGAGTTCGACCAGTTCGGCGAGGGGACCCGCGTGCTGGCGCAGGCCATCGCGCGGTCCGCGGCGTTTTCCCTGGCCGGCGGGGGCGACACCCTGGCTGCGATCGAAAAATACGGGGTGGAGGACGATATCTCCTACATCTCCACGGGGGGCGGGGCCTTCCTGGAATTCGTTGAGGGTAAGACCCTGCCTGCCGTCGCCGCCCTGCAGGAGAGGGCGCTCTCTCAGTCCTGATTGAAGGAATCAATCTGATGTCACGCCACAGCAAGATCGTCGCCACCCTCGGCCCGGCCACGGACGATCTGGATGTCCTGTGCAAGGCCTTGCAGGCTGGCATTGACCTGGTTCGGGTCAACTTTTCTCACGGCAAGGCGGAGGACCATGCCCGGCGAGTGGC
>JAURLT010000141.1 GCA_030831085.1 Gammaproteobacteria bacterium
GGTCCCTATCTGCCGTGGGCGTTGGAGATTTGAGAGGGGCTGCTCCTAGTACGAGAGGACCGGAGTGGACGAACCTCTGGTGTACCGGTTGTCACGCCAGTGGCATCGCCGGGTAGCTAAGTTCGGGCGGGATAACCGCTGAAAGCATCTAAGCGGGAAGCCCCCCCCAAGATGAGATCTCCCTGGGGACTTGATCCCCCTGAAGGGCCGTCGAAGACTACGACGTTGATAGGCCGGGTGTGTAAGCACAGTAATGTGTTCAGCTAACCGGTACTAATTGCCCGTGAGGCTTGACCATATAACACCCAAGGAGCCTGAGGCTCCGTGGATGCGACACATGTGTTTCCACAAACCAGATTAGCCTGCGCTGCAATGCGATCAGCGGCGTGGGCGAACAGTTTGCCTGGCGGTCATAGCGAGCGGGAACCACCCGATCCCATTCCGAACTCGGAAGTGAAAACGCTCTGCGCCGATGGTAGTGTGGCCTCATAGCCATGTGAGAGTAGGTCACTGCCAGGCTTCTCAAATCAGGACCCCCCGGTCGCAAGGCCGGGGGGTTTTGTCTGACTGAACCCGGGAGAGCGAATGGGTCGCTATCGCGGACTGCCTGAACTCATCGGCTCCCCGACCCGCCGCATTGGCGTCCTGGTCGTTAACCTCGGCACGCCTGAGAGGCCCTCGTACGGGCCGGTGCGTCGCTATCTCGGGCAGTTCCTGCGCGATCGCCGCGTCATCGAACTCTGCCCCTATGCCTGGTGGCCGATCCTGTTCGGGCCGATCCTGACCTTTCGCCCCTTCCGTTCTGCCGCAGCGTATGAAGACATCTGGACTGAGCGGGGCTCGCCACTCCTGGTCTACACGGAGGGCCTGACCCGTAAAGTCGCCGCCCTGCTCGAGGAGCGCCTGGGTGATGAGGTCCGCGTCACCTTTGCCATGACCTACGGTGAGCCTTCGGCGAAGCAGGCCATCGACACCTTGTTCCGCGAGGGCGTCGACCGCCTGCTGGTGCTGCCCCTTTATCCGCAGTACTCGGGGACTACCACAGGCGCCGTGTTCGACGCGGTGACTCGCGTGCTGCAACGCTGGCGGGCCGTGCCGGCGCTGCGCTTCATCAATGATTACCATGCCGATCCGGCGTACGTGAATGCGGTGGCGGACCGCGTCGAGCGCTCCTGGCAGGAAGCTGGCCAGCGTTCCCACCTGCTGTTCTCGTATCACGGCATCCCGGTGAAATACGTCGACAAGGGCGACCCCTATCGCCATCAGGTCAAACGGATGTCTGAACTGGTGGCCGCCAGGCTCGGGCTCGGCTCCGATGAATGGTCCATCAGCTTCCAGTCCAGCTTCGGGCCCGTCGAATGGTTGCAGCCATTCACGGACCAGAAACTGCAGGAACTGCTCGGTCGCGGGATTCGCGACGTGACGGTGACTGCGCCGTCCTTTGCGGTGGATTGCCTCGAGACGCTGGAGGAGATCGGCTTCGAGTACCGGGAGATGTACCTCAACAAGGGCGGCCAGTCCTTTGTGCTGGTACCGGCCCTGAATGACGACGACATCCATGCCACGGCCCTGACCGATATCGTCCTGCGTAACCTCGGCGGCTGGCTGCCCTGACCGCAAGTAAATTCAAAAGCCTATGATGGCTTTCTAACCAGGCCGTTAAATATTTGTTGCGCGGACGCATCAGTCTGAGGCACTACGATATTGTTGCGAGTGGCGTCAAGCGGGCCTGACAGCCAAGTCTGAGTCGAAAACAGGCTTTTCAAAGCACCTAAACCATGCTGTAACATTCGTGAGCTGCAATAGCGTTCCTTGGCGGCGCATGTCGCCGGCTCACCACAGCGTTTCGGGAGATATCAAGATGAAGCTACGTCGCCGCTCCAATCGGCTTGCCTTGGCCGTTTCCTCCATCCTCGCTGCACCGGCTGCACTCAGCGGCCTCGGTATCAGTGCAGGGCTGCTACTTGCCACTACGGCAGGTGCACAGGAAACCTCCACCCAGATCAGCGGCAGCGTGACCGACGCCAGCGGCAACGCCGTGGCCGGTGCGCGCGTCACCATCCTGCACGTGCCCTCGGGCACCACCTCCTCGGCGTCCACCAGCGCCAGCGGCCAGTTTTCGGCATCGGGTCTTCGCGTCGGTGGTCCCTACACGGTGACCGCGAACGCGGAAGGCTTTCAGGGTACTGCAGTCGAAAACCTCTACACTGAGCTCGGCCGTCGTGCCAGCCTTTCCCTTGTGCTCTCGCCGCGGGCCGAACTGGCCGAGGTGGAAGTCACCGCTTCAGGCTTGGGCGCTACCGCGCTGGGTGTCAGCAGCGAATTCAGCGCCGAGACCATTGCCAATGCCCCCAGCATCAACCGCGACCTGAAGGGCACGCTGCGCATCGATCCCAAGGCCTGGATCGACCCGACCAACTCCGACGCGCTGGAAGTCGCCGGGGTCAACAACCGCTACAACAGCATCACCATCGACGGTGTTCGTCAGAGCGACGACTTCGGCCTGAATAACAACGGCTATCCCACCCAGCGCTCGCCGATCTCCATCGACGCGGTTGAGGCACTCTCGCTGCAGACCGCGCCGTTCGACGTGCAGTACTCGAGCTTCCGCGGCTCGACCATCAACGTCGTGACCAAGTCGGGCACCAACGAGTTCGACGGCTCGGCCTTCTACTACACCTACGACGACAGCCTGGTCGGCGACCAGAGCAAGGACCGCAAGTTCGACTTCGCCTTCGAGGAGGAGAAGTTCGGCGGCACCCTGCGCGGGCCCATCATCAAGGACAAGCTGTTCTTCTCGCTTTCCTACGAGAAGCTGGAGCGCCAGGCGCCGCAGGATTTCGGCCCGACTGGTTCCGGTGCCGCGATCGAGGTGCCCGGCATCACCCAGGCCGAATACGACCAGATCGTGCAGATCACCCGTGACGTCTACGGCTACGATCCGGGCGACCGCCTCTCCAGCCTCCCGGAAGAGGACGAGAAGATCTTCGCCAAGATCGACTGGAACATTTCCGATACCCAGCGTGCGTCGCTGTCCTACCAGCGTACCGAGGGCAACGAGATCATCCAGACCAACAACAGCGCCTCGTTCCGCGACATCTCCACCCCGTCAGACTGGTACAACCGGGCCATCCTGCTCGAGTCCTACTCGCTGCAGTTGTTCTCGGACTGGAATGACTGGATCTCCAGCGAGCTGAAGCTCGCCCGCAAGGAGGTGGAGACCATCCAGGCGGCCCTGGGCGGCACCGATTTCGCCAACTTCCGCATCACCACCCCTAGCGGCGGTGAGGTCTTCATCGGTCCCGACGTGTTCCGGCAGGCCAATGCACTCACCAACGATCTTGACCAGATCAAGCTGAAGGTGAACTTCCAGCTGGCCGACCACACCGTGTCGGTAGGCTTCGAGCGCGAGTCGCTCGATATCTTCAACCTGTTCGTGCCGCGCAGCACCGGTGAGTACTACTTCACCAGCATCCAGAACTACCAGAACCGGGTGTCCTCGCGGCTCGACTACGCGAATGCCTTCACCAACAACCCGGCCGACGGTGCGGCCAGCTTCGCCTACGACGTGGATTCGCTCTACATCCAGGATCGCTGGCAGATCACGCCGGACTTCGAGCTGCAGGCGGGCCTGCGCTACGAGTGGTACTCCTCGGGCGACAAGCCGCTGCTGAACGAGAACTTCCTTGACCGCTACGGCTTCGCCAACACCGAAACGCTCGATGGTCGTGACCTGTTCATGCCGCGCCTGGGCTTCAACTGGCGCCTGGACGAGGCCACCATCGTGCGCGGTGGTGTAGGACTCTTCGGCGGCGGCACACCCAACGTCTGGGTGTCCAACTCGTTCTCCAACGACGGCGTGACGGTCGTTTCGCAGCGGATCCTCACCGCCAACGACACCAATGGTGCTTTGCAGAACGTCGACGGTTTCAACATCGCCCAGTCGGTGCTGGATGCCAACACGCTGCTGCGTGGCGACGGTCCCGTCAACGCGCTGTTCCCGGACTTCGAGGTGCCGTCGCAGTGGAAGTTCAACCTGGGTCTGGAGCACACCTTCGCCAACGATTGGCGGGTGAGTGCCGACCTTATCCACTCGCGTGCCGAGAACGAGGTGGTCTGGCAGGACATCAACCTGAGCCAGGTTGGCACCGCGCCGGATGGCAGGCCCATCTACACCAGCGTGCGCTCGGGCATCCAGGACATCGTCCTGGGTAACACCAAGCAGGGCCGTTCCACCATCTTCACCCTGGACCTGGCCAAGAGCTGGAACACCGCGGCGGGCACGATCGACCTGTATGCCGGTTACGGCCACCAGGACTCGAAGGACGTGAACCCGGGTACTAGCTCCACCGCATCCTCCAACTGGGACAACGTGCAGGTCTCCGACCCCAACAACCCGAGCCTGGCCACCTCCAACTATGAGATCGAGCACCGCTTTACGCTCGCCCTCAACTGGAAGAAGGCGTTCTTCGGTGATGCCTATACCAGCGCAGGCCTGTTCGTGGAGCGCCGTTCGGGCCGTCACTTCGCCTACACCTTCTCGGGCAACGGCAACGTGTGGGGCGACCCGCGCCAGAACAGCCGCAACCGCCAGCTGCTCTACGTGCCGGGTGAAAACGATCCGATCGTGACCTACTCCACGCCGGAGTTCGGTGCAGCGATGGAGCAGTTCGTCAGCAACAACGGTTGCCTCTCCAAGTATCGCGGGCAGATCCTGCCGCGTAACGCCTGCACCAGTCCGTGGGTGACCACGGCGGATCTCAGGCTGGCGCAGGAGATCCCGCTGGGCGTGAGCGACGTCCGCGCGGTGCTGACCCTCGACGTGGAGAACCTCGCCAACCTGATCAACAACGACTGGGGCCGGCTGGAGCAGGTGAGCTTCAACTACGGCGCCCCGACCGTGCGGGCCACCATCAGCAATGGCCGGTACGTGTACTCGCCGATCAGCGGCAGCGAGCCGAGCAAGGCCTTCTACTCGACCTCGGCCCTGCCTTCGGTCTGGCGCATCCAGCTGGGATTCCGGATCGAGTTCTGATCCAGGCGTCTGAGGGCAGCTCAGGCAGGCGCGACGGTTTCCGTCGCGCCTGTTTTTTTACAGTCTTGAAACTGTACGAAACCCGTACAGGGCTGGCTATACTGAGGAACTGCCCGTCCCCTGAATCTGTCTGTGCCATGGACGCGAAAACACCCGAGGAAGCCGGATGACCGATGGCTTGATGCAGCGAATTGCGATGGGTGACTCCCGGGCCGTGGAGCAGGTGATCGACCAGTACGGAGCCCTCGTCTTTACCATCGCACGCCGTTTCACCCGCAATCCGGCTGATGCGGAGGATGCCGTGCAGGAAATCTTTACCGACGTGTGGCGCAGTGCACACCGCTTCGATCCGGCGGCCGGAACGGAGAAGGTGTTCGTCACAACCATTGCCCGCCGCCGTCTGATCGATCGCCTGCGCCGCCTGCCCAATCGCATCCAGACCGAGTCCAGCGATGGTCTCGACGAGCATGGTTTCCATACCTCGGATCGCGCAGCTGAGGTCGGCGTGGATGCCGCGAGGGCGGCCGAGGTGCTTGCCACCCTGCGTCCGGAGCAGCGTCGGGTCATGGAACTGGGGCTGCTGCATGGGCTGTCTCATGGCGACATCGTCGCGGTGACTGGCATGCCATTAGGTACGGTCAAGACTTTCATGCGCAGGGGACTGATCGAGGTGCGTAGACGCCTGGGCGTTACCGACGGGGGGAGTGTGGATTGATGGACGCGCGTGAGCGTGCCGAGGAGTTGCTTGCCGACCTCGAGCTCGGATGGCTCGGTGATGACGACGAGCGCACTCTCGACGAATTGTTGGTCCAGACCGGGCTCGACCGCGCACATTTTGCGCAGTCGGCAGCGGCGGTGACGCTGGCCTCCCGCATGCCGCTGCTGGAACTGCCCTCCGCGCTCAGGAGCCAGTTGGTTGCGGCCGGTCAACGCAGCGTGGCCCGTGTCACTTCCTTGCGGCCACGGCAAGCATGGCTCGACTCCGCTGCCATCGGCTGGTACGCCGCGGCCGCCATGCTGCTGCTGGCAGTCGGAGCCTGGTGGCCGGGCCTGGAGGGTATGGTGGGGCCCGTTACTCCCGCTGCGCTGACCGAACTGGTGCCTCCAGCGATGGAGCGAGAGCGTCTGCTGGCTTCCGGTACGGAGCTGTTCCGCTGGGAATGGGCGCCGACCGACGATCCTGCTGCAAGTGGACTGTCCGGGGACGTCGTATGGTCGGCGGCCCTGCAGGCAGGGTTCATGCGCTTTCAGGGGCTGGAAGCCAACGACCCGGCGGCGATGCGCTACCAGCTGTGGGTCTTCGATGCCGAGCGCGATGAACGCTACCCGGTCGACGGTGGTGTGTTCGACGTGCCAGCCGGGGCCTCTGAGGTCGTCGTTCCGATCCGTCCCGTGCTGCCGGTCGGCGAGGCGGTGGCCTTTGCCGTGAGCGTCGAGCTGCCCGGTGGTGCGGTGGTGTCCACTCGCGAGCGTATCGTCGCGTTGGCGGCTGCCCAGGGCTGATCGTCCCACCGGCGCGGGAACCACTTGCCCCAATCGGATCAATCCCTGCCTCAGGCGGCCTCCGCAGTCCTCATGGTCCGACCGTTCGCCTTTGGCAGCAATCCCGAGACGCTCGCTACCAACGCCTTTCAACGGGTCGGCGAGGCGCCGGCGATCGCGCTTCAGGCAGGTCACGAGTTTGATGGCGTGGTGGCCCGGCTCGAGCGTGCCGGGGTACGGGTCGTGGTGGCGGAGGATGACCCCGAGCCGCCCAAGCCTGACTCAGTATTTCCAAACAACTGGCTGTTCCTGGCCCATGATGGAACGGCCTGGCTGTTCCCCATGCTCTCTGCCTGCCGCCGCGCCGAGCGCAGGATGGCGATCCTGGATCACCTGGCTGAGTGCGGTTTCCAGGTCTCAAGAGTCATGGACCTGTCCCACTGGGAGCAGCAGGGTCTCTTTCTCGAGGGAACGGGCAGCATGGTGCTGGACCACGTTCACCGGGTTGCCTATGCCGCCCTGTCGCCGCGGACCCGGCATCGGCCGCTGATGGATTTCGCGGCAAGGGCGGGTTATCACGCTCACGCCTTCACGGCGCTTGGGCCGGACGGCGAACCCGTGTATCACACCAACGTGATGATGAGCCTGGGTCCAGGCTTTGCCGTGGCCTGTCTGGCGGCCGTGGCAGACGAGGCCGAGCGACTGACGTTGCGGCAGTCGCTGGAAGCTGCGGGACGAGAGCTGATCGAGATCGATCCCGGGCAGATGGCGGCCTTCGCGGGCAACCTGCTCGCCATCTGGCGTGAGCAGGGAGGGCCGGTGATCGGGCTTTCTGAAACGGCGTTGGCCAGTCTCACGCCTGCCCAGGTTCGTAGCCTCGAGCGCCACGGCGAGATCGCGGCTTGCGCGATTCCCACCCTTGAGGCTTACGGGGGAGGAAGCCTGCGGTGCATGCTCGCCGAGGTGTTCCTGCCCCGGTAAACTGGCTCTCGTGCTCGA
>JAURLT010000142.1 GCA_030831085.1 Gammaproteobacteria bacterium
TCGTTCAACGTCCTGGTCAAGGAAATCCGTTCGCTCGGCATCAACATTGAGCTCGAGCAGGAGGGCTGATCAATGCGCGACCTACTGAAGTTGTTCAAGCAGCAGCCGGAAGTCGAGAACTTCGACTCCATCCGGATCGGGCTGGCCTCGCCGGAGATGATCCGCTCGTGGTCGTTCGGCGAGGTCAAGAAGCCGGAGACCATCAACTACCGGACTTTCAAGCCGGAGCGGGATGGCCTGTTCTGCGCCAAGATCTTCGGGCCCACCAAGGACTACGAGTGCCTGTGCGGCAAGTACAAGCGCCTCAAGCACCGCGGGACCGTCTGCGAGAAGTGCGGCGTCGAGGTCACCCAGTCCAAGGTCCGGCGCGAGCGCATGGGTCACATCGAGCTGGCCAGCCCAGCGGCCCATATCTGGTTCCTCAAGTCGTTGCCCTCGCGTATCGGCCTGATGGTGGACATGACCCTGCGCGATCTGGAGCGGGTGCTCTACTTCGAGGCCTTCGTGGTCATCGATCCGGGCATGACGGAACTCGAGCGCGGCGATCTACTCAGCAACGAGGCCTACCTCGAGGCCCTCGAGCAGCATGGCGATGAGTTCGACGCCCGCATGGGCGCCGAGGCCATCCTGGAACTGCTGAAGTCCATCGATCTGCATGCTGATGCCGCCAAGGTCCGGGAGGACATGGAGGGCACCTCCTCCGAGACCAAGATCAAGCGCCTCTCAAAGCGGCTGAAGCTGCTGGAAGCCTTCATCGAGTCCGGTAATCGCCCCGAATGGCTGGTGTTGACCGTTCTGCCCGTGCTGCCGCCCGACCTGCGGCCGCTGGTGCCGCTCGATGGCGGCCGGTTCGCGACCTCGGATCTCAACGACCTGTATCGCCGGGTCATCAACCGCAACAACCGCCTGCGGCGCCTGCTCGAGCTGAACGCCCCGGACATCATCGTCCGCAACGAGAAGCGCATGCTCCAGGAGTCGGTCGACGCCCTGCTCGACAACGGTCGCCGTGGCCGCGCCATCACCGGCACCAACCGCCGTCCGCTCAAGTCGCTGGCCGACATGATCAAGGGCAAGCAGGGGCGATTCCGCCAGAACCTGCTCGGCAAGCGTGTGGACTACTCGGGCCGCTCCGTGATCGTGGTGGGCCCGACCCTGCGCCTGCACCAGTGCGGCCTGCCAAAGAAAATGGCGCTGGAGCTGTTCAAGCCTTTCATCTTCAACAAGCTGCAGCTGCGCGGCCTGTCCTCGACCATTAAAGCCGCGAAGCGCCTGGTCGAGCGCGAGGGGCCCGAGGTTTGGGACATCCTGGAGGAGGTCATCCGCGAGCATCCGGTCCTGATGAACCGGGCGCCCACTCTGCACCGCCTTGGCATCCAGGCCTTCGAGCCCGTGCTTATCGAGGGTAAGGCGATCCAGCTACACCCGCTGGTGTGCACGGCCTTCAATGCCGACTTCGACGGTGACCAGATGGCCGTTCACGTGCCGCTGTCGCTGGAGGCCCAGCTCGAGGCCCGTGCCCTGATGCTGTCCTCGAACAACATCCTGTCGCCTGCCAACGGCGACCCGATCATCGTTCCTTCGCAGGACGTGGTGCTGGGGCTGTACTACATGACCCGTGAGCGCGCGGGCGCGACGGGCGAGGGCATGCTGTTCGCCGACCTCCAGGAGGTCCACCGTGCCTACGAGTCCCGCTCCGTTGAGCTTAACGCCCGGATCAAGGTCCGGGTGCGCGAGCACATCGCCGGCGAGGACGGTCAGGTCGTGAACCAACGGCGGCTGGTCGAAACCACCGTCGGTCGTGCCCTGCTGTTCGACATCGTGCCGAAGGGACTGTCCTTCGACGTGATCAACCAGGACATGACCAAGAAGCGCATTTCGGCGGTCATCAACCACTGCTACCGCGTGCTGGGATTGAAGGAGACCGTGGTCTTCGCCGACCAGCTGATGTACACCGGCTTTTCCTACGCGACCCGAGCCGCGGTCTCGATCGGTGTGGACGACATGATGGTGCCGCCTCAGAAGGAGAAGATCCTTGCCGGGGCCGAGCGCGAGGTGAAGGAGATCCAGGCCCAGTACGAGTCGGGCCTGGTCACCAACGGCGAGCGCTACAACAAGGTGGTCGACATTTGGTCGCGGACCAACGACCGCATCGGCAAGGCGATGATGGACCAGTTGCGGACCGAGCAGGTCACGGACTCCAAGGGCCAGTCCGTCCAGCAGGCCTCGTTCAACTCCATCTTCATGATGGCCGATTCCGGAGCGCGTGGTTCGGCCGCACAGATCCGTCAGCTCGCCGGCATGCGCGGCCTGATGGCCAAGCCGGACGGCTCGATCATTGAGACGCCGATTACCGCCAATTTCCGCGAGGGCTTGAACGTCCTTCAGTACTTCATCTCTACCCACGGTGCCCGCAAGGGTCTCGCGGACACCGCACTGAAGACCGCCAACTCGGGTTACCTGACCCGCCGGCTGGTTGACGTGGCGCAGGACCTGGTGGTCACCCAGGTCGATTGCGAGACCGAGCAAGGACTGCTGGTCACGCCGATCGTAGAGGGTGGTGACGTGGTCGAGGGACTCGGCGAGCGGGTGCTAGGCCGCGTGGTGGCCACCGACGTGGTCAAGCCGGGTACCAGCGACGTCCTGGTTTCGGCTGGCACGTTGCTGGACGAGAAATGGGTTGCCCGGCTCGAACAGTTCGGCATCGACGAGGTTAACGTCCGCTCCCCGATCACCTGCAGCATCCGGTACGGAGTCTGCGCCATGTGCTACGGCCGCGACCTCGCACGCGGGCGCCTGATCAACATCGGCGAAGCGGTCGGTGTGATTGCGGCCCAGTCCATCGGCGAGCCTGGCACCCAGCTGACCATGCGGACCTTCCACATCGGCGGTGCGGCCTCCCGGGCAGCAGCCATTTCGCAGGTGGAGATCAAGGGCCAGGGCACCCTGCGTTTCCACAATGTGAAGGCCGTCCGTCACGAGAAGGGTCACCTGGTCACGACCTCGCGCTCTGGCGCGCTGGGCGTCATCGACGAGTTCGGTCGCGAGCGTGAGCGTTACAAGATCCCCTACGGCGCCACCGTCGTGGCCAACGAGGGTGACAGCGTGGCACCAGGCCAAATCGTTGCCAGCTGGGACCCGCACACGCACCCGGTGGTCACCGAGGTGGCAGGCCGCCTGAAGTTCCAGGACTTCCTCGACGGCGTCACCGTGCAGAGCCAGGTGGACGAGGTGACCGGCCTCTCCAGCATCGTGGTGCTCGATCCGAAGCAGCGCGGCGCGAGCGGCAAGGACCTGCGCCCGACGGTCAAGCTGGTCAACGCCAAGGGCAAGGAAGTCACCTTCGCTAACACAGACATTCCGGCCATTTACACCCTGCCTGCCGGTGCGCTGGTGTCGCTGGAGGACGGCGCGACCGTGAGGGTCGGCGACATCATCGCCCGTATCCCTCAGGAGTCGTCCAAGACCCGCGACATCACCGGCGGTCTGCCCCGGGTTGCCGACCTGTTCGAGGCCCGCAAACCCAAGGAGCCGGCGATCCTCGCCGAGGTGTCCGGCACCGTCAGCTTCGGCAAGGAGACCAAGGGCAAGCGTCGGCTGGTCATTACCAGCGGCGAGGGTGGTGACAAGTATGAGGAGCTGATCCCGAAGTGGCGCCACCTTAACGTGTTCGAGGGCGAGCACGTCGAGCGGGGCGAGGTCATTGCCGAGGGCGAGCCCAACCCGCACGATATCCTGCGCCTGCAGGGCGTTACGGCGCTGGCCAATTACCTGACCCGGGAAATCCAGGACGTTTACCGGCTGCAGGGCGTGAAGATCAACGACAAACACATCGAGGTGATCGTCCGCCAGATGCTGCGCAAGGCCGAGGTAGCCGATGCCGGCGAGACCGGTCTGTTGCGCGGGGAACAGCTGGAAAAGGCCCGGATGCTGGAGCTCAATGAGCGGGCGGAGGCCGATGGCAAGCAGCTGGCCCGCTGGGAGCCGATGCTGCTGGGCATCACCAAGGCCTCGCTGCAGACCGACTCGTTCATCTCGGCGGCGTCCTTCCAGGAGACCACCCGCGTCCTCACGGATGCCGCGGTTCGGGGCATCAAGGACAGCCTGCGCGGGCTCAAGGAGAACGTCATCGTTGGACGCCTCATCCCGGCCGGCACTGGCAGCGCGTTCCACGCCAAGCGCAAGCGGGACTCGCTGGCGGAGGCTGAAGCCGGTTTTGTCAGCTTCGGTGCCGTGGATGAAGGGCCTGGAACCGAGGCGACGGGCGAGACTGAAGCGGCCGCCGAGTAGGCCAGCCAAGCCGGAACCGGGGTGTTGCTGTGACGCGACACCCCGTGTTCCTTGACACCGGTGGGGGCGGTTTCTAGAATTCCGCTCCTTTTTGGTCGGCCTGTGGTCAGGTGCGACCGTGGACAGTGAGTTTCACGCCGGGCCGCCGAGTGGCGGCCCTGCATTTAGGGCCTGAATTCCCTGGGGATCGGGCCCGCAACTACGGGGCTATTCGCGATGTCGACGACCAACCAGCTGATCCGTGGAGGGCGCACTGCTGCCATCCAGAAGTCCAAGGTACCTGCGCTGCAGCGCTCGCCACAGCGTCGCGGCGTGTGTACCCGCGTGTACACCACCACCCCCAAGAAGCCGAACTCCGCGCTTCGCAAGGTGGCGCGCGTGCGGCTGACCAACGGCTTCGAGGTCACCAGCTACATCGGCGGGGAAGGCCACAACCTGCAGGAGCACTCTGTGGTGCTGATCCGTGGCGGTCGAGTCAAGGACCTGCCCGGTGTGCGTTACCACACCGTTCGCGGCACCCTCGACTGTGCCGGAGTCAACAACCGCAAGCAGGGTCGCTCCAAGTACGGCGCCAAGCGTGCCAAGAAGTAACCGGGGAGTAAGCTGAATGTCTCGTCGTGCCCAAGCACCCGTCCGCGAAATCCTTCCTGATCCCAAGTTCGGCAGCCTGATGCTGGCCAAGTTCATGAACATGGTGATGGAAGACGGCAAGAAGTCGGCCGCGGAAAAAATCCTTTACGGGGCGATCGACCGTATCGCGGAGAAGACTGGTCGGGCCGGTGACGGTGCCCTGGACCTGGTCAGCCAGGCCCTTGATAACGTCAAGCCCGCCGTCGAGGTGAAGTCGCGTCGGGTCGGTGGCGCCACCTACCAGGTGCCCGTCGAGGTTCGCGCCCAGCGTCGCCAGACCCTGGCCATGCGCTGGATCATCGACGCCGCTCGTGCCCGTAGTGAAAAGTCCATGGCCCAGCGGCTCGCGAGCGAGTTGCTGGAGGCCTCCGAAAACCGGGGTGCCGCCGTGCGCAAGCGCGAGGACACGCACCGCATGGCGGACGCCAACAAGGCGTTTGCGCACTACCGCTGGTAAGCATTCGAAGAGGACATCATGGCCCGTACCACCCCCATCGAGCGCTACCGGAACATCGGCATCTCCGCTCACATCGACGCCGGCAAGACCACCACCACCGAGCGAGTCCTGTTCTATACGGGCGTCTCCCACAAGATTGGTGAGGTCCACGACGGTGCTGCCGTCATGGACTACATGGAACAGGAGCAGGAGCGCGGCATTACCATCACGGCCGCGGCCACCACCTGTTTCTGGAAGGGCATGGACAGCAACTTCCCCGAGCATCGCATCAACATCATCGATACCCCTGGGCACGTGGACTTCACCATTGAGGTGGAGCGTTCGCTCAGGGTGCTCGACAGCGCGATCGCGGTGTACTGCGCGGTCTCCGGTGTGCAGCCCCAGTCGGAAACGGTCTGGCGGCAGATGAACAAGTACAAAGTGCCGCGGTTGGCCTTCGTCAACAAGATGGACCGTGCCGGGGCCAATTTCCTTCGCTGTGTCGAGCAGATCCGCACCCGCCTGAAGGGCAATCCGGTGCCTATCCAGCTGCCGATCGGCGCCGAAGACAACTTCGCCGGCGTGATTGACCTGATCCGCATGAAGCAGATCTGGTGGGACGACAGCACTCAGGGCATGCGCTTCGAGTACCGGGATATCCCTGCCGAGATGCAGGGTGACTGCGATGAATGGCGCTCCAAGCTGGTTGAGGCGGCCGCCGAGGCCAACGAGGAGTTGCTCAACAAATACCTCGAAAGTGGCGAGTTGAGCGAGGACGAGATCCGCGCCGG
This sequence comes from Gammaproteobacteria bacterium, assembly GCA_030831085.1. Taxonomy (GTDB): domain Bacteria; phylum Pseudomonadota; class Gammaproteobacteria; order Steroidobacterales; family Steroidobacteraceae; genus SG8-30. The sequence continues at coordinate 6,145 of JAURLT010000142.1, forward strand.
CCTGCGCGAGCGCACCCTGCGTAACGAAGTGTGCCTGGTGACCTGTGGCTCGGCCTTCAAGAACAAGGGCGTGCAGGCGGTGCTGGACGCCGTAATCGAATTCATGCCGGCCCCCACCGAAGTGCCGGACGTGCGCGGCCAGACGGAAGGCGGCGACGAGGACACCCGCAAGTCCGACGACGGGGCGCCTTTCTCTGCGCTGGCCTTCAAGATCCTGAACGATCCCTTCGTGGGCAACCTGACCTTCTTCCGCGTTTACTCCGGCGTGCTGAATTCCGGCGACACGGTGTTCGTGCCCAACAGGTCCAAGCGCGAGCGCGTCGGCCGTCTGCTGCAGATGCACGCCAGTGAGCGCATTGAACTCAAGGAAGTGCGTTGCGGTGACATCGCGGCCGCCGTCGGCCTCAAGGACGTAACCACCGGCGACACGCTGAGCGATCCCGACAAGGTGATCATCCTCGAGAAGATGGAATTCCCCGAGCCGGTGATCTCGGTGGCCGTCGAGCCGAAGACCAAGGTCGACCAGGAGAAGATGGGCCTTGCCCTGCAGCGACTGGCCAAGGAAGACCCCTCTTTCCGCGTCCATACCGACCAGGAGTCCGGGCAGACCATCATCTCCGGCATGGGCGAGTTGCACCTCGAAATCATCGTTGACCGCATGAAGCGCGAGTTCAAGGTCGAGGCTAACGTGGGCAAGCCCCAGGTCGCCTATCGGGAGACCATCCGCGCCCAGGTCGAGCAGGAAGGCAAGTTCGTTCGCCAGTCGGGCGGCCGCGGCCAGTACGGTCACGTCTGGCTCCGCATCGAGCCGCAGGAAGAGGGCAAGGGCTACGAGTTCGTCAACGGCATCGTCGGCGGCGTGGTGCCGCGGGAGTACGTGCCGGCGGTCGACAAGGGCATCAAGGAGGCCATGGAGGGCGGCGTGATCGCCGGTTATCCAGTGGTAGACGTCAAGGTCACCATCTTTGACGGCTCCTACCACGACGTGGACTCCAACGAGATGGCGTTCAAGATCGCTGGCAGCATGGCTTTCAAGGAGGGCTTCCATAAGGCCCGTCCGGTGCTGCTCGAGCCGATCATGAAGGTAGAGGTCGTGACTCCGGAGGAATATTCCGGTGACGTTATCGGCGACCTCAACCGGCGCCGCGGCCAGATACAGGGCATGGAAGAGGGGCCGTCGGGCAAGGTAATCACCGCGGAAGTGCCGCTGGCCGAGATGTTCGGCTACGCGACCAACGTCCGTTCGATGAGCCAGGGTCGCGCGACCTTCACCATGGAATTTTCCAAGTATCTCGAGGTGCCCAGCAACGTCGCCGAGGCGGTGCTGAAGAAGGCATCCTGATCCGTCATCCACCCAAACTAGCACAGCAGGTAAACCGTCATGGCTAAGGAAAAATTCGTACGTAACAAGCCGCACGTGAACGTGGGGACGATTGGGCACGTTGACCATGGGAAGACGACGCTGACGGCGGCGTTGACCAAGGTGATGGCGGAGACGCACGGTGGAGAGTTCAGTGCGTACGACCAGATTGACAAGGCGCCGGAAGAGAAGGCGCGTGGCA
>JAURLT010000143.1 GCA_030831085.1 Gammaproteobacteria bacterium
GCCTTGAACAGCACCTCGTCAATGGTGGCGGACTGGCTGGACCAGATCTCCAGGGCGTCGTGCTCCACCCAGCCCGAGCGAGGGAAATGCTGGGTGAACTCGCGCTGGGCGAGGGCGACGATCTGCCCGCCGTGATCGAAGAGGATCGAGCGGGAGCTGGTGGTGCCCTGGTCCAGTGCGAGCAGGTAGCGGCTCATGGTCCCCGCGCGCTTCGGAACGGCCTCAGGTTCTGGAGGCCTGGTAGATGCCCTCAATCGCGGCGTCCAGCGCGGCGTCGAATTCCGCGTCCTTCTGCTGGGCGGTGAGGCCCTCGGTGAGGGCGCGCGAGAAGCTGGCCACCATGCCGTGCTGCCTTGCGAGTCGTGTATTCGCCTCGTCGCGGCTGTAGCCGCCGGACAGCGCCACCACCCTGAGCACCCGTGGGTGGGCGATGCACTCGGCATAGAGGTCGTCCACCTCGGGCAGCGTCAGCTTGAGCATGACCGTGGCGCTCTCGGGCAGCGCATTGAGGTGGGAGAGCAACTCCGCCTTGAGGATTTCCTCAGCCTTGGCCTTGTTGGGGCACTTGATGTCGACTTCGGGCTCGATGATCGGCACGAGCCCGGCCGCCACGATCTGCAGGCCCACTTCGAACTGCTGGTCGACGACGGCCTTGATCCGCCCGGAGTTCGCCTGCTTGATCACCGAGCGCATCTTGGTGCCGAAGATGCCCTTGGCCTTGGCGCGCGTGAGCAGGGCACCCAGCTCGGGCATCGGCTTCATCAGCTGCACGCCGTCGGCTTCGGCCTCCAGGCCCTTGTCGACCTTGAGGAAGGGCACCACCTGCTTCACCTGCCAGAGGTAGTCGGCCGCCGGCTGCCCGTTGAACTCGCGATCCATGGTGGCTTCGAACAGGATCGCCCCCAGGATGCGCCGGCCGTCGAAGGCCGGGCTGCTGACGATGCGGGTGCGCATGGCGTGCACCAGATCCATCATCTGCTGTTCGCTGGACCAGGCGCCCTCCTTGATTCCGTAGAGGCCCAGGGCCTTGGGCGTGCTGCCGCCACTCTGGTCCAGCGCGGCGATGAAGCCGGCCTGGTCGCGGATCTTGGTCTTCTGTTGGTTGAAGTCGTCCATGGCAAGTCCCCTGGCGCAAATGGAAAGCTGGATGTTACCGGCAAGCGGGGCGTCGGGCCATAATTCTGGCCCATGTTCGATCAAGCCAGACGTCTGATCCTGTTGACCGGCGGTCATCCCTTCGAGCGCGCTGCCTTCCTGGCCATGCTGCCGCCCGCAGGGTGGGAGGTGGTGGCACTTCGTCACCCCGCGGCCGAGACGGAGTTACCGGCCCTGTCTATCGATGACGGCGACGTGCTGCTGTGCTACGACATGCCGGGTTACCGCTTCACGCCCGGCGCCATGGAAACCAGGCTGCCCTCGCTGGATTTCCAGCGCTGCATCATGGCTCGTGCAGAGGCCGGCTGTGGCATGGTGATGATGCACCACGCCCTGGCGGGCTGGGCGGACTGGCCGGAATGGGGCGACATCGTCGGCGGGCGGTTTCTGTACCGGCCATCCACCATTCGGGGGCGGGCGTGCGGAGACTCCGGCTACCTGCCATCGGCGACCTATCAGGCGCGCGTCGCGGGCGATCATCCGGTGACGGCGGGCCTGCCGGAGAGCTTTGAGATCACCGACGAACTTTATCTGGCCGAGGTCTTCGAGGCGGAGGTCGAGCCCCTGTTGGTCACCGATTTCGACCTCACCTCACCGGCTTTCCGTTCCGCGGCAGTGGCGGTCGGCCTGGCCATGCCGGAGAGCTGGAACCGGCCGCGCGGCAGCCGCCTCTTGGCCTGGACGCATACCTACCGTAACGCCCGAGTGGTGAGCCTGCAGCCGGGTGACGGTCCGTCGGTTTACGCGCACCCGTCCCTGCGGCGCCTGTTGTCCCAGGCGCTGAACTGGGTGGGGCGGTCGTGAGCGAACCCGGGAGACCGCCCGGGCGTCAGCTGGTCTGGTTCAAGCGCGACCTCAGGGTCGTCGACCACGCACCACTGGCCGAAGCCGCTCGCGCGGGACCGGTCACCTGCCTGTACATACTCGAACCCGGGCTCATGTCCGAACCCGACATGGCAGGTCGTCACTACGCTTTCCTGGCCGAGGCCTTGCGCGACCTGCACCGACAACTGGCATCCCTTGGTGGCAGGCTGCATGTGGTGACCGGCGAGGTCGTGACGGTGCTGGACCGCTTGCATGGCGAAAGCCCCATCGCCGGGCTCTGGTCGCATGAGGAGACCGGCAATGCCTGGACGTACGCCCGCGACCGTGCGGTCGGCCGCTGGTGCCGCGAGCGGGGCATTCCGTGGCGCCAGGCGCAGCAGTTCGGGGTGATACGTGCGTTGTCGGACCGGGACGAGTGGGCCGCACGCTGGGAAGCCTTCATGGCCTTGCCTCAGCAGACCTCGACGGGCGCAATCGAGTGCGCGGACCTCGGCTGGCCGCAGCAGCGCCTGCCGGAGCCGCAGGCCCTGGGCCTGTCGGCGGATCCCTGCCCGGGCCGTCAGGTTGGCGGGCGAGCCCGCGGCCTCGAGGTATTCGAGGAGTTCCTGGAGCAACGCAGTGGCGCCTATCGGGGCGGCATCAGTTCCCCCCTGTCTGCGCCCACCGCCTGCTCGCGGCTTTCCCCTTACCTGGCGCTCGGCTGCCTGGGGATGCGTGAGGTGGTGCAGGCGACCCGTGTAACCCTCGTCGAGCTCGGCGAGGGCGATCGCCGTCGCCGCGGGCTGGCGTCCTTCGTCAGCCGCCTGCACTGGCATTGTCATTTTATCCAGAAACTCGAGTCGGAGCCCGAAATTGAATGGCGCAACATGCATCGGGGTTACGACGGGCTGCGCGAGGACGACTGGAACCACGAACGCTTTGCAGCATTGCGTGAGGGTCGTACTGGGTGGCCGCTGGTGGATGCGGTGATCGCCATGCTCAGGGAGACCGGATGGATCAACTTCCGCATGCGGGCCATGCTGGTGTCGGTAGCGGCCTATCCGCTGTGGTTGCACTGGCAGGAAGTGGGACGCTGGCTAGCGAGCCAGTTCACCGACTATGAGCCGGGCATTCACTGGAGCCAGATGCAGATGCAATCGGGTACCACCGGCATCAATACGACCCGTGTCTACAATCCCCTCAAGCAGGCGCGCGATCACGATCCGGTGGGGCGCTTCGTGCGCCGCTGGCTGCCCCAGCTCGAGCGGGTGCCCGACAGCTGGCTGTTCGAACCCTGGCGCATGCCGCGCGGCCTGCAGGAGCAGGTCGGTTTCAGGCTGGGCCGCGACTGGCCGGAGCCGCCGGTCGATCTGGAGACCGCGCTGCGCGAGGCGAAGACCCGCATGCACGCCTGGCGAGCCCGTCCGGAGGTTCGGGCCGGCAAGGCCGGGGTGGTGCAGCGACATGGTTCGAGGAAAAGGAGTTCAGGCTCACCCGCCGGTGGCAGGCGTCCTGCGGGGCAATACTCGCTCGACCTGAGTGACTAGGAGGATGGTGATGAGAAGGAATTTGGTCGGCTCAATCCTGTTGCTGTGCGTGTCGACGGCCAGCGCGGCCGCGGAGCCCGCCGGTGGGCTGTGCCTCGAACCGCAGCGCAGCACAGCCCTCCGTGCGGCCTGGTCCAGCGCCCCGGGGAGGTTGGGCGAAGTCGCCAGGCGGGAAGGCGTCACCGAGGCGCAGCTGCTCTCCGCACTGCCTGCCGAGCTGTCGGTCGGCGCTGACGGCGGGGTTTTTTACCAGGTCTGGCAGTCCCTGCAGGCCTGGCCGGAAAGCCTCACCCTCATCGAGCGATCCGGGCAGCTGTTCGAGGTACTGGGGCGTATTCCTGCCGGATCTCCTTCGGAAGTCAGTCGCTTCTTCAACCTCGGCGATGAGTCGCACGGGCTCAGCGGCCACCTGCGGCCCGACCTCATCGCTGCCCTCTACGTCACCGAGTTGCCTGGACGTGGACGCACCGAATACGGGGTGCAGTTCATCGATACCACGGGTGCAGTCGCTTTTGGCGTCTACGTGCCGAACGAGCAGGCGGCGGCTGGTAACGAGACCATGGACGCCTTTCAGGCGACCCGGAGGCTGGTAAAGAAGCTGTCGAGGCCCTGTCCCTGAGCCGTTGGAGCTCAGGCGATGCGGGCGAGCCCGCTCTCCCGGGCGTAGAGGACCAGCTCTACCCGGTTTGACACCTTGAGCTTGCCGTAGATCGAGGCCAGGTAGTTCTTGACGGTCTGCTCGCCCAGGCCGAGTTCGCTGGCGATTTCCTTGTTGCTGGCCCCCTTCAGGAGCACCAGCACGATGTCCCGCTCGCGAGGCGTCAGGCTGTCCTCGCTGGGCGTGGGGGCCGACTTGTCGATGGTGGCCAGGGCCTGCAGCAGGTCGCGGACCTCGCCGCGGCCTAGCCAGAACTCGCCCTTCATGACCGTGCGCATCGCCTTGAGTAGCAGCTTGGGCGGGCAATCGTGAGCGATGGTGCCCTTGAGGCCCAGCCTGAGCGCGGTGAGCAGGGTGGCCTGTTCGACCTCGTCGTTGAGCAGCAAGGTGCGGGTATCGATCCCCGAGCCGATGATATCCCGCAAGGCTGCCAGCCCACCGCCGGGCAGGTCCGGGTCGAGCAGCAGCACATCGGGCGGGTCGACGGAGACCAGTTGCACGACCTCATCACGCGTGGCTGCCTCGCCAGTGCAGCGAACGCCACCCTCGGCTTCGAGCAGCATGCGCAGCCCGGCCCGATAGATAGCGCGCTCGGTGGCGATCATCACTCGCATGTCTTCTGTTAACTCCAGCAAACGGTCCCAAATGCCGACGTCCGCAGTCTAGTCAGACCGGCACCTGAAAACTGGGGACTGGTTCACAGAAAGCGGTACCGAAGTACCCCGCAACGGGTACTTGACGGCGATTTAACCAAGTACCCGCGAAGCAGACACTGTCGCCAAGGTTTGTAGCCACGCCGATGGGGTGCGGACAGTGGACCAAATCGGTGAACAAGGCTTTAACAGTTCTTCAGGAGTAAATGTGATGGCCAAGTATCCGAGTAAGTCTTCAATGGTCGGCATGATCGCCCTCGCCCTGGTGTCTTCGGTAGCCCTCGCGGCCAAGCCCACGGGTGGA
>JAURLT010000144.1 GCA_030831085.1 Gammaproteobacteria bacterium
AATTCGCGACCGAAGTGGCCAGGCTGTCACCCAGCCACAAGGTGCCGGTGCTGCTGCATGACGGTGTCTGCATCTGGGAATCGCTGGCGATCTGCGAGTATCTCTCGGAGCTGGCCGATGGGCGGGGTTGGCCGCAGGATCGGGCCCTGCGGGCCCGGGCACGCGCCGTCGCCGCCGAGATGCACGCGGGTTTTCCCGCCCTGCGCAGCCAGTGCCCGATGAATGCGCGGGCAGTCGGGCGGCGCGTGACAGTGACCGCGGCACTGACCGGCGACCTGCAGCGCATCGAGTCCATCTGGGTGGACTGCCGCGCGGCCGCTGCCGGCAAGGGTCCGTGGCTGTTTGGCGACTACAGCGCCGCAGACGCCATGTACGGTCCGGTGGTGCTGCGCATCCGCAGCTACGGACTGGCGCTGGGTGGCATCGCACGTGACTACTACGAACACTGCCTGCAGGACTCCAGCCTGCGGGAATGGATCGGCCTGGCTGAAGTCGAGGGCGTTCGAGTCGAGGAAGAAGAGCTAGGCGGAACCTAGGGAATGCGCCACTCGGCCTGGTAGCTCATGCCGAGACGCAGGATGCGCTGCAGCAGCTGCGGATACTCGATGCCCGCGTGAGCCGCTGCCCGGCCGAAATCCTCCAGCTCCTCGAGGTTCGGATTCGCGTTGGCCTCGAGGAAGAACAGCGAACCGTCGGCGCGCATGCGCAGGTCCATGCGCGCATAACCGGACAGGTGCAGGGCACGGTAAATGCGCCTCGCCATCCGGTCGAGGCGAGCCTCGACGCCCTCTGGCAGGTTCTTGGCGGGACCGGTAACGATGCCGTGGCGCTCCTGGTAGGCACGGTCCCACTTCACCTTGCGGGTGGCGATGCCGAGTGCCGTTTCGCTGAGCGAGCCGAAGGACAGCTCCCAGGGAGCCAGGGTCGTGAGTCGCTCGTTGCCGATGACCCCGATGTAGACCTCCCGGCCATCGATGAACTCCTCCACCAGGGCATCGCTATGGGTCTGCTCATGGATGAACTGGATGCGCTCCAGCAGCCGGACCTGGTCTTCCACCACCGAGGCCTGGGCAATGCCGAGCGAGGCGTCCTCGGTGGCGGACTTGACGAACAGGGGATACTTCAGACGGCGCGGGATGATGGGCTTGCGGTCGCGCCTGAACACGGCAAATTGCGGTGTTGGAATGCGATGGTAGGCGAGCAGCTGCTTGGACAGGACCTTGTCACGGGACAGCATGAGCCCGCGAGGATTGCAGCCGGTATAGGGCTGGCGCATCAACTCCAGATAGGCGACGACGTGCTGGTCGTAGGTGACGATGCCGCCAAATTCCTCCAGCAGGTTGAAGCACACGTGCGGCTGCCAGCGGGTGATGTGCAAGCGCAGTTCGCGCAAGCTGTCACCGATCCCCAGCGGACGAACCTCGTGGCCCAGCTCGCGCAGCGTGGTGATGACGTCGAACTCGGTACGGAACTCGTCGGCCTGCTGGTCGGTGAGGTGACTGATATCTTCCGGCGGGACCAGCGTCTCGTGGACCAGGACCAGGATGCGCAGCTTTTTCACAGGGCGATCCACGGGCCGACACCCTTGCTGGACTTGGCAGCGAGCGTCACCAGCAGTCGCTCGAGGCGACGCATAGCCTGCCGACGGTCACCCTTGACGAACAGGCCAAGCAGGCGGGCGCGCCCCTCGAGGTGGTCGGTCAGGGACTGGACCAGGTAGGCAGTAGCTTCAGTGCGCGCCATGACTCGCCTGCGTAGCACCGCGTGATTTTCCCGAATGAGGGTACTGCCACGCAACTGCCCCGGGCGCTGCCGCCGCCGCGCGAACAGCCTGATCAGGATCTTGTCGATCTTCTCGGCATCGTCACCCCGGTAATGGCCGACCATCACGCGGTAGTGCTCGCGCAGGGTGCGGCGGGCAACGCGCAGGGGCTCGACGTGCCTGCGCTGCACGCCAGTCGGCCGCACGTCGCGCAAGTCCTGCATGGTGTCCGCAACCCATTCCAGCTTGTGCAGAGCCGGCCAACCCAGGTAATCGGTTCGCCAGCGGGAGCCCGGCTTCAGCCAGACGGCGAAGGTTTCCGCAAAGTCCTCGGTGGGATGACTCTGTGCGTACCAACCGCCGAGGTGCTGAACGTAACGCTTGCTGCCCGGCCGCGGCCGGTAGTGGCGCGGATAGCGTCGTGACGCCGGGCCGAAGGTTTCCCGCCAGGACTTGCGGCGCCGCAGCCGAAACGCCGTGTCCACCGCATGCCCGGCCTCGTGGCGCAGGATCTTCATCAGCTCGGTCTGGTTACCGCCCTCGACCTCGCCCATGAAACGCCTCTCCAGGCGCTGCAGGCGGGGATGCAGGAGGTAGAAGGGAATGGCGATCCCCGGTACGCCGTCCGGTGAAAACCACTCCTGAGCGACCCAGTGGTGAGGCCGGAAGGCGACATGGCGGCGCTCGAGTTCACGCTCCAGACGCTCAAGCGCCGCCTCTACGGGAGAGCCTTTGATCCGCAGGTCGAGGTCGCAGAGACGGAGGTCCAGCAATTCCTCGTCGGCAAGCCGCTCCCACCAGTAACCGCGGCGCGAGCGAGCGGCCCGTTTCACGCAGGAATCCTGCGCAGCGCACGCTCGAGCAGGCCATCGGCGAGGCTCAGGATCCGGCCACTGCCGGAGATGGAGGCCTGCCAGGCCTCCGGGATGGCGGACTGGCCAGCAAAAGCCCCCGCCAGCTGCCCCACCATGGCTGCGGTCAGGTCGGCGTCCTGTCCGAGGTTGGCTGCCGCCAGCAACGCCGGGCGGAAGCCGTCCTGGCTGGCAAACGCCCACAGCGCCGCCTCCAACGCATCCACCGCCTGCCCGCCACCGGATATCCTCGGAGGTTGCTTGCGGGCCCAGGATCCGGCGGCCACTGCCCCCACCTCCGAGCCCAGGGGCCTGCGTTTCCAATAGCCCTCGACGGGCGAGAAACCCGGCTTCAGCAGCTCGGCCCGGGAAGCGCCCTGCAGGGCCCCGATCAACAGGGCTGCAAAGTACCGCACGGCGTCCAGCGTCGCTGGCGCTTGATGGGTTACCCGGGTGACTTCCGCCGCGGCTTCGATGGCCTGCTCGGGCTCGGACAACAAGAGCCCCACGACCGGGCCGATCCGGCCCAGGGGTTCCTTGCCCGGACGCGAGGGATCGCGGCTGCCGAGCCTCGGGTCACGGGCCTCCTCTGCCTGGGCCAGGGCTCCCGCCGTCTCGGCGCTGATCCCCACGCAGGTCCCGGTGCTGGTGAGGTGCCCTTCGCCCTGCCACCGCAGGAACCGGCCGAGCAAATCAGGCAGGTCGACCTCTCCCTTGGTGACCAGACTTTCGGCCAGGCACAGTCCCATGGCCGTCTTGTCGCCCCAGGCGCCCCGCGGCAACGCATAAGGTCCGCCACCCAACAGGTCGCCAAGTTGGTTGAACGAGCCGGGACGTCGATGCAGCGTCGCCTGCCCCAGCGCGTCCCCAACGGCCATGCCGAGCAGGAGTCCGCGGTAGCGGGTCCGCAAACCCACCGCCGCGCGCTCGTCCGCCTGGCGCACCGCCGAGACCGCCCGGCGAGGCTCCGACCAGCCAAGCACATAGGACACCTGCTCAGGCGTTTCAGGCACAGTGGACCAGAACCGGGACCGGGCGTTGGCCAGCCACAGCTGATTGAGCCTTGAGATCGCACCCTGGCCGGTATGTCCGCGACGCACCAGCCAGCAGCCCACCACCAGGTTAGTGCGACCGATACCGGCGCGACAGTGCAGGTAAGTGGGCCGGTCACTGGCCAGGGCTGTGTCGATCTGGTCGAGTATGGCGGCAGTCACCGACGGGTCCTGCGGCAACCCGTGATCGGGAATCGCGGCCCGGTGGTAGCGGACCGAGCCTGGTGCGCCCAACTGGCGCAGCACGGCCTCATAGGGCTGGAACTCCGTCGGCGAGGTCAGGTCGACGAACTGGGCGATGCCTGCCGCAAGCAGGGCCGAGAGACGCTCCTGCAGCGCGGAGTCCGACTTGCCCGATGGATGCTCGCCAGCCAGGAACCTGCCCGGGTCGACCCAGTAGGAGTTGTCGAGCGGCCTGGCCAGTTCACTGCGCGACACTCGCCCTCCTCAGGCCTGCTCGCCTGCCCGCGCCCGCAACGCAGCGAAGTCGAAGCGGGTGGGGTCTGCGAGGTGGGATACCTCGACCTGGGTGAGAGCCGTGAAGATGGAGTCAACCCTCCCGGGATGCTGCCGCTCCCACTCCGCCAGCATGGCCGCCACCGCCTCCCGCTGCAGGTTCGGCTGTGAACCGCACAGGGTGCAGGGAATGATCGGAAACTGCCGCTGGCGCGCATAGCGGGCAATTTCGCGCTCGGGTACGTAGCACAGGGGCCGGATGACCACACTGCGGCCGTCGTCGGAGAGCAACTTGGGCGGCATCGCCTTCAGGCGCCCGCCGTGGAACAGGTTCAGGAACAGCGTCTCCACCAGATCGTCCCGATGATGACCGAGCGCCAGCTTGTTGAAGCCGTTCTCGCGGGCATACCGGTACAGCGCCCCGCGCCGCAGGCGGCTGCACAGGCCGCACTGCGTCTTGCCTTCCGGGATCACCCTGCGGACCACGGAGTAGGTGTCCTGCTCGATCACTTCGAACGACACGCCGAGGGACTGGAGGTAGCCGGGCAGGACTTCGGCCGGGAAACCCGGCTGCTTCTGATCCAGGTTCACCGCCCTCAACTCGAAATTGACTGGCGCCGAGCGCTGCAGCGACAGCAGCATGTCGAGCAGGGTGTAGGAGTCCTTGCCTCCGGAAAGGCAGACCATCACCCGGTCACCCTCCTCGATCATCGAATAATCGGCGATGGCCTTGCCCACCAATCCACGCAGGCGCGCAGCCAGCCGCCGGGCATTGCCGCTGGCGGTCGGACTGCCGGCGACCATCACGGGGCAGCACTCCCGGGCTCTCCATCGGGCGCCTTGTGCTGGACCGATGCGCCCTCCACGGCCGCCCGCTGGCGAGCGATCATCTCGCGCAGGTAACGGGGTGAGCGGTGCTCGCCAGCCAGCAGGGAATAGACTGCTGGCACCACGAACAGCGTCAGGACCACCGAGATGGTCGTGCCGTAGAAGATGACTACGCCGATCGGCTCGCGCTGCTCGTAACCCGCACCGGTTGCCAGCAGGAAAGGCGTGGCCCCGAAGGCTGTGCACAGGCTGGTCATGAGCACCGGCCGCAACCGGATGGCAGCCGCCTTGACCACGGCCTCGACCCGCTCATAGCCCGAGTCGCGCAGCTGGTTGGCAAACTCCACGATCAGCACCCCGTTCTTGGCCGCGATGCCGATCAACAGGATCATGGCGATCTGGCTGAAGACGTTCAGCGACAGGTTGAACAGCCACAGACCGGCGAGTGCCCCGATGATGGCCAGGGGCACCGTGGTCATGATGATTGCGGGATGGCGGAAGCTCTCGAACTGGGCCGCCAGGACCAGGAACACGATGGCCAGCGCAAAGGCGAAGGTGACCCATAGCTGTCCGCGCGAGCGCAGGTACTCACGTGCCTCGCCGTCGAAACTAAGGCGTGCCCCGGGAGGCAGCGCCTCGCCCACCAGCTGCTGGAAATACTCGACCGCCTCACCCATGGTGTAGCCAGGGGCCAGGCCCGCGCTGATGGTAATCGAGCGCAGCCGGTCGAAGCGCTCCAGCGAAAGGGCGCCCGCGGTTTCCTCAAGTCTCACCAGGTTGGCCAGCGGCACCATCTCGCCGCTGCGATCGGAGCGCACGTAGAGGTTCTGCAGGTCGGAGGGACGCGAGCGGTCCCGCGCCTCGCCCTGCAGCACCACGTTGTATTCGCGGCCGCGGTCGACGTAGGTGGTGACGATTCGCGACCCCAGAACCGTCTCCAGGGTCCGGCCCACCGACTGCAGGGAAACGCCGAGTTCGGCAGCCCGGTCACGGTCGACGGAAATGTTGATCTGCGGCTTGCGCTCGCGGTAACTGCTGTCGGCCCCAACCAGGCCCGGGTTGTCGCCGATGCGCGCCAGCAGCAGGTCGCTCCATTGCGCCAGCGTTTCGTAGTCGGGACCGCCGATGACCGCCTGCATGGGCTGGCCGAAGCCGCGAAACGACAGTCCCTGCGGCTGGAATACGAACGCGCGCGCGCCCGGCAGCGCGGACATCTTGGCCTCGATCTCCGCTGCCAGTTGGCCTGCGGAAACGTCCCGTTTGTCCCAGTCCTCCAGCACCACCCACCCGCGCACGGCGTTGACCTCGGCACCGCCCCAGCCTCCGCCGACCCGCAGGTTGATGCGCCTGACCAGCCCTTGTTCCTTGTACGGGTAGAGGATGTCCTCGAGCAGCGAGAGCTGGCGCTCGGTGTACTCGAGGCTGGCCCCCTCCGGGCCGGTGAGCCCGACAAACAGCACGCCGCGATCCTCGGTCGGCGCGAACTCGGTGGGCAGCACGCGGAAGGCGAACACGGCCACCAGCACCAGTACCAGGGTGCCGCCGATGATGAGCAGTGGCCGCCGGATCAGGCTGCGCAGGCGGCGTTCGTACCAGTCAGCCAGCTGGTGGAAAAACCGGTCGATGCCCTCGGTCAGCCGGGAACGCCGCTCGTTCTCCTTGAACATGCGCGAGGCCATGGCCGGGGTCAGGGTCAGGGCCACCAGGGAAGAAAACAGCACCGCGGCGGCCAGCGTGAAGCCGAATTCACGGAACAGCCGACCCAGGGCTCCGGGCAGGAAGGAAATCGGGACGAACACCGACACCAGTACCAGGGTCGTGGCGATCACGGCAAAACCGATCTCGCGGCTGCCGTCGAGGGCGGCCACCAGCGGCGGTTCACCCAGCTCGATCCGGCGGAAGATGTTCTCCAGCACCACAATCGCATCGTCGACCACGAGACCGATGGCCAGCACCAGACCGAGCAGGGTCAGCACGTTGATCGAGTAACCGACCAGATTCATGAAGGCGAGCGTGGCTATCACCGAGACCGGTATGGTCACGGCCGGGATCAGGGTTGCCCGCAGGTTGCCGAGGAACACGAAGATCACACCCAGGACCAGGGTCAGCGA
>JAURLT010000023.1 GCA_030831085.1 Gammaproteobacteria bacterium
AGGTTCGACCTCTTCCATCTCCAGGCTGCTCACCTCCGCCATCGGTGGACCGTGACGGGCCGCTTCTATGAGGGACGCGATGGCCGCCTCATCACCCTGGACCTGAGCCTCGACCGTTCCGTCGCCGCGGTTGCGCACCCAGCCCTGCAGGCCGAGGTCAGTCGCGGTATTGACCGTCCACTGTCGATAGAACACGCCCTGTACGCGGCCGTAGATCCGCAGCCGCCGGGCGATCACTCAGATGGACTCGCGTCGGGTCGGCTTCTCGACCAGGCCGCTCGGACCCGCTGACCCACCATCACCGCCGTCGGCCAGGAATTTGATGAAGGTTTCACCCACCCGGGTCCACCAGTTGAACCAGTCCCGGAGATTCTCGCGGGTCACGCCGAAATCGATGTTGGCCCACATGTCCATGCACGCGCCGCCCTCCGAGTCCAGGTACGCACGCGGCGTCTTGCGCCCGGCATTCCAGTCGTTGATGTCCTGCAGGGAGACCTCTGCGTCGGTGAAGCAGGCGCCGAACTGGATGTCATCGCAGTCCTCACCCTCCTTGCAGCCATAGAACATGACGAGGTACTTGAAACCGTCCTGCACCTCGGCCTGGATCAGGGGATCGCCGGCGCCGTCGATATTGAGGCTGGCCGGGCCAAACTCCTTGGCCACTTCGAGTATTTTCAGGGGCACGGTGGCATCGATGATCTGCTGGGCCGCGACCGGGGTGACCGGCAGCAGCAGCACCAGGTATGCAGCCAGCCATGGATGGGACTTGTTCATCTGGGCTTCCTTTTCAATCAGGCTCCGGCAGCCGGAGCAACGCGCTCGCGAACCAGCACCAGCAGGCCGGCGGCCACCACGATGGTAGCCCCGACCAGCGCTTGTCCCGAGGGTAGCGCCTGCCAGAATGCAAAGTCTATGCACAGGGCCCAGATCAGGGCGGTGTACTCGAACGGGGCCACGACCGAGGCCGGCGCCAACTTGAAGGCCTCGGTAACAAGCAGTTGCGCTACCCAGCCAGTGAACCCGACCGCCACGATCCAGGTCCAGTGCTCGGCCCGAATGCCCACCCAGCCGGGCAGTGAAGCCAGGCCGGCGGCCAGGGCCACCAGGGCGAGAAACCAGAACACCATGCTGCTGGTGGTGTCGGTCCTGGCCAGCACCCGCACGGTCACGATTGAGGCCGCATAGGAAAAGGCCGCCAGAAAAGCCACCGCGCCCACCGCCAGCTGCATGCCCTCACCGCTGGGAGCGAGCGTCACCACGACGCCGGTCATGCCGAGCAGCACGGCCGCCCAGCGGAGCGGGCCGATGCGCTCACCGAGGAACAGGGCGGCGAGGGCCAGCACCACCAGCGGCGCGCTCATGAATACTGCATAGACGTCGGTCAGCGTCGCGCGGCCGACCGCCCACACGAAGCCCCATAGCATCACCACGGCGAACCCGCCGCGCAGGAGGTGCAGCGGCAGGTTGACCGGCCTGAGTCGTGCCCAGCGGCCGGTCAAGGCAATGGGCACCAGCACAAAGGGCAGAGATGCCGCACAACGTAGGAAGCTGACCTGGATGGGCGGATAGTGGCCGGCCAGCTGCTTGAGCATGGCGTCCATGACCGCAAAGGTTCCCACCGCCAGCACCATGAACGAAATGCCCCGGGCATGACCCGGGGCATTGGTAATCGGCGATGTCACGGTCGGCTACTTCAGAGCGTCCGCGAGCCCTGGCGTGAAGTCGGCACCCTCCAGAACCTGGGCCGTAGAGGCCTTCACGGTGGCACCGATGGGTTCGGAGCGGCCCTGCAGGCAGCCGGCCAGGAAGTTCTCGGTCACCGCATTGAAGGCGATATTGTTCTCGGGGCGGGCGAAACCGTGGCCCTCGTCGGGAAACAGCACATAGGTCACCGGGATCTTGCGCTCGCGCATGGCCTCAACGATCTGGTCCGACTCCGCCTGCTTGACCCGTGGATCGTTGGCACCCTGGCCGATCAGCAGCGGGCGGACGATGTTGCCGGCCGAGTAGAGCGGCGACCGCTCGCGGAGCAGCGCCCTGCCCTCCTCGGTGTTGGGGTTGCCCATGCGCTGGTGGAACTGCTCGACCACCGCGACCCAGTAAGGCGGGATGGTTTGCAGGAGCGTCTCCAGGTTGGAGGGCCCCACGATGTCCACGCCGCAAGCGAAATCGGTGGGCGTGAAGGTCAGGCCGGCCAGCGTCGCATAACCGCCGTAGGAGCCACCCATGATGGCCACCTGGTCTCGCTGGGCCACGCCTTCTCCGGCCGCCCACTCCACGGCGTCGATCAGGTCGTCGTGCATCTTGCGACCCCACTGCAGGTCGCCCGCCGAAATGAAGGCCTTGCCGAAACCGGTCGAGCCGCGGAAATTCACCGACAGCACTGCATAGCCGCGGTTGGCGAGCCACTGGTGGTAGCCGTTGTAGCCGTAATCATCACGGGCCCACGGACCGCCGTGGACCAGCAGCACCATGGGAACGGGCTTGGCTGGCACACCATCGCCGTCCGGATCGCTGCCTGGCGGCAGGGTGAGGTAGGCGGTCAGGGTCAGGCCGTCCCTCGCGGCAATCTCGCGCGGGTGCATGGGCTGCAGCGGTGCCCCCTCCAGTTCCGGACGCGACACGTACAGTTGGCGCAGCGAGCGCTGCTCGCGGTCGAACAGGTGGACCGAGGGTGAGGCCACCACCGGGTCCACCGCGACGGTCCACAGACGATCGTCGTCGGTGCGCGAGGTGACCGCCACGTCCCCGGCCAGCTGCTCGCGCAGCCAGGCGAGGTCGGCGCCAATCTTCTCATCAAGGGCCACCCATTCCTCGCGCAGGTAGGTGACGGCGTAGGCCTCCACCTTGCCGGTCCGCGGGTTGCTCATGGCACCGCCCACGTCGGCGCGGTCACTGGAACCCACGACCTCGGTCTCGCCGGTTTCCACGTCCTGCGCCACGAGGGCGGCGGTGTCGCGGCCACGGCTGTCGATCCAGTACAGGGTCTTGCCGTCGGTGGTGAAACCGGCCGGCTGGGTGGTCAGGGAATCCTCGAGCGTGGTGGTCGCGAAGGGCTCTGCCTCGACGGCTGACTCCTTCACCCGGAAGAAGTCGTAGCCGCCGGCCGCGTTGGGCCGAAGCGCCATGCGCAGGTCGAGGTTGGCGTCGGCCAGGAAGCCGGCATAACCGTCGCCGCGGATGACCTCGGTCAGCTTACCGGTGGCGAGGTCAAGGCTGTGCACGTCGTGCCAGCGCTCGTCCCGGTTGTTGAGCCCGACCAGAATGCGGTCGGTGACGATCGGCGAGGTGGCCACCACTCGAACCCGGGTCTTGTCGAAGGGCGTGAGGTTGCGCTCCTTCCCGGAGCCCAACTCGATCCCATACAGCAGGAAGTTCTCGTCGCCACCCTTGTCCTGGATGTACATGACCATGGAACTGTCCGGCGCCCAGAACTGCATGCGGATCGGGCGATCCTTCGAGTCCGTCAGCGGGCGTGCCTGCTCCAGGTCCGCCACCGCGGCCACCCAGACGTTCATGACGCCCTCGCGCGGCGCCAGCCATGACAGCCAGCGGCCATCGGGGGACAACTGGGCGCCGGAGCGGCTGGGATTGCCGAACAGCTTGCTTCGTTCGATCAGGGGCGCGGCAGCTTCGGCCGCCTCCCCGGGCGTGGGTGCTGTAAGCGACATGGTGACTACCCCGAGCAGCAATCCGGCGGCAAAGCGTTGCATGGTGACCTCCTCTTCATGGTGGCATTGTAGCGCGTCAAGTGTTAATCGTTTGGCAGGGCGTGCTGCGTTTGTTACGGTCGGGTCATGCGAGAACCGATTGATTTTTCTGGCCGGGTGGTGATGATCGGCTGTGGCAGCATCGGCCAGGTGGTGCTGCCACTGCTCCGCAACCATCTGGCGCTGGGCAGCGATGCGCTGCAGGTGCTCTCCGCGGACGAGCGGGGCCGGGGGATCGCCCAGGCCTGCGGCGCCCGCTTCGTGCACTGTCACCTCAAGCCGGGCAACTACCACCGACAGTTGTCCCGCTACCTCACCGCCGGCGACCTGATGCTCAATCTCTCGGTCGACGTATCAAGCCTGGACCTCGTCGAGTGGTGCGCGGAACACGGCGTGTTGTATGTCGACACCTCGATCGAACCCTGGCCCGGCGTCTTCAACAACCCGATGCTCACCCTTCGCGAGCGGACCAACTTCATCACCCGCGAGCGCATGCTGCGGCTGGGGCGCAAGCTCGGCCCCTCGTCCACCACGGCCGTGGTGGACCATGGCGCGAACCCCGGCCTGGTGTCCCATTTCGTCAAGCGGGCCCTGCTCGACCTGCGCGACGCCCTGCTTCCCGCACGCGAGGACCCCGGCGAGCGGCAGGCCTGGGCGGCACTGTCCCGCGACCTCGGCGTCCAGCTGATCCAGGTGTCTGAGCGCGACACCCAGGCCGCCGAGCGCCCCAAGCGGCCCGGCGAATTCGTGAACACGTGGTCGATCGACGGCTTCGTGGACGAACTGATGCAGCCCGCGGAGCTGTCGCTGGGCACGGTCGAACCCGGCCGGCCGGGCGGCGCCTACTGGCACCGGGACGGCTGCGGGTCGGTCTACCTGCGCAGGCCCGGCGGGGGCACCTACGGTCGCAGCTGGCTGCCGTCATTGGGCGGCTTTCAGGGCCTGCTAATGACCCACGACGAGGTGTTCTCGATCGCCGACTATTTATCCCAGCGCAGCGCGCGCGGTTTCGAGTACCGGCCCACGGTGATGTTCGTCTATCACCCCTGCGACGACGCGATGCTCTCGGCACTGGAACTGGAGGGGCGCGGCTGGGTCATGCAGCCGGTGCAGCGCGTATTGGCGAAGGACATCGTCACCGGCATGGACGAACTTGGCGTCCTGCTGGCCGGCCACGAGCGCAACGCCTATTGGTATGGATCGCAACTGACCATCGAGGAAGCGCGTCGGCATGTGCCGCATGCCAACGCGACCAGCCTGCAGGTGGCTGCCGGAGCGCTCGCCGCCGCGGTGTGGGCAGTGCGGCACCCCGCCTGCGGCGTCCGCGAAGCCGACGAGCTGGATTTTCGGGAATGCCTCGCCGTGGCAGCGCCCTATCTCGGGCCCGTGGTCGGGGCATATACCGATTGGACTCCGCTGCAGGGCCGGGGAGAATTGTTCGAGGAAGACCTGGACGCGGATCGCCCTTGGCAACTCAAGAACGTACGTGCGAGGCAGTGGCGGGCCTGAGACGGCTGCTCGGACTGGGCTGCCTGGCCGGGTTCTGCCTGGTATCCCTCGATGCCGGCGGAGCGCCCATCTGGACACCGGAGCGGTTAGCTGAACTCGATAGGCTGATCACCGCCAGCCGGCAGGATGGTCTCGAACCCGGCGACTATGCGGCCGTGTCCCGCTCGCGCTCGCCTCAAGCCGCGCTGGAATTGCTCTACTGCCACATGCGGTTCGGCAAGGTCGACCTCGCCCGCGGTGAGGCCCGCTGGGACTGCAGTGGCCTCAAGGTCGAGGGTGAGCGCCTACCTGCCAAGGTGGCGCGAGCCGTCGAGGATGGCCGCATCACGGCGCTGATCGACTCGGCCCGTCCCACCCACTGGATGTACGCCCACGGCCGGGACTGGCTGGCACGCCATCGCGACTGGCAGGCGGAGGGCCCCTGGCCGGTGGTGCCGGCGGGC
>JAURLT010000024.1 GCA_030831085.1 Gammaproteobacteria bacterium
CGCCTGCGCGAGCGGGAGTACCTGGCTGAGGTGGCCACGCGGCTGGGCGTGACCATTGGCAAGCATGATGGCCCGGGCAAGTTGCAGCTGGAAATCTTCGAGAAGACCTGCGAGCACACGCTCGAGCAGCCGACCTTCGTCTACGCCTACCCGGCGGAGGTCTCGCCCCTGTCACGGCGCAACGACGCCGATCCCTTCCTGACCGATCGCTTCGAGTTCTTCGTCGGTGGGCGGGAGCTGGCCAACGGTTTCTCGGAGCTGAACGATCCCGAGGACCAGGCCGAGCGCTTCCACGAGCAGGCCAGCCGCAAGGAAGCGGGGGACGACGAGGCCATGGTGTTCGATGCCGACTACGTGCGGGCGCTGGAGTACGGGTTACCGCCCACTGCCGGGCTGGGCATCGGCGTGGATCGCCTGGTCATGCTGCTGACCGACTCGGCCAGCATCCGCGACGTGCTGCTGTTCCCGCACCTCAGGCCCGAGGCCTGACCGGGTCAGCTAACTGGCGCGGCAGTAGTGGTCGATGAAGCGCTGGTGGACCGGCAGTTGTTGCACCATTCGTTGCGCCGAATCATGGATCCCGGTCAGGAACCGTTTTAGCTCGTCATCGTCCATCATGTTGACGATGGGGTGATACTGCTCGGGGACCAGGCCCTGGCCGAGCATCACCTGGATCCATGAGTTCTCGCCGAACAGTTCAGTCGGTACCTTGAACACCCGTCCGGTCTGGCGGAACAATTCGATGCGATGCGCAAGCGTCTCCGGTATCCGCATCGAGCGGCAGTAACGCCAGAAGTCCGAATCCGTGCGCTCGGTAACGTGATAGTGCAGCACGATGAAGTCGCGGATGTTCTCGATCTCGAAGCGCATCTGGTTGTTGAACTCATCCACGTCCGGCTGGCGGATACCGTCGTACGGAAACATCTGCATCAGGCGTATCACGCCACGCTGGATCAGGTGGATGCTGGTTGATTCGAGGGGCTCGATGAAGCCCGAGGACAGGCCCAGCGCCACACAGTTGTGCTTCCAGTGCAGCTTGCGGGTGCCGGCGGCAAAGCGGATGACCCGCGGTTCGGTGAGGACCTTGCCCTCGACGTTGCCCAGCAGCTTGTCGATGGCCTGGTCGTCGCTGTAATGCTCGCGGCTGTAGACCAACCCGTTGCCCACCCGATGTTGCAGGGGGATGCGCCACTGCCAACCGGCATCGTGGGCGATCGACCGCGTGTAGGGAATTGGGGGAGCGACCGATTCGGTCTGGACCGCGACGGCGCTGTTGCAGGGCAGCCAATGCGTCCAGTCCTCGTAACCCGCCTCGAGAGTCTGCTCGATGAGCAGGCCACGGAAACCGGTGCAGTCCACGAACAGCTCCCCCTCGACGCGGATACCCGAGTCGAGGTCAAGCGAGCTGATGTAGCCACTCTCGCCGTCGCGGTTGACCTGCTTGATCTGGCCTTCCAGGCGACGCACGCCGTGGCCCTCGGCGATGTTCCTCAGGAATCGTGCATAGAGCGAGCTGTCGAGGTGATAGGCGTAGTTGAGGCCCTTGCTGGGCAGAACCGCAAAGCGGTTCTGCTTGGCTGCGACCCACTCGGCGCAGTATTCCCCGTATTCCCGGCTGATCCCCAGGCGCTGGCCCTTCAGCCAGAAGTGCTGGAAGCCTGCGGCCCAGCAGTCCTTGCCGGTCCAGCCAAAGGAGTGGATGTAATCCTTACCAACGTCACGCCAGTTCTCGAAGGAAATACCCAGCTTGAAAGTGCCGCGCACGGCGGCCATGAAGTCCTGTTCCTTGATCTTCAGCAGTTCGTGCAGGGTCAGCAGCGTGGGAATGGTGGCCTCGCCGACGCCGACCGTGCCGATGGCATCGGACTCGATCAGGGTGATGTCCAGCGTGCGTCCCAGCAGGCGGGACAAGGAGGCCGCAGCCATCCAGCCCGCGGTGCCGCCGCCGGCGATGACGATCCTGTGTATCTTGCGTTGTTCCACCTGCATCACTCCTCGGGTTCAGCCGGCCGTTTCATCGGTTCAGCCGGGCAAGCAGTTCTGTTCGCAGTCTCTGTGCCGAGTCCGGTGTCAGCGTGGCCAGGCAGCCCCGCCCAGTCTCCGGGATGTGGGCGTAGACCCCCTCGTCTGCGCCGAACACGTAGTGCTCGAACAGGCCCCGCCATGCGTCACGCTGCCGCGCCGGCAGGTCGCGCAGGGCCAGGATGGCGTGCATCAGTGCCGTGGTCGGCGCGCCCATGATGGAAGGCGACACGCACCACCAGTAGTTCACCAGCAGGTTGAAGGCGGAGAGCGACTCCACGTGATGCCACCACATGCTGGGTACATAGAGGGCATCGCCCGGTTCCATGTCGGCCACCCGGGCTGCGGCGAGTGCCTCGCGAAATCTGGGAAACTGCTCCAGGTCCGGGTGGGTGACATCCACCAGGCTGATGGCCTGCCCCGACGGGGTGCGGTCGATCGGGCCCACGTAGAGGTTGCCGATCTGGTCCGGCGGGAACAGCGTGAAGCGCCGCTGCCCGGCCACCACGCAGGCCAGGTTGTCCGGAAAGTCGAAATGCGCAGAGATGCGCGTGCGGTTGCCCAGCCAGAAGCTGGCGAGTGCGTCACCGGCGGGTAACGGGACGTCGTTCTGAGCCCGGAAGCCCGGCAGCCAGCCGTCGACGGGGGTGGAGCCCACGTAGATGGTCGACCCGTCGGCGATCCGCTCTGCCTCGTCGAGCTTCTGCAGCACCTGAGCCAGACGGGCCTTGCCACTGCGGAAATTGAAGCCGGTGAAGTCCGCGTCGTAAAAAAACCTTCCCTGCATGCCCGGCTCGCCGACGTAGGCCGTGACCGGCTGGTCGGTCCAGAACGACGACAGGTATCGCGCCGCCCCGCTCAGGCCGCTGCTGCAGGCCTTGACTGCCGGCCAATGCCCGACCAGCCCCTTGAGCAGGACGGGCACTTCGGACTGGAACACCTCCGGTGGCACGGTGCCGTCGCGACACCCGGTCAGGGTTTCCACCGGCGCTGGGGGCGGCAGCGCGCTCACGCCGGGTTACCCATCCTGGCGTTCTTCAGGTCGATGAGGGTCCGGATTTTCACGGTGGAGGCGAGGATCATGAACAACGGCATCAGGAATCCGTCCTGGCTGAGTTGCCCCAGTTGTTCGCCGGTCAGGTTTCTAACCTTTTCCTCGTCGATCGCGAAGAAGCCCAGCAGCTGGTTGCGGCTGCCGTTGGCCAGCGCGATGTCGAAGGTGACGGACTCGATCAATTGCAGCTGCTGGAGGGCGGCCACAAAGCGCTTGTTGACCTCGGCACCTTGGTAAAGCGTTTCCAGGAGAGTCGCCATGTCTTCGAGGTAGCGGGTTCGCGCGCCGAACTGGTCGAACAGGGGCTCGCCCTGGCTGCGGCTCACCCGAGGGTGGCCCATGTTCAGGGACATGACCCGGCGCGGATCTTCACCAGCCGAGGGTCCGGAAGCCTGCATGCCGATCAGGAAAGGCTCACGGCGGACCATGGCCGGCAGGTACGGGGCCTGCCAGCCGCCCGGCGTCAGGAAGAGATTTTCACCGGACTCGAAACCAAACAGGGCGATCGGATAGATCTCACCTTTCGGATCGCGATGGAAGAGGATCGGATAACAGGCCTGAACGCTCCGGAACTCGAAAGGAAAGACCAGAGAGAACATGACGTTATCGCCATATTGTGATGTCCGTTCTGTGATGATACGGAGATCCCGATGGGTTTCCTGGTTCAACATTTCGAACTGGTCCACGGCGAGTCTCCTGATCAGGCGGCACCGCGCAGGGGCGCGAGGGTGTGGATGAGTTGCCGATTGGTCGGCAGCAGCTTGCGCATCTGCTGGGCCCGTGCGGCGGCCTCCCGCACGGCGCTGGCGGCACGCTCCCGGTCGCGCACCAGCGTGGTGCCGCGGGCGGAGCGCAGGGAGGGCCGGAATCCCATGCCGTACAGCACGTACTGATAGCTGGCTGAGGGAAACAGTTCGTCCACTCGGGGCGCATCGTCGTGCCACGGCGCCTGCTGTTGCCACAGCAGCAACTTGTCCCTGAGCCCATCGGGGCAGGAGGCCGGATCCCGGGCCGCCAGCCAGTAGGCCTCAGTCCGCCTGCTCAGCACGTAGTGCAGTTTCAGGAACTCGATGATCCGCGACCAGTGATAGCCCATCTTGTCATTGAAGCGGCGAGCGACCACCGTCATGGTCTCGCGGTTGGCGGGTAGTTGACTGCTGATAAAGCCGGCAGCCTGTTCGATCAGGGCCAGTGCCGAGGCCTCAAGCGGCTCGATGAAACCGCCGGAGAGCCCGACCGCAACGCAGTTGCCCACCCAGAACTGCTCACGGTAGCCCGGATCGAATTCGATCCGACGGGGACTGAGCTGCTCAAAATCAGCCTGTGGCGCCACCTGCCTGACGTAGTGGCGCAGCGCCTGTTCGGCGTCCTTCGCTGAGGCGTGGCTGCTCGAGTAGACGTGGCCGATGCCGCGGCGCGTCTGCAGCCCGATGTCCCAGATCCAGCCGCTTGGAACTGCCGTGGCGTGGGTGGTGGAGGGCAGGGGTGCCGCGGCATCCTGGTAGGGCAGCTGCAGGGCCAGTGCCGTGTCGTTCAGCAGGATATTCCGGACCGATACGAAGCGCGCTTCCCGGTAACGGCCGATCAAAAGGGCCCGCTGGCCCGTGCAGTCCACGAACAGCGAGCCTTGCAGGTGCTCCCCGTTGTCAAGGCGGATGGCCTGGACATCGCCATTCCCTGCCAGATCCACCTCGACCAGGTTGGCCGACACGTAACGAACCCCGAGTTTCCCGACCGTGTGGTCATGGAGCAAGCGGGCGAACTTGCCGGCATCGAAGTGATAACCGTAGTTCACGTTGAAGGCAAACTCAGGCGTAGCGGGCTGCTTGGGTGCGAGTCCGGCTTCGATGACGGCGGCCTGCGGGGTGACGAACTCGGCAAAGGACCTTTCACCGGCCTCGGCCAGCCAGTGCTCGGCAAGGTTCAGCGAGGCGTATTCCATGGGTAGGCTGAAGGGGTGCAGGTAACTGGATGGCTCGCTCGAATCGGTCCAGTTGATGAAGCGGGTGCCCTGCTTGAAGGTGGCTTCACAGTTCGCCAGCAGCTGCGACTCGGCAAGCCCGATGCGCTGCAGCGTCATGCGCATGGAGGGCCATGAACCCTCGCCCACCCCGATGATGGGGACGTCCGGAGACTCGACCAGAACCACCTCGGTGTCTCGACCGGAGGCACGAAGCTCCGCCGCGACCAGGCCGGCGGTGATCCAGCCCGCCGAGCCGCCGCCCACGATGATCACGCTGTCCTGCTGCCGTTCCACCTGCGTTTCTGGCCTCCTTGAACGAGGTTAGGGCAATCCCCCCATGCCCGCAATCCTGCCTAAAAAAAACTGCCCCTTGCGGGGCAGTTCGAGTTGCATTGCCGAAACCGGGCTTAGAACTTGTAGCGCATGCCCAGGTTGTAGCGGGTGCCCTGCTGCGTCGCAAACAGGATCTGCGACTCCTCGCGGCCGTGGACGTACACGGTCTCGTTGGTCAGGTTCAACACATCCGTAAACACCACCAACCGGTCGTTGAACTGGTAGCTGGCGCTCAGGTCCCACTGGCCGTAGTCATCGACGTAGGTCGGCGGTCCTGCACCGACGTTGTTCTGGCCAGTACCGGCGAGGAACTTTTCGCGCCAGTTGTAGGCCAGTCGCACCCCGATCCCGTTCTTGTCGTAGAACGCGATGAAGTTGGCGCTGTCGCTCAAGCCGGACACCACGAACTGCTGCGAGAGGTTGCAGTTCGGCTGGCCGCACAGCAGGTTGTCGTAGCCGACGTCCGCCTCGACGATGGTGTAGTTGGCGATCACGCCAAACCCGGTGTCGCCGAAGTTGTGCTGGGCCATGAACTCCCAACCATCCAGCGTGGCCTTCTGGATGTTGACCGGGATGCTCAGGTTGAAGGGTGAGGCCGGATCCCTGCCCGCCACGCCGGCGATGGTCCCCGCTACCGCATCGACGCCCTCGGCGTCCGGACGGTTCTGCAGGATCCAGCTGAACAGCACGCCCGCATCCGAACTGCCGGTGGCGGCCCGCGCCTCGTCGCCCAGGGGCCCAAGGGCAGGGTGGGGCAGTCCACCGGCGCCCTCCGTGACGGAACCGATGCCGATGAAGTTGTCCACTTCCTTGTAGAAGTAGCCAGCTGCCAGGTAGCTGCCGTTGCCGTAGTACCACTCGAGCGCGAGGTCGAGGTTGTTGGAGACGTAAGGCAGCAGCCCCGGGTTGCCGCGACGGCCCGTGCCGCCACCGATCCGGACCGGTGAGTCGAGGGTCAGTCCGCCCTGGATGTCCAGGTAGCCAGGACGGGCCAGCGTGCGGCTGAGCGAGGTGCGCGCCTTCAGGCCATCCGCCAACTCGATCTGGAAGTCGAAGTTGGGCAGCCAGTAGTCGTAGTCGCCCTTGCCCTGGGTGTAGGCCGTGCCGCTGAACTGCAGTGCCAGCTCGTTGCCTGCTACCCAGAGCAGGCCGGTGTAGTTCGGCGAGAGAGCGTCGGAGATGACGTCGGTCTGCTCATAGCGCAAGCCCAGCCGCATGCCCACCGGCATATCACCCCACTCGCTTTCCATGTTCACCTGGAAGTAGGCAGAGCGCGTTTCCTCGGTGGTGAGGCGGTCGTACTGCAGGTTGTCGGTCGTGCACAGCCCGGTGCCGCAGGTACCCAGGTCGCCGTTGCCGGGAACGAACAGGGAGGCTTCGCCAGACGCGATCAGCGCCTCGGTGCGGGCGATCAGCGCTGCCATGTCGAACACGTAATAGTCGGACTGCCGGCGCGGGTCGCGGCCACCGGCGATCTCATCGAAGGAGTTCGCCATGCTGGCCGGGGTCATCAGGTCGGCGATGGCGCCGGGCTGGGTGACACCACCCCAGGCATCACGCTGCACCACGGAACCCGCCGCACGGTTGTCGACGTCGGTGAACTGCACGCCGAAGTCGATGCTCTTCACGAAGCTGGTGTCGAACGCCAGGTTGCCGGACAGGCTGCCCTGCTGGATGTCCATTTCCGAGAAGTTGTTCACGAACACGCTGCCGGTGACGATCATGTCGTCCGGGCTCAGTGGGTTGTTGAGGCCCAGTTCCAGAATCGGAAGCTCCTTGCCGAAATAACCGGTGGTCCGGTCGCGAGAGAAGGCGGAGATGGCTACCAGGGCCGAATTGCCGAACGGGCTGTTGGGCTCGTTGGTGGCCTTGGAATCGTGGAAGTCGACGGCCAGCGACAGGCGGTCGTTGACCTCCCACTCCACGTTGAAGCCCAGCGACTTCAGTTCGTTCCTGAAGGCATCGGTGCCGGTGCCCATGGCGTAGTCGGAGTTGAACGAATTTTCGGTGTAGGTGAGCGGGGTGGCGTTCGGGCCATCCGTCCACAGTGTTTGCTGGCCGCCGAAATTGAACCAGGCCGACAGGTTGTTATAGGTGCGATCGAGTTCGAGTTCGGCGTAGGTGTAGTCCAGCGTAGCCGTGACGTTGTCGACCGGGCGGAACTGCAGGGTCAACTGGCCGTTGGTGCGGGTGCGATCGTAATCAGCCAGCTCGTAGCCGATGACCTGGGGCACGGAGTAGATGTCTCCCGCTGTCGGCCGGTTCTGCTGGTTGGGATCGCCGGCGGGCGGGATGCCGCCCCACTCGGAAGGACCGGCGCCGCACCAGCAGTTGTCGGTCTCACCCGAGAAGCTGCGCCAGCCGCCGACGCTGGCCGTGGCACCCCCACTCTC
The DNA here is from genome assembly GCA_030831085.1 of Gammaproteobacteria bacterium. GTDB lineage: Bacteria > Pseudomonadota > Gammaproteobacteria > Steroidobacterales > Steroidobacteraceae > SG8-30. Next base: position 7,766 of record JAURLT010000024.1, read on the forward strand.
ACGCTCCTGGGTGACCACCGACAGCGCAAAGCCCACGCGGTCGTCCATGAACGTATCGGAGATCAGACCCGACAGTTCCGGCGTCCAGTCCTTGCTGCTGAGGTTGGTGCGCGAATCGTCGTACAGGGCGCTGGCGGCGGCCGTGGCGCGGAAGCCCGGGGCGTCCAGCGGGCGCGTGGTGCGCACGTTGATCAGGGCGCCCATGCCGCCCGTTGGTATGTCGGCGCGGCCGCTCTTGAAGACTTCGACCGCAGCAATGCCCTCGGAGGCGAGGTTGCCGAAATCGAAGGAGCGTCCCAGGCCGCTGGTGGTCGGCATCTGTCGCCCATTGAGGGTGACCAGGTTGAAATCCGGACCCAGGCCGCGGACGGTGATGCGTGAGCCCTCACCGCGTTCCCGATCAATCGATACGCCGGTGACTCGCTGCAGGGATTCCGCCAGGTTGGTGTCGGGGAAGTCGCCCATGTCCTCGGCGGTGATGGCGTCCATGACGCCCATGGTGTTCCGCTTGATGTCCATGGAGGCTTCCAGGCTGGCCCGGATGCCGGTCACGACAATTTCCTGTAGTTCAGCCTGACCCTGGCCGTATGCCGGCGAGAAGGTCGCCACACCAAGGGCCAGGGCGATGCCCTGAGCGATCGGCGTTCTCCTGAGACCTGCCTTATGCATTTCAACTCCCCCTGTGAAGGTTCAGATTGCAGTCTGTGAATTCACCAAACCAAAAAACCCAGTCAATCGATCCATGTTTCGCCCACCTGGAGCGGGAGGCGTCACGCCGGGTAGGCGCACGTACCTGTCCCGCGCGGACGGTCTGTGACCGTTTATAAGCACAGATGACAGCGTTGTCAAATATCCTGACAACGCTGTCACTGTACTGGACAAAGAAGCGCGGTCTTTCAGTGCCGACGCCCCCGTCAATCAGTGCCCAAGCGGGCCTACCACCAGGTGGCGTAGAGCCCGGTGAGCATCAACAGCACCGCGACGCCGGCCACGTTGAAGCCGGTGGTGGTGCGAGTGTCCACGTCCCGGTAGTCGATGGCGTGCGGGTGGCGCTCCTTGCCCTGCAGCCTCGAGACACCGACGCCGACCGCGACGCACAGCAGGAAGACGATGCCTACCCGGTCTATGAACGGCAGTTCGGGCATCGCCAGCTTGAAGGACAGCGAGAACACCGCCGAGCCGATGGCGGCACACAAGGCGCCTGCCGAGGTGGTCGGCCGCCAGAAGAAGCCCAGCAGGAACAAGGCGCACACGCCAGGCGTGAAAAATCCGGTGAATTCCTGGATGTACTGGAAGGCCTCGGGGAAATTACCCAGCAGCGGTCTTGCCACCACCATGGCGATCACGATGGCCGTGAAACTGACCAGCCGCCCGACGTTGACCAGGTGACGCTCGGGTTTCTTGTGGCTGCCCATGTGCCGATACAGGTCCATGGTGAAGATGGTCGAGATGGAGTTCATCATCGAGGCCAGTGAAGACACGATGGCTGCCACCAGGGCAGCAAACACCAGGCCCAGGATGCCGGCCGGCAGCAGTTTCATCACCGTCGGGTAGGCCCGGTCCGGCGTTTCCAGGTCGGGGGCCAGCACCGCCGCGGCGATGCCCGGTAGCACGATGATCAGCGGCATCAGCATCTTCAGGAAGGCGGCGAACATCATGCCTTTTTGCGCTTCCTGGGTGCTGCGGGCGGCCAGCGCGCGCTGGATGATGTACTGGTTAAAGCCCCAGTAAGACAGGTTCATGATCCACATGCCGCCGAGCAGGACCGACAGGCCGGGCAGGGCGGCATAGTGGGGTGAATCCTTGCTGAAGATGAGGTCGAAGCGTTCCGGGGTTTTTTCCAGCAGGACCTGGAAGCCCGCAATGACGCCTTGGCCACCGCCCACCTCGTTCAGCGAGATCGCGGCGATCAGGATGCCGCCCACGACCAACAGCGTGACCTGGATCACGTCGGTCAGCGCCACCGCCTTCAATCCACCGTAGAGCGAGTAGGCGGCCGCGAAGGCCCCAAGGGCCACCAGTCCGGTCGTCAGGTCCAGGCCGGTCACCGTGTTGACGGCCAGCGCCCCCAGCCACAGGATCGAGGTGAGGTTGACCAGCACGTAAATGCCCAGCCAGAACACGGCCATCACGTTGCGTACGCGATGGTCGAAGCGCTCTTCCAGGAACTGGGGCATGGTGTAGATCTTGTGCTTCAGGAACACCGGCAGCAGCCACTTGGCCACGATCACCAGGGTGAGTGCGGCCATCCACTCGTAGGCGGCGATGGCCAGGCCCATGACCCAGGCCGAACCGGACATGCCGATGATCTGCTCCGCGGAAATGTTGGCCGCAATCAGCGAGGTGCCGATGGCCCACCATGGGAGGTTGCGCCCGGCCAGAAAATAGTCGCTGGCGTCCTTGTGGTGCCCGGCCTTTTCCCTGGAGACCCACTGCGCGATGACCAGCAGGAGTACCGCATAGATTGCAACGACGCTGAGGTCTAGCGTTCCCAGATGCATTCAACCCCCCCACCAGCCGGGCTGGTATGTGTTGTTTCCGCTGCTGATAACGCTGTCATAAGCGTGGGACAAAAAGCAACCTGTTTCGAGCAAAATTGACAGCGTTGTCATGAATGGGCTAGAACTCAGTTCTCGTTGGGAGTGGTCACTCCGCAGCGAGGGGGTCACCACGGCAGAGGATCACGATGCGCAAGGTCATCAAAACCCGATTCTGGGGCTGCATGCTCCTGTTTTGTCACGCGGCTCATGGGTCTGAGGCCGTGCAGTGGCCCGCCATTACCCCCGCCCTGCCCCCGAACCCGGAACTGGAGCGTCGGATAGACGACCTGCTGGCTCGCATGACCCTGGAGCAGAAGGTGGGCCAGATGATCCAGGCCGAGATCGCCCACGTGACGCCGGAGGACGTGGCCACCTATCGGCTGGGGTCCATCCTCAATGGCGGTGGTTCGCACCCGGGTGGCAACCGGGCCGCTTCCCAGGCCGACTGGGTGGCACTGGCCGAGGCCTTCCATCAGGCGTCGATGTCTCCCGTGACGGAGGGGGTGGCCATCCCCATCCTGTGGGGAACCGATGCGGTGCATGGCCACAACAACGTGCGTGGGGCCACGCTGTTCCCGCACAACATCGGTCTCGGCGCGGCCGACGACCCGGAGCTGATGAGACGTATCGGCCTGGCTACGGCGAGGGAGGTGGCCGCCACTGGCATCGGCTGGACCTTTGCGCCCACCCTGGCGGTGGCCCGCGATGATCGCTGGGGCCGGACCTACGAGAGCTACAGCGAGGACCCGGAGCGGGTGGCCCGACTGGGGCGGGCCATGGTCGAGGGCTTGCAGGGCAGTGCAGGCGGTGATGACTTCCTGTCGGCATCCCGAGTGGCAGCCACTGCCAAGCACTTCATCGGCGATGGCGCGACGCTGAACGGTGTGGACCAGGGGGACGCAATCCTCGACGAGGCGGCCCTGCGTGACCTGCATGGTGCGGGTTACTTCAGCACCTTCGCGGCTGGGGTACAGACCGTGATGATCACCTTCAACAGCGTGAACGGTGACAAGGTCCATGGCGATCGTCACCTGATCACGGAAGTCCTGAAGGGTCAGCTGGGTTTCGACGGACTGGTGGTCAGCGACTGGAACGGAGTGGGGCAGGTGCCCGGGTGCACCAATGCCAGTTGCCCGCAGGCCATCAATGCGGGTATCGATCTGGTGATGGTGCCGGAAGACTGGAAGGTCTTCCGCCAGAACCTGCTGGACCAAGTCAGGGATGGCACGGTGCCCCTGGCCCGCATCGAGGACGCCGTTCGCCGCATCCTGCGGGTGAAGATCCGCTCGGGCCTGCTTGACGGGTTGTCTCCTGCCGCGCGCCCCCTGTCGAGCGACGCCAACGTCATCGGTGCCAGCGAACATCGGGCGCTGGCGCGCGAGGCGGTACGCCGCTCGCTGGTGCTCCTGAAGAACGAGGATGGGTTGCTGCCGCTCGCGCCCGGTCTCAGCGTCCTGGTCGCGGGAGACGGCGCTGACGACATCGGCAAGCAGTCGGGCGGCTGGACCATTTCCTGGCAGGGCACGGGCAATGGCCGGGACGACTTCCCCGGAGCCACTTCCATCGCCGATGGCATCAGCGAGGTGGTCCGCTCTGCGGGAGGCAGGCTGTTGAGGGGCGACGGGCCCTGGCTGCTGCCCGAGGAAAAGCCGGACGTGGCCATCGTGGTGTTTGGCGAGGACCCCTATGCCGAAGGTCAGGGCGATCGCCAGAGTCTCGACTTTTCAGCGGCCAGACCGGAAGCGCTCAAGATGATGCGGGCGCTGCGCGCCGAGGGCATTCCGGTGGTGGCCGTGCTGCTCGCGGGTCGTCCACTCTGGGTCAACCCGGAGCTCAATGCGGCGGATGCCTTCGTGGTGGCGTGGTTGCCCGGGAGCGAGGGTGGCGGGCTGGCCGACGTGCTGTTCCGCGATGCAGGGGGCGCCTTCCGCTACGACTTCGAGGGGCGGCTGGCTTTTTCCTGGCCGGCGTCCTCGAAGCCCGATCCGGTCAACTCGCCGGATGGAGAGAGTCTGTTCGCCCCGGGTTTCGGGCTGAGTTACGCGTCGCCGGCCGCTCCGCTCGGCTTATTGGACGAGACGCGCCATGCCGCCTCGGGTGCCGCGTCCGCCGTGGCGATTTTCGAGGCGCGACCGCTGCCGCCATGGGGCCTCTACGTGGGGGATCCGGCGGACTGGAAGGTGTCTGTGGCGGGTGACGGTGGTCGCTCACGCCTGGGTCATGTGGTGGTCGACCGGATTGATCGGCAGGTACAGGAAGACTCACTGCGGCTGACCTGGCAGGGCGCCGGACAGGTGTTTTTCCAGGCCGACGCGCCGCAGGACCTGACTGTGCTACGCACCGCGGGCGCTGCGCTGCGCATGGTCTTGCGAGTCGTGCAGGCGCCCGCCGCGGCCGTGGAGTTACGGATGGACTGTGGGTATCCCTGCGCGGGGTCCGTGGATCTGGTCGGGCGTCTGCAGCGCGCGCCGCAGGGGCAGTGGTTTGAGTTGAGCGTCGGACTCGGCTGTTTCGCCGAGGCCGGTGCCAAGTTGGAGGCCATCGACACAGGCCTGTTGCTGTCCTCTGCTGGCCAGATGGTGCTCGACCTGGCGACGGCCAGCATCGAGATGGTCGAGGCGGGCGCAGCCGGCGACGGCTGCGCGTTACAACCATGACCGAGAGCAACGGTGCGGCCAGTCATCGCAGCCGCCTGACCATCGAGGACGTTGCCGCCCTGGCGCGGGTGTCGATCAAGACGGTGTCGCGGGTCATTAACGATGAGCCCAACGTCAAGCAGGAGACTCGCGATCGCGTGCTCGAGGCCATCAGGCGCCTGGACTACCGCCCGAGTCGGGTGGCCCGCAGCCTGGCCAGTCGCCAGGTGTTCGTGATCGGCCTGCTCTATGACAACCCGAGTCCCTATTACATCTACAACGTACAGGCTGGGGTGCTGAAGGCCTGCGAGCAGAGGGGTTACGACCTGTTGCTGCACCCGACCACCTTCGGGAACGCCCGAACCCCCGAGGAAATCGTGACCCTGCATGGTCAGTCCCGGTTCGACGGGGTGTTGTTGACGCCGCCCCTGTCGGACATGGAAGCGCTGACTGCAGCCCTGCGCGAGCAGCGGGTGCCCTTCGTGCTGATTGCCCCGGGCGTCGAACTGGAGACGGACGCGCGGGTCTGCACCAACGACGAGGCCGTGGTGGCGGAGATGACCCGTCATCTGGTCGGCCTTGGCCACCGCCGCATTGCTTTTGTCGCAGGGCATCCCGACCACCTCGCCGTGGGCAAGCGTCTGGCCGGCTTCCTCTCCGCGATGCGCGAGGCTGGATTGCCGGTGCCCGCCGAATACGTGGCCCAGGGATACAACTCCTTCGAGTCCGGTGAGGCGGCAGCGCGGCGCCTGCTGGGCCTGCCGAATCCACCCACGGCCATCTTCGCGGCCAACGATGAAATGGCTGCAGGCGTGATCAAGGTGGCCCGCAGCCTCGGCATCGATCTGCCGCGGGAGCTCTCGGTGGCGGGATTCGACGACACCCCCATGACCGCGCAGGTGTGGCCGGCACTGAGCAGCGTTCGGCAACCGATCGCGCGCATGGCGGAGATGGCGGCCAGCATGCTGATCGAGGCCGCGGCCTCCGGTCCCGTGCCCCCAACCCGCCAGTTGATTCCCTCGGAGGTGGTGGTTCGCGAGTCGACCGCGCCGCCGGCACGATCCTCGGCCGATCACTAGAGCTAGAACTCGAAATCGAACGCCTCGAGGTCAGCGGCGAAGATACGCGCGATCAGGGCGCGGGTCTCGGCATCGTAGGCGTCTCGGTAGGGCGCATGGCGCGTGACCTTGACGTGCGGCAAGCGAGCCTGCACGCCCATGCGGCGGCAAGCCTCGCTGAAGTCCTGTTCCAGGCGCTCGAAGCGGCCTACGAAATCCACCAGGCAGCGGCCGGCCTCGTCATCCAGCCAAAGGCGCTGAGCCATGAACATCCGTGGATCATCATGCCAGCGAGGATCCCGTTCGCCGTAGGCCTTGAGGACCCATGCCCTGAAGTCAAGGCCCGTATCGGCCAGGCCGGTGCGATTGGTGCGCAATCGATAGTGATAATGGGACAGGACCTTGTCCCAGGGATTGCGCACGAAGGCGAACTTGAAGGCCCGCTCGAAGCGCTCCCGGCCCATTTCCTCGCGCTTCTGCAGAGCGGTCTTGCGCTCAGAGCGCAGGTGCAGCGCCCGCTCGACGCTGGTGCCGGCGGTCTTGTTGATATGAATGAACACGATGCGGCCGCGCCAGGCGTTGAGGTGCTTCAGCACCCCGCGCTTCAGCTCGAACCAGGGGCCCTCACTCATGCCTTCACCAACTCGGGGATGGGATAGGGCAACGGCTGCGGGTTGCAGGAGGCGCCGGTGGCCGTCACCAGCGTCTGCCCGGCGGCCTCCAGGTCCACCACCGCGAGACACTCGGAACCCTCCGGCCCGGCGGCACTGCGGACTACTTCCCCGACCTTGGTGTTGCCCAGGTGGAGTGCGGTGCCGGGCGCCAGGGCCACCCCCTCGCACTGGTAGCGCAACATGCGCCTTTTGACTCGACCAAGATGGCGGGTGCGGGTGACGATTTCCTGCCCCGGATAGCAGCCCTTGCTGAAGCCGATGGCGCCCAGCAGGTCGAGGTTCAGCATCTGCGGGATCCACTGCTCGGAGGTGCCAGGGTAGATCTCCGGCAGGCCCGAGCGCACCCCTGCCAACTCCTCGTCAGGGCCCACACCCGCGGTGCTGTCGATCGACTGCGCCTCCAGACTTACGCGGGCCCGCAGGACGTAACGACGCAGCCGGTGGATCACGTCTGCTACGAGTTCCGCAGGCAGGGTCAGGTCGAAGCCTTCCTGACCGGCGGCAACGGTGACCACGCAGAGGACCCGCCCCTGGGCGCTACACCAGGCTGCCAGGCGGGCCTCGCCGGGCCCGAGGCCTGCAAGGTCGGCAGTCAGCTGGCCCTGCAGGAATTGCCGGGCGTCTGCGCCCGCCACGTGGATCTTTCCCGTCCGAGTCATGGACCCATGATACGCGCCGCGCCGCTGCCGGGCATGATGTCCAGTATGTCAATCCCATGAAAAACCACAGAAAACCATTTTGCAGGACCTCTGCGGGTTCTGGCAGAATCGCTGCAATGCAAAAAGACCCTGAACCGCTGCCTGAGGGCGCGTCAACCCCGCCCCCTGAGGCGCCGCAGCCGTTGCCGGAGCCGCCGCGCGAGATCGGTGGGCCCGCCGGACCCGAGCCGACCCGTTTCGGGGACTGGGAAAAAGGCGGCCGCTGCATCGACTTCTGAGGAGAACCCGCTTGTCCAGACCCAGACCCCTGTCTCCCCACATACAGGTTTACCGGCCCATGTACACCATGGTCCTGTCGATCTCCCACCGGATCAGCGGCGTGTTCCAGTCGGCCGGTCTGCTCCTGCTGGCCGCCTGGCTGGTCGCGGCGGCGGCCGGTGAGCCGGCCTACGAGCATGCCTCCGGGTGGTTTGCGCTGCCCTGGGTCAAGCTGGTGCTGGTCGGCTGGCTGGCGGCCTTCTGGTATCACTTCTTTGCCGGGTTACGTCACCTGGCCTGGGATGCGGGCAAGGGCCTGGACAAGGCCTCTGCCCGCCGGAGCGGCGCGTGGGTAGTGGTCCTGGCCGTGCTGGCAACGGTGGGCTGCCTGCTGGCAGCCCTGCCCCTTCTTGGGGTGGGGTCATGAGCCTGCGTCCGGCCCTCGGCACGGTCCTCGGCAGTGGTTCGGCGCGCGCCGGCGTGGAGCACTGGTGGTCCCAGCGCGTCTCGGCCGTGGCCTCGGCGCTGCTTGGACTGTGGTTCATCTACACGCTCCTGACCCTGCCATCGCTCGACAGGGTGGCGCTGATCGCCTGGCTTGCTGATCCCGTGTCGGCCACGCTCATGCTGCTGTTCCTGCTCGCCACGTTCTGGCATTCGGCGCTGGGCGTGCAGGTGGTCATCGAGGATTACGTGCACCACAAGGCACTGCGGGTGTTGGGCCTGCTGGCGGCGCGTTATCTCCACCTGCTCGCCGGCGGTGCTGCCGCGGTGTCGGTGCTGAAGTTGTCTTTTGGGGAGCCGGCATGAGCGCGTATCAGTTTGTCGATCACACCTACGACGTGGTGGTGGTAGGGGCCGGCGGCTCCGGGCTGCGCGCGACCATGGGCCTCGCCGAGGCCGGCCTCGAGACCGCCTGCCTGTCCAAGGTTTTCCCGACCCGCAGCCACACGGTGGCGGCCCAGGGCGGCATCAGCGCAGCGCTCGGCAACATGGGCGAGGACGACTGGCGGTTCCACTTCTACGACACCATCAAGGGTTCCGACTGGCTCGGGGACCAGGACGCCATCGAGTTCATGTGCAAGGAGGCGCCGAGCGCGGTCCTGGAACTGGAGCACTTCGGTGTGCCGTTCTCGCGGACCGAGGACGGACGCATCTACCAGCGCCCCTTCGGCGGCATGACCACCCACTACGGCAAGGGGATTGCCCAGCGCACCTGCGCGGCTGCGGATCGCACCGGGCATGCCATGCTGCACACGCTGTATCAGCAGTCCCTCAAGCACAACGCCAACTTCTTCATCGAATACTTCGCCATCGACCTGATCATGCAGGACGGTGAGTGCCGAGGTGTGGTGGCACTGGACCTCGCCACCGGTACGCTGCACCGGTTCCGCGCCCACATGGTCATCCTCGCCACGGGCGGCTACGGCCGCGCCTACTTCTCCTGCACCTCGGCGCATACCTGCACCGGGGACGGCGGTGGCATGGTCCTGCGCGCGGGCCTGCCGGTGCAGGACATGGAGTTCGTGCAGTTCCACCCCACCGGTATTTACGGAGCCGGCTGCCTGATCACGGAGGGCGTGCGCGGGGAAGGCGGCATCCTGCGCAATGCCGATGGCGAGCGTTTCATGGAGCGCTACGCTCCGAATGCCAAGGACCTGGCCTCACGCGACGTGGTCAGTCGGTCTATGACCGTCGAGATCCGCGAGGGTCGCGGCGTGGGCGCCGAGCAGGATCACATCTTCCTGCACCTTGAGCACCTCGGCGCCGACGTGATCCACAAGCGCCTGCCCGGCATTGCCGAAACTGCCCGCATCTTTGCCGGCGTGGACGTCACACGGCAGCCGATTCCCGTCCTGCCCACCGTTCACTACAACATGGGGGGCATTCCCTGCAACGTACACGGCGAGGTCGTCACCCGGCGCGGCGACGATGCCAATGCGGTGGTGCCCGGGCTGATGGCGGTCGGCGAGGCGGCCTGCGTCTCGGTGCATGGCGCCAACCGGCTCGGGTCGAACTCCCTGCTCGACCTGGTGGTGTTCGGTCGCGCGGCCGCACGCCATTGTGCCGAGGTGGTCAAGCCGGGGGTCGGACATCGCGCGCTGCCCGCCGATGCCGGTGACCTCTCGCTCTCCAGGCTCGACCGCTACCGTCATGCCAAGGGGCCACAGAGGACTGCCGCAGTGCGACTGGCCATGCAGCGGGTCATGCAGAACGACGCCGCCGTGTTCCGCACCGGTTCTTCGCTGGAGGAAGGGTGTCAGAAACTGGCCGGGGTATTCCAGGGCCTCGGCGAGGTGGGCCTCGAGGACCGGTCGCTGGTCTTCAACACCGACCTCATCGAGACCCTCGAACTCGAGAACCTGCTGCTGCAGGCCGCGGCCACCATCCACTCGGCCCGCAATCGCACCGAAAGTCGTGGCGCCCACGCTCGCGAGGACTTCCCCGAACGCGACGACGAGCAGTGGATGAAGCACACGCTGGCCTGGGTTGGTGGCGATGGTCAGGTCTGCTTCGACTATCGTCCCGTCCAGCTGCAGACCCTCACCGCCGACGTCGAAGCCGTGCCTCCGAAGGCGCGAACCTACTGACGCTTTTCCCAAAGGACCCTGCCCATGGCCGAATTCAGCTTACCCCCGGAGTCGAGGTTCAAGGAGGTTCCCGGACGCAAGCATGCGGCGCCCGAAGGAGCGAGCCGGGTCAAGACCTTCCGCATCTATCGCTGGGACCCCGACGGCACGGAGAAGCCGCGCGTCGACAACTACGAGATCGACCTTGATCGCTGCGGACCGATGGTCCTGGACGCCCTGATCAAGATCAAGAACGAGGTGGATTCGTCGCTGACCTTCCGGCGTTCCTGCCGCGAGGGCATTTGTGGCTCCTGCGCCATGAACATCGACGGGGTGAATACCCTGGCCTGCACCAAGCCCATCGAGGACGTGCGCAAGGACGTGAACATCTTCCCCCTGCCGCACATGCCCGTGATCAAGGACCTGGTGCCGGACCTGACGCACTTTTATGCCCAGTACGCCTCGATCAAGCCGTGGCTGCAGGCCCGCACGCCCGCGCCCCCCGACCGCGAACGCGCCCAGTCTCCCGAGGACCAGGAAAAGATCGATGGGCCCAGCGCCTGCATCCTGTGCGCCTGCTGTTCGACCAGCTGCCCGAGTTACTGGTGGAACGGTGACCGCTACCTGGGGCCGGCCGCCTTGCTGGCGGCCTACCGCTGGCTGGTCGACACCCGGGACGAGGCCACCGGCGAGCGGCTCGACGAACTGGAGGATCCGTTCCGCCTCTATCGCTGCCATACCATCATGAACTGCACCGAAGCCTGCCCCAAGGATCTCAATCCCGCCAAGGCCATTGCCGAGATCAAGAAGATGATGCTGGAGCGGCATCTCTGAATGTCCCGCGCCAGTGCGGCTGAGCTGGGTCGGCTGCGCTGGCGCTGCCGGCGGGGCATGAAGGAACTGGACTTGCTGCTGGCGGGCTGGCTGGATCGGCACCAGGACTCGGCAGGTGAGCCTGAACTGGCGGCCTTCGCCAGGCTACTCGAACAGCAGGATCCCCTGTTGATGGCCTGGTTTGCCGGTCGCGGGTCGCCGGAAGACCCTGGCGAGGCGGCCATTATCCGTGACATCACCGATCGTTGAACTCGTCATTCGGCCGGAGCCGCTGGTCCGCCTGGAACTGGCGTGGTCGCTGGGCTGTTTGCTGTTGATCCTGTTGCCCTGGGCCTGTGACCTCCGGCTGGTGGCTGCGGTCTTGATCGACGGGGTGATTCTCCTGGGCTGGCGCTCGGGCCGGCGCAGCCTCCGTGGCAGCAGGCAGCCCGGGTACTGTCTGCGGGTCGAGGGGCGGAGACTCAGCTTTACGGACGGCGACGGGCCTGCCGAGGCGCAGTGTTTGCCGGGTAGCCGGGTCGGGACAGGTTGGGTACTGCTGCGCCTGCGGCGGGATCGGCGGCGCTTCCACTGGTGGATACCGGCTGCGGCCCTCGATGAGTCCAGCTTCCGGCGCTTGCGGGTGCTGGTCCGTTGCAGTGCAACAGATGAGGCCCGCGGCTGCTAAACTTGGTCTGCCTTTGTTGCATGGATCACACAAGGAGGATGCAGGTCGGTTCCTGTTAGACGAGCGGTCGAACTTCCGGTGCCTGGACCGGTCTGATTCGTTTGTGGAAACCGCCTCCGCCCTGCTGCAGCCGTTGTCAATCGAGTCCGAAAATGGCGACCTGTCGCTGGTGCGTCGCGTGCAGAGGGGCGACAGGGGCGCCTATGACGCGCTGGTCCTGAAATATCAGCACAAGGTGCTGAAACTGGTGCGGCGCTACATCCGCGACCAGTCCGAGGCCGAGGACGTCGTTCAGGACGCCTTCATCAAGGCTTACCGGGCGTTGCCCAATTTCCGCGGTGACAGCGCCTTTTATACCTGGCTCTATCGCATCGCCATCAACACGGCCAAGAATTCGCTGGTGTCCGCGAGCCGCCGCCCGATCAGCGTCGACCTCGACGCGCAGGACGCTGCGGCTGCCGAACTGCAGTCCCGGCTCAAGGACACGGACACGCCCGAGCGCCTGCTGCTGACGGACGAAATTCGCTCCGTGGTCAACCGCGCCATCGACGGGCTGCCGGAGGACCTGCGCAGGGCGATCGTACTCAGGGAGATCGAGGGCCTGAGTTATGAGGATATCGCGGCCAGCATGGCCTGCCCGGTAGGCACGGTCAGATCAAGGATCTTCAGGGCACGGGAAGCCATTGACCGGCACCTGAAGGGAGTGTTTGAGGGGGGACTCGGAAGGGACGGTGAAGACGGATGACAGAGACAATCAAGGAACAACTTTCGGCATTCCTGGACGGTGAACTGCCCGAAGCCGAGACGACCCTGCTGCTGAAGCGGCTGGAGCGTGATGACGACCTGCGTGCGACCCTGTCGCGCTATTCGCTGATCGGTGCGGTCATGCGCCAGGATGACGACGTGCTGGCGGGTACCGCGCTGGCCAGCCGGGTCAGTGCGGCCATCGCCGCCGAGGTGCCGGCGGCCCCGGCACGCAGGGCATGGGCCGGATCCCTGGCCGGGCTGGGCGTGGCCGCTGGCGTGGCCATGTTCACGCTGGCGCTGTTCAACTCCGGTCTCGGGCCCCAGCATGGTCCGGCGACGGGTGCGGTACCGGATCTGGCGCAGGCAGGCAGTGCTGGCGACCCCGGGGAGTTTGTCCAGGTGGTTGCACCGTCGGCAACCGCCGCACCCACCTACACGGTGCCGGCCCCGGCGCGTGGCACAGCGCCCGTCCTGCCACCGGCCCAGCTGGCTTCCTACCTGCTGGCGCATGGAGATTATACGTCCCCGATTGCGCGGGGCGGCGTAGTGAGTGCGCCCATCGTCGCCCAGCCTGCCGTAGAGCGGCAGGACGAGGAACCCGCTCCGACGCAGCGATGATGCGCCTGGCAGCCTTATTGCCCTTGGTCATGCTGTGGATGGGCAGCCCGGCTGCCGTTGGCGAAACCCAGGGCGCCGTGCACCTGCTCGAGCGTATGTCGCTGGCGGTCAACACCTCGTCGTACATCGGTGAATTCACGCTGGAGCGTGATGGTCGGCAGGAAAGGCTGCGCATCATCCATCGGGTGCGTGACGGTGAAGTCAGCGAAAAACTCGTTTCGGTCACCGAGCCTGGACGCCAGTTGACCCGGATTGGTGACGAGGTCACCGTGTACCTGCCTGATGCGGGACTGGCGGTCGTCGAGCATCGTCCCGGCCGTGCCAGCCTGCTCGGCATGCTGCCTCGTGGTGGCGGGGACCTGACCAGCTGGTATGACATCGTGCTGGAGGGTCGCCTCCCGGAGTTGAACGGCAGGCCTGCGGCAGTCATCTCGGTACGGCCACGGGATGGCTTCCGCTTCGGTCAGCGCCTGTGGATCGACGAGCAGACGGCACTGCCCGTGCGCATGGAACTGCTGGACAATGGCGGCGCCGTCATTGAGCGGATGCGCTTTGCGCAGCTCGAGCTGCATAGCAGGATTCCCGACGACCGCCTGCAACCCGAGGCCGCTGGTTCGGGACTGAAGTGGATGCGGCACCGCGACCGGCCTGGTGCCGCCGCGGGTTGGACCATCGTCGGAGCCCCGCCGGGTTTCAAGCTGATGGCAGTGCACACCAAGGAGCTGAGGGACATTCCCTCGCCGGTGACCCAGATGGTCTGGTCGGACGGGTTGGCCACCGCTTCCGTGTTCATCCAATCGGCACCTCCAGGCCTTACGGCGACCGGCGCCGGCCGGGCAGGGGCTGCCTCGACCTTTACCGCCCAGGTGGCGGGGCATCAGGTGACCGCAGTCGGGGAAGTGCCCATGGCCACCCTCAGGAAGCTGGTTTCGGGCGCGCGACCTTCACCGCGGTGAGCGCCGTTCCCGACGAGCTCCTGCTCTACACCCGCTCGGGTTGTCCGCTCTGCGATGAATTTGCCGAGGCACTGGCGGCATTTCTGGGTGATCGTCCCGGGCTGCCGACCATCCGGATCGTCGATGTCGATGGGGATCCCGCCGCGTGGCTGCGCTGGGGAGTGAGTGTCCCGGTATTGGTTCGGGGAGAGCGCGTGGTCTGTGGCGGCCACTTCGACGGCGATCGGCTGCTGGCTGGTCTCGCCGATGAGGGGTCGGGCTGACAGCGCTGATATAATGGCGGATGCCCGTCCCTATGAAGCACATCCGTAATTTTTCCATCATTGCCCATGTCGATCATGGGAAGTCGACGCTCGCCGATCGCCTGATCCAGATTTGCGGGGGCCTTAGCGACCGCGAAATGCAGGCGCAGGTCCTGGACTCCATGGACCTGGAGCGGGAACGCGGCATCACCATCAAGGCCCAGTCAGTCACACTGGATTACCAGGCGCCGGACGGCGTCACCTACCAGCTCAACTTCATCGATACCCCGGGGCACGTGGATTTTTCCTATGAGGTCTCCCGCTCGCTGGCGGCCTGCGAGGGCGCACTGCTGGTGGTGGACGCGGCCCAGGGGGTCGAGGCCCAGAGCGTCGCCAATTGCTACACCGCCATCGAGCAGGGGCTCGAGGTGTTGCCGGTGCTCAACAAGATCGACCTGCCCTCGGCCGAGCCGGAACGGGTCATCGCTGAAATCGAGGACATCATCGGCATCGAGGCCGGCGATGCGGTTCGGGTCAGTGCCAAGACCGGCCTCCATGTCGAGGCGCTGCTCGAGATGCTGGTCCAGCGGATACCCGCGCCACGGGGCGACTCGGAGGCGCCACTGCAGGCCCTCATCGTCGATTCCTGGTTCGATAACTACGTAGGCGTAGTGTCGCTGGTCAGGGTCTTCAACGGCACGCTGAGGCGGGGCCAGAAAATCCGCGTGATGTCGACCGGACGTACCTGGGAGGTCGATCGCGTGGGTCGTTTCACGCCCAAGCGCGTGGAGCGCGAGGCGCTCGAGGCTGGCGAGGTGGGCTGGATCTTCGCCGGCATCAAGCAGGTGGACGGCGCTCCGGTGGGCGATACCATTACGCGCGAGGACCGGCCCTGCGAGGCGCCGCTACCTGGCTTCAAGTCGGTGCAGCCGCGGGTGTTTGCCGGGCTGTTTCCGGTCCGCAGTGACGACTACGAAGGGTTTCGCGACGCCCTGCAGAAGCTGCGCCTGAACGACTCCTCGCTGAGTTTCGAGCCGGAGGTCTCCACCGCCCTGGGGTTCGGGTTCCGCTGCGGCTTCCTCGGCTTGCTGCATATGGAAATCGTCCAGGAGCGGCTGGAGCGCGAGTACGAGCTGGACCTGGTCACCAGTGCGCCGACCGTGGTTTACGAGGTGTTGTGCACGGATGGCGAGGTGGTCTACGTCGACAATCCGGCCCGTTTGCCGCCCAGTAACCTGATCGGGGAATTGCGGGAGCCGATCATCGTGGCCAACATCCTGGTGCCACCCAAGCACGTTGGCGGGGTCCTGCAGCTCTGCCAGGAAAAGCGCGGGGTGCAAAAGAAGATGCTGCAGCTCGGAACCCAGATGTCGCTGCAGTACGAGTTGCCCCTGGCCGAGGTGGTGCTGGATTTCTTCGACCGCTTGAAATCCGCCAGCCGGGGTTATGCCTCCTTCGACTACGAATTCAGTCATTTCCAGTCGGCGCCGCTGGTCAAGCTCGACGTGCTGATCAACGGCGATCGGGTGGATGCGCTGTCGATCATTGTCCACCGCGAGTCCGCCTATCAGCGGGGTCGCGAGCTGGTCGACAAGATGCAGGAGCTGATCCCAAGGCAGATGTTCGAGGTCGCCATTCAGGCGGCCATCGGCAGCCAGGTGATCGCGCGCGCCTCGGTGAAGGCGCTGCGCAAGAACGTCTTGGCCAAGTGCTACGGGGGCGACGTCAGCCGCAAGCGAAAATTGCTGGAGAAGCAGAAAGAGGGCAAGAAGCGCATGAAACAGCTCGGCACGGTGGAAATCCCGCAGGAAGCCTTCCTCGCGGTTCTCCAGGTCGGCAAGAAGTAGGCGGGCCGCATGATCTTCGACTTTTCACTGATCCTGGTGCTGCTGGCCGTCCTGACCGGCGCCATTTGGGGGCTTGATCGGTGGCTGTTCGCCGCGCCGAGGCTGGAGAGGGGCGTCAAGCGTGAGCCCATCCTGGTCGACTATGCGCGCTCCTTCTTTCCAGTCATTGTCCTGGTTCTGGTTCTCAGGTCCTTTCTGTACGAGCCATTCAGAATTCCGTCGGACTCCATGATGCCGACCCTGGTGCAGGGCGACTTTATCTTCGTCAGCAAGTGGCAGTACGGACTCCGCTTGCCCGTGCTGAACTGGAAGGTGGTGGATATCGGTGAGCCGCAACGCGGCGATGTGATCGTGTTTCGCAAGCCGAGCGACCCATCGGTGGTGTTCATCAAGCGTCTGGTTGGCCTGCCCGGTGACCTGGTCAGCGTCACCTCGACCCGGGTCATGGTCAACGGCCAGTTCGTGAACCTGCGTCCGGGCGGCCTGTATCGGGGGCCCAAGGAAGACGAATATCCCTTCAGCATCGTGGCGGCGGAGGCGGGTGATGATGGCGAGCACTCGGTGATGTTCGATCCCTCGCGGCCGGCGACCGAGGGTCAATGGCGAGTGCCGCCCGGGCACTATTTCATGATGGGCGACAATCGCAACAACAGCCGCGACAGTCGCTTCGCCGAGGTGGGTTTCGTGCCGGAGGCCAACGTGATCGGGCGGGCTGTGGCCATCTGGCTCTCCTTCAATCCGGGTCAGGGACCGCTCTTGCTGTGGGATCGGATCGGTACAAGCATCAAATGAGGAACATGACTATGCGCAGCAGACAATCGGGCATGACGTTCATGGGGTTCGTGGTTCTCGCCGTCGTGGTGGGCGGCTGGGTCTACGCTGGTATTCGCTTGACTCCCATGTACCTCAACTACATGCGAATCGCTTCTTCGCTCGATAAGGTCAAGAGTGAATATTCCGCCAATCAAGGTACCAACGCACAAATGATAAGGACATCGCTGGCGCGCTATTTCAACATCGAGGGCATAGACGAGTCCCGCTACGGGCATACGGACGTCATTATCAAGCGCGAGGGTGACGTATGGAAAGTTCAGGCCAAGTACGATGACAAGGTCCGATTTGTGAGCAATGTCTATCTCATGATCGCGGTCGACAAGGTCGTCGAGATCCCCAGCAGCTGAGGCCGACATATTGGCTGGAGACGTTCACGCGCGCGTTGCGGCCGACTGGGTGGATCGGAACCTGGGGGTGCGTCTGGCAGATACCGCCAGGCTTGCGGAAGCACTTACCCATCGCAGTTTGCCGGGGCCTAATTACGAACGGCTCGAGTTTCTGGGGGATGCAGTGCTGGCCTTCGTGGTGGCCGAATTGCTGTTTGAAAGGCACCCAGCGGCCAGTGAGGGCGACCTGTCCCGGCTGCGGGCGTCGCTGGTCAGTGGTGAGGTACTGGGGAGCGTGGCCTTGGCGCTCGGGCTCGGTGACGTCGTCCGACTTGGCGAGGGTGAGCTCAAGTCCGGTGGGTTCCGCCGCCAGTCAATCCTCGCCGATGCACTGGAGGCACTGCTGGGGGCGGTCTATCTGGAACTCGGCATGGCTGCAGCACGGCAGGTGATCGATCGCCTGCTGGGTGAGAGGATCGAGGCCCTGCCGCCGGCCGCTGCCCTCAAGGATCCCAAGACCCGCCTGCAGGAATACCTGCAGGCACGGGGGCTGGCCCTGCCGCTCTATCGCGTCGATGAAATCATGGGCGAGCCCCATGCCCGCTCGTTCCGCGTGAGTTGCGAACTGCCTGAACTCGGACTGTCCTCTGACGCGGCTGGCAGCAGCCGCAAGCGTGCGGAGCAGCAGGCAGCCGAGACGCTGCTGCGCGAATTGGGGTCGGCATGATTGACAGCGCTGCCGACTCGTACCGGGCGGGCACCGTGGCCATCGTCGGTCGCCCCAACGTGGGCAAGTCAACGCTGCTCAACGCCCTGGTCGGGCAGAAACTGAGCATCACCTCGCCCAAGCCCCAGACCACTCGGCACCGGGTTACGGGCATCCTCAGCAACCAGGCCTTCCAGGCCGTGTTCATCGATACCCCCGGCCTGCATACCAACCAGCCCA
The DNA here is from genome assembly GCA_030831085.1 of Gammaproteobacteria bacterium. Classification (GTDB taxonomy): domain Bacteria; phylum Pseudomonadota; class Gammaproteobacteria; order Steroidobacterales; family Steroidobacteraceae; genus SG8-30. The sequence goes on from JAURLT010000024.1 coordinate 26,178, forward strand.
GGGCCCTGAACCGGCTCATGAACCGGGCGGCGGGTTCCTCCATGGCCGATGCCGACCTGATCCTGTGGGTGGTGGATGCAGCCCGCTGGACAGCGGAGGATGAGGCCGTGCTGGAGCGGGTTCGTACGGCCGCCAAGCCTTGCATCCTGGTCATCAACAAGGTCGATCGCCTCAAGCGCCGCGAGCAGTTGCTGCCGCTGATCGAGAAACTGGCGGCTTTCCATGCGTTTGCGGCAGTGGTCCCGCTCAGCGCCCAGAGGCCTGCTGACGTGAACCGTCTGGCGCCGGTCATCGAGGGCCTGCTGCCGAAGGCTCCACCGCTTTATCCCGTCGATCAGGTTACCGATCGCAGCGAGAGGTTCCTGGCGGCCGAGGTCATTCGTGAGAAGCTGACCCGCTCCCTGCACCAGGAGTTGCCCTATGGCCTGACCGTCGAGATCGAGTCCTGGCAGGAGCAGAGTGATCCACCGGCCGTGGAAATCCACGCCGTCATCTGGGTCGAAAGAGCCGGTCAGCGGCGGATCGTGATCGGCAAGGGTGGGCAGGTCTTGAAGGCGGTCGGGCGCGCAGCGCGCCTTGAGTTGAACCAGTCCCTCGGTCGCCGTGTGCATCTCGAACTGTGGGTAAAGGTGCGCGAGAACTGGGCCGACAGCGATGCGGCGCTGAGGGCCTTGGGTTACGAGTCGACATGAGTGGCCCGCGCCGGGTGGCCCTGCAGCCGGCTTTCCTGCTGCACCACAGCGACTACAGCGACTCCAGCCGGATTTGCCGTTTCCTGACCCGTGATCACGGCAGGGTGTCGCTGTTCGCCCGCGGGGCACGGCGGCCGAGTTCCGGCCTGCGCGGCGTGCTGCGGCCCTTCACCCCGCTGCTGGTGTCCTGGAGCGGGGGCACCGATGGCGGAACCCTGACAGCCGCCGAGGCTACCGATCTCCGCTCAGTGATCCCGCCGCAGCGGCTGCTATCGGGCTTCTACCTCAATGAACTCCTGCTCAAGCTGCTGCCCGAGGCAGAACCCTCCGAGGGCATTTTCGGCGCCTATCTGCTCGCGGTGAGTGGCCTCGCGGAGTCGGCCACGGAGGAGATCGTCCTGCGGCGCTTTGAGTTCGCCCTGCTGGGCGAGCTAGGCTATGCCCCTGACTTCAGCGGACTCGAGCCGGAGGGTGTTTACGATTATCGTCCTGGCCTTGGCTTCCGTCGCAAGTCGGACGCTGGCGCCGGCCTGTGTGGTACTGACCTGGCGGACATCGCCGAGAACCGGCTGGAGTCGCCCTCGGCGTTGCGCGCGGCCAAGCGGCTGGCTCGCGAAGCGCTGGAGCACTGTCTCGACGGTCGCGGCTTGCGCA
>JAURLT010000145.1 GCA_030831085.1 Gammaproteobacteria bacterium
CCTATGAGCACCGAATCGTGCGGGGTGGGGATGTCGTCTCCTAGCAGGGTAGAGACGATGCGCAACTTGGCTTCCTTTTTCTCCGACCCGTCGAGCAACGGGTAGCGGCGGGTCTTCAGGACCCATAGGAAGCGCGACTCGGAGGCCTGCAGGACACCGCGCTCGGCGAGTGAGGCCAAAGACTGACGCACCACGTCGGTGGCCTGCGGAGTGAGGCGGCGGATCCAGGCCTTGATGCCGAGCGCCGGGCCCTGGTCGATGGACTTCAACACCAGGTCCAGAGCCGGGTGCCCGGTGGGCTCGCTGGACAGCACCCGAACCGCTTCGAGGTCAGCGTCGATTCTGCCCCGCTCGTTCAACTCGACCAGGCACGCCCCGATGACGCTCATCAGGAATCCGGACCGCCCCGCCGTGTAGGACACGGCCCCGTCGTCCTCAACGGTCAGCAGGACGAGTTCATCGACGAGGTTAATCATGGCCGTCAGTGTACTCCACCGCCTCAGCGGTTGTTAACAACGGTTTGCTACACTTCAGATGGGGTCAAGGTAGGTCGAGTCATGCAGGATTCGGGTCGGCAGACGGGTCTCGAAGCCCGCAGCGTGCACGCGTGGCGGGGCGATCGGCATGTCATCCGCGGGCTCTCGCTGCGGGTCACCCCGGGGCACTGCCTGCACCTGGCCGGACCCAACGGAGTCGGCAAGACCACCCTGATACGCATTCTCGCCGGCCTGATCAGGCCAGAAGATGGCTCTGTTCTCTGGCGAGGCGAGGCGGTCGGTCACGATCCCGATGCTTTTCACGCGGACACCGCGTTTCTGGGCCACGACAATGCGCTCAAGGCAGACCTTTCGCCCTTGGAGAACCTGGCTTTCTGGTCGGCTCTCGCCGGTCGGCCAGCGGCCGCGGTCGCCGCGACACTCGGGGCCTTTGGCCTTCAAGCCTGCCTTGGGTTGCCAGTCCGTGTGCTCTCGGCCGGCCAAAAGCGTCGGGTAGCTTTGGCCAGGGTGGCGCTGTCGGGCGCCAGCCTCTGGCTGCTGGACGAGCCCTTCACCAACCTCGACACGGGCGGCATCCGGCTGGTCGAGGCGCAGCTCGCTCAGCACCTTGCGGCCGGGGGTATGGCCGTAGTGGCCGCCCATCAGCCGGTGACTCCCGATCAGGGTGAGGTTCGGCGGATGGAACTGTCATGACGGCGCGACCCGGCTTGTGGCGGGTGGGGATGGCGGTGTACGCCCGGGACCTGCGGCTGGCCTTCCGGCGTTGGGAACAGGCCGTCCAGCCGGTGGTCTTCCTGCTGATGGTTGCAACCTTGTTTCCGCTGGCGCTCAGCCCCGAGGCCGCACAGCTGCGCGGCGTGGCCGCCGGCGTGCTGTGGGTCGCGGCCCTCCTGGCTTCGCTTCTGGCCCTCGAATTCCTGTTCAGGGCGGACCATGAGGACGGCAGCCTCGAGCAGCTGGTGTTATCCGGACATCCGCTGGGTTGGCTGTCGATTTTCAAGGTTCTGGCGCACTGGACCATCAGCGGCCTGCCGCTGGTCCTGGTGTCACCGGTGGTGGCTACCTCGCTGGCGGTCCCCGCGAGTGCGCTGGCGGTGGTGATGCTGTCACTGCTGCTGGGTACCGGCGTGCTCAGCTTCGTTGGCGGTGCGGCGGCCGCCCTGACGCTGGGCGTCAAGCGGGGTGGGGTGCTGGTGTCGGTGTTGACCCTGCCGCTGGTGATGCCCGCCCTGATTTTTGGCGCCCAGGCTGCCGATCTCGCCATAATGGGCGAATCCGCTCGGGGTCCGCTGCTGTTGCTGTTGGCTTTGCTGGTCTTGAGCGTCAGTCTGGCGCCGCTGGCGATTGCCGCGGCCTTGCGAATCGGAGTGGAGTAGGAGCGTTCTGCGCGACATGTGGACCTGGTTTCACAAGCTGGCCTCGCCGCCGCATTTTTACCGGATAGCCGGCCTCACCATCCCCGCCTTCAGCTGGGCCGCCGGGTTGTTGGTGGCCGCCGGGCTATATGGCGGGCTGGTGCTGGCCCCGCCCGACTACCAGCAGGGCGAGGGTTTCAGAATTTTTTATGTGCACGTGCCCAGCGCCATCCTGTCCATGTTCGTCTACGCGACCATGGCCATCGCGGCGGCCATCGGCCTGATCTGGCGCATGAAGCTGGCCCACGCCGTGGCGGCGGCCTCGGCGCCCATCGGGGCGTGGTTCACCGCCTGTGCACTGGCAACCGGCTCGATCTGGGGCAAGCCCATGTGGGGCACCTGGTGGGTCTGGGACGCGCGGCTGACCTCCGAGTTGATTCTGCTGTTCCTCTACCTCGGCTATCTGGGCCTGCGCAGTTCGTTCGACGACCTCCAGCGCGCGGACCGGGCGTCTGCGGTGCTGGCGGTGATCGGCATCGTCAACCTGCCGGTCATTCATTATTCCGTTGTCTGGTGGAACAGCATCCATCAGGGCTCCACCCTGCTGACACCCGGGGCCATGCCCATTGCCATGAAGTGGCCGGCGCTGTGCATGCTGGCGGGTTTCGCACTCTTTTACGGTGCGGTGCTCTTCGTGAGACTGCGCGGGGAGGTCGTCCGTCGCGAACGTTCGGCGGCCTGGTTGCGCGAGGTGCTGGTCAAATGAATATCGCGGAGTTCCTGGCGATGGGTGGCTATGCGGCCTACGTCTGGCCCGCCTATGCCCTGGTGTTTGCGGTGCTGGCCTTGAACGTCTGGGCGGCCCGGCGGTCGCATGAGCGGGCTCTCGAGGAAGCTCGCAGGCGTCTCATGCAGGAGGAGTCCGGACGATGACCCCACGTCAGAAACGCATCTGGATGGTTGTGGGCATCGTGGGAGGCGTCGGGCTGGCGGCCACCCTGGCCCTGCAGGCCTTCCAGGACAACCTGATGTATTTCCAGAGCCCCACCCAGGTGCTCGAGCAGCCGATCGCGGGTGAGCGCAGTTTCCGGCTGGGAGGCTTGGTGGAGCCGGGCAGCGTGACCCGTGAGCCGGGTAACCTGGAGGTTCGTTTCAGGATCACCGACAACGTCGAGGCCATTGAGGTCAGCTACGCCGGCCTCCTGCCTGACCTGTTCCGTGAGGGCCAGGGTGTGATCGTGCGCGGCAAGCTGGGCGCCGATGGCCTGTTCGTGGCGGAAGAGGTCCTGGCCAAGCATGACGAGAATTACATGCCGCCGGAAGTCGCCGAGTCGCTCCGCATGCCGCCACTGATCAAGCAGGTCGAGGCAGGGGGCGCATGATCCCCGAGCTTGGGCACTTTGCCCTGGTGTTGGCGTTGCTGCTGGCGCTCGGTCAGTCGTGGTTCGGCCTGCTCGGTGCAGCGCGGGGCAGGGTCGCCTGGATGCGGGCTGCCGAGACCTCCGTCGCTGGCCAGTGGTGGTTGCTCCTGCTGAGTTTCGCGGCACTGGTCTGGTCCTTCGTCCGGTTCGATTTCTCTGTCGCCTACGTAGCGAACACGTCCAATTCGCTGCTGCCGCTGTTCTATCGCATCGCTGCGGCCTGGGGCGGGCATGAGGGCTCGCTGCTGCTGTGGGCGCTGATCCTTGCGTCCTGGTCGGCGGCCATCGTCTTTTTCTCTCGTCAGATGCCGCTGCCGTTCAGGAGTCGCGTGCTGGGCATCCTCGGGCTGGTCAGCGTCGGCTTCATCCTGTTCCTGCTGTCCACCTCCAACCCCTTCGACCGCCTGATGCCGGCCGCTCCAGAAGGCCGGGACCTCAATCCGCTGCTGCAGGACTTCGCCCTGGCCGTGCATCCGCCCACGCTCTACCTCGGGTACGTCGGCCTGGCGGTGCCCTTTGCCTTCGCCTGCGCCACGCTCCTTGAGGGCCGCCAGGAGGTCGATTGGGCGCGCTGGGCGCGGCCGTGGACTTTGGTGGCCTGGCTGTGTCTGACGGTGGGGATTACCCTCGGCAGCTGGTGGGCGTATTACGAACTGGGTTGGGGTGGCTACTGGTTCTGGGATCCGGTCGAAAACGCTTCCTTCATGCCCTGGCTGATGGCCACCGCGCTGGTGCATTCACTGGCGGTCACGGAGAAGCGGGGCCTGTTCCGCAGCTGGACGCTGCTGCTGGCCGTCAGTGCCTTTTCCCTCAGCCTGCTCGGCACCTTCCTGGTGCGCTCGGGGGTGCTGGTGTCGGTGCACGCGTTCGCCACCGATCCCTCGCGTGGACTGTTCATTCTCGGGTTCCTCGTTGCGGTGATCGGGGGCGCGCTCACGCTGTATGCCTGGCGAGCTCCCGCGTTGCAGGCGCCTGGTGGCTTCGCGCCCACGTCAAGGGAAGCCTTCCTGCTCTTCAACAATGCGCTGCTGGTCGCTGCCGCCGGCTTGATCCTGGTGGGAACGTTGTACCCCCTGTTCATGGATGCCTTGGGACTCGGCAAGATCTCGGTGGGTCCGCCGTATTTCGGGATCGCCTTCCTGGTGCCGATGGTGCCCCTGCTGCTGTTGATGGTCTTCGGCATGCACGCAGCCTGGAAGTACTCGAGGCTTGGAACCGCAAAGCGACCGCTGCTCATGCTGCTGCCGTTAGCCCTGCTGGCTGCCGTGGGATTGATCCTCGCCGGCTACGATCACTTCAGCCTGGCCGCGTTCGCAGGGTTTGGCGTGGCGCTATGGCTCATGGGCTCCAGCCTGGTGGCGCCCTGGCAGCGCCGGGATCGCTGGCGAAGTCTGCCAGCCGGCTTCTGGGGCATGACGCTGGCACACTTCGGAGTCGGCTTGTTCACCCTGGGCGTCACTGGCGTCGAGTCCTATCGCATCGAGCGCGACCTGAGCCTGGCGCCCGGTGAGTCAGCCACCCTGATGGGCTATGCCTTCCGCTTCGACGGGACCCGCGAGGTCCAGGGTCCGAACTACGCGGCCGTCGAGGGCAGTTTCACCGTCACCCGTGAGGGGCAGCCGGTGACCGTGCTGACCAGCCAGAAGCGGTTGTATGCCTCGGGCGGTAACCCCATGACCGAAGCCGGCATTCATGTCTCGCCCAGACGCGACCTGTTCGTCGCACTGGGCGAGGACCTCGGGGCCGGTAAGTGGAGCATGCGGCTGCAGTACAAGCCCCTGATTCGCTATGTGTGGCTGGGGGCGCTCCTGATGGCGCTGGGCGGCCTCCTTGCCACTGCGGACCGGCGCTATCGCGTCCAGCTCCGCCAGGAAGAGGGCCAGCCCGCATGATGCGCAAGCTGCTGTTCGTCCTGCCGGGGATCGCGTTCATCCTGTTGGCCGCATTCCTGGTGCAAGGCCTGTTCCTCGATCCATCGCGGATTCCCTCGCCGCTGATCGGCGCGCCTGCGCCCCAGTTCGCCCTGCCCGATCTGGCTGACTCCTCGAGGCAGGTGAGCAACCGCGACTGGACGGGCAGCCCCTACCTGGTCAACGTCTGGGGCACCTGGTGTGCCGGTTGCAGGGAAGAGCACGAGGTGCTGCTGGACATTGCTCGTGACAGCGATCTGCCGATCCTTGGCATCAACTGGAAGGACCAGCGGGAACTCGCCTTGCGTTGGCTGGCAGAGCTCGGCAACCCCTACAGCGCAGTCGGTGCGGACCTGGAGGGACGGGTGGCCATCGACTGGGGCGTCTATGGCGCGCCGGAGACCTTCCTGGTGGGCGCCGACGGTCGCGTGTTGTGGAAGCACATCGGGCCCTTGACCCTCGAGGCCTGGCGGGTGGACTTCCTGCCGCGGCTGGCAGGGCAGGGGAGCTGAAATGATCTCACGCGGCCTGTGGCTCGCCGTGTGGCTGTTACTGTCGATTGCGGGCGGCGACGCCATGGCGATCGACTCGGAAGCGGCCTTCGAAGATCCAGCCATGCAGGCCCGCTACGAGGCATTGAATCGCGAGTTGCGCTGCCTGGTCTGCCAGAACCAGAGCATTGCCGACTCCAACGCGACGCTGGCGCAGGACTTGCGGCGCGAGGTCAGGGAGATGATGGCCGAAGGGCGCGACGACGCCGACATTCGCGCTTTCATGACGGCCCGCTATGGCGATTTCGTGCTCTACGAGCCACCTCTGGCGCCGCGCACCTGGTTGCTGTGGGCGGCGCCCGGCCTGCTGGTCGTTATCGGTATTCTGGCTGCCGTGCTGGTGATTCGTCGCCGTGCCCGGAGTCTCGAGAACGAACCGCCTGAGCTGCGGGGCGAGGTGGAGCCGTGACGGTGTTCGTTGTCTTAGCCTTGCTGCTGGCCGTGGGTGCTGCGCTCGCGGTCAGCTTGCCGCTGCTTGGGCGACGGGAAAGTGAGGGTGTCACTCGCTCCTGGCTGGGGCTGTCCCTGTTGCTACTGCTCCCTGCGGCTGGTGGCGCACTGTACCTGGCCTCCAGCGACTGGGACTGGGACGCACCCGCGGCGCCGGTCGCAGTCGATGAGGCGCCCAGTCTGGAGGCGCTGGTCGCCCAACTCGAGCAGCGGCTCGGCGAGTCGCCAGACGACCTCGACGGATGGAAGTTATTGGGTCGCACCCGGGCCGTGACCGGCAACTTTGCCGGAGCTGGGGAGGCGTTTGCGCGGGCGCTGCAGTTGTCCAACGGCGAGGACCCCGAGGCCATGGTCGGTTACGGCGAGGCGCTCGTGCGCCAGGACGCCAGCCAGTTCGAGGGCGAGGCCGGACGGTTGTTCGAACAAGCGCTGCAGGTCCTGCCGGATGACCCGCGGGCCTTGTGGTACGGCGGTGTCACGGCCTGGCGTAAACAAAACTTTGTGCAGGCCCGGGCGCGGTGGCAGACGCTGCGACAAATGGGCGGCGAACCTGAAGTAATGGCCTTTCTGGATGAGCGCATCGCAGAAATTGACGCCATGCTCGGTCCTGCCGAGCCGTCTGGCGAACTGTCAGGCGGGATCAGGGTTCTGGTGGAACTGGCTCCCGCGCTGGCGGGCAGGGTGACGCCTGATGCCATGCTGTTCGTGCTGGCCCGCAAGGGCGAGCGGGGCCCGCCGTTGGCCGTGCAGCGACGCCTGGCCAGCGAGTTGCCAGTGGAGATCGTGCTGACCGACCGGGATGCCATGCTGCCCGGGACCTCACTGACCGGCGTGGGTGCGCTTAGGGTCGTCGCGCGCATCAGCAGTTCCGGGCAACCGGTGGCCAGTCCCGGCGATCTTTTCGGGGAGGTCGCGTATGATCCGTCGTCTTCGGACAGGTTATCCATCCTGATCGATCGGCAGGTCGGCGCAGACTGAACAGGGCGGGAGCCCGCTTACCCGGTGATCCTCGCTTGAACTTCCTCAACCGGTTGATCAGTACCAGGCAGGGTGAGGAGAGGGCAGTGGCCCTGGCCTTCGCCTACTTCTTCCTGCTGCTGTGCTGCTACTACCTGCTACGCCCACTGCGCGACGCCATGGCGGCTACGGCAGGCCTCGGTCGGTTGCCGGAGTTGTTCACATACACCTTTCTGGTGATGCTCGCGATCACGCCCCTGTTCGGGACCCTGGTCGCCCGCGTGCGCAAGCGTCTGCTGCTGCCGATCACCTATCTGTTCTTCGCCTCCAACATGCTGTTGTTCGTGGCGCTGTTCCATGCCGATCCAGGCTCCCGTGCCGCTGCCGCCGCGTTCTATGTCTGGCTGTCCGTCTTCAACATGTTCGTGGTGTCCGTGTTCTGGAGCTTCATGGCGGACATTTTCCGGGGCGGCGAGGCCAAGCGCCTGTTCGGACCGATCTCGGC
>JAURLT010000146.1 GCA_030831085.1 Gammaproteobacteria bacterium
ATCAGGTCGCAGGTGATGCCATCTGCTGCCAGCGCGTCGAGTGCCTTCTCGGCAAAGCTGACCATGCGGCCGATGGCGACCACCGTGGCATGCTCCCCTTCGCGAACCAGGTTGGCCTCGCCGAAGGGGATGGTGTAGTCACCCTCGGGCACCGGTCCCTTGCGCGGATACAGGGCCTTGTGCTCGAAGAAAATCACCGGATCGTCGTCGCGGATGGCGGTCAGCAGCAGGCCCTTGGCATCGTGGGCGTTGGAGGGCACGACTACCTTGAGGCCTGGTACCGAGGTCACCAGCGCGTACATCGATTGTGAGTGCTGTGCGCCCATGTTCATGCCGGCACCGGTGGCGGTTCGGATGACGATGGGGCAGGCGGTCTTGCCGCCGAACATGTAGCGGAACTTCGCGGCCTGATTGATGACCTGGTCGAAGCAGACGCCAAGGAAGTCAGCGAACATCAACTCGGCGATCGGACGCAGCCCTGCGAGAGCCGCGCCGTTGGCCGCCCCGACGATGGCCGACTCGGAAATCGGCGTGTCGATCACTCGGTGGTCGCCGAACTTGGGCAGCAGGCCCTTGGTGACCCCGAACACGCCGCCGGCTGCCTCGCGCTGACCGGAGGTGCCGCCAGCGCCGCCCGAGACGTCCTCGCCGAGGACGATGACCCGTTCGTCACGCGCCATCTCGAGGTGGAGTGCCTCGTTGATGGCGTCACGCATTGAAATTTGTCGCATGGAATATCCGTTACTGGTAGGAGACGTAGACGTCGCTGAGCAGGTCTTCCGCGCCCGGCGGTGTGGCGGCGCGGGCCGCCGCCACCGAGTTGTCGATCAACTGCAGCACCTCGGAGTCCACGGCATCGAGTTCGGCCGCGGTCAGAGTGCCGTCTGCGGTGGCCCGGTCGCGAAACTTGCGCAGGCAATCCATGGATTCCCTGAGCCGTGCTACCTCATCCTTGGCGCGGTAGAGCTGTGGGTCGCCCTCGAAATGGCCGAAGAAGCGGGTGATCTTGGCTTCAATCGCACTTGGGCCTGCTCCTGCGCGCGCGCGGGCCACGGCCCGGCCAACGGCCTCGTAGACGGCGAAAAAGTCGGCGCCGTCACAGACCTCTGCCGGCATGCCGAAGCCGCGGCAGCGCCCCGCGATGTCACCCGAGCCCACGGAATAGGAGGCGCCCGTATGCTCCGAATAGCCATTGTCCTCGAAGACGAAGATGGCGGGTGCCTTGAGCACGACCGCCATATTCAAGGCCTCGAAGACCGTACCCTGGTTGCAGCTGCCGTCGCCGCCGAAGGCCACGGCCACCTTGCCCCGTCCCTGATTGCGGCAGGCAATCGCCGCGCCGACCGCGATCGGCGGCCCGCCACCGACGATGGCGTTGGCGCCGAGCATGCCCTTGTCCATGTCGGCGATGTGCATGGAGCCGCCCTTGCCCTTGCAGAGCCCGTCACGACGGCCGTAGATCTCCAGCATCATGCCCGGCACGTCGCAGCCCTTGGCGATGCAGTGACCGTGACCACGGTGGGTACTCGCGATCCAGTCCTCATCGTCGAGATGTTCACAGACCCCCACGGCCACGGCTTCCTGGCCCGAGTACAGGTGGGTAAAGCCAGGGATTTCGCCGGTCTGGATCTCCAGGTGCAGCCGCTCCTCGAATTCGCGGATGGTTTTCATCCGACGGTAGGCCTGCAGCAGGCCCTCTCGACTCAATGACACTTCAGACTCCCTGCCGGCACGCCGGCGTTTACTGTTTGCCCGCTGGGCCCTGGATGTAATCGTCCAGCACCTTGTGAAAGTGCCGGATGCGCAACTCCTGTTTGCCGACCCACAGGCCCTTGAAAGCTGCCGAGTTCATGCCCGCCTGGACGCTGGGCAGGTTCTGGGCGTCCTGGTCGAGGACCAGCCCGATCGACTTGTCGCCGTGCCGGAAATGCTGGTGGCGGGGGCGGCGCGGGCGCTCTTCGCCATCCGGGACCAGTTCGAAGGTCCAGATGTCGTAGAACATCTTGTTTGGATCGCTCGGATGGGGCCGCTGCCTGAACAGCATCAGGTCGTCGGCGTGCACGTTCACCGTGATGTTCGGAAAGATCAGGTAGTGGTAGTCGTCGGTCAGCTGGTCGTCATTGAGCCTGGAGTAATCCCGACCCTGGCTGGCGCCGTGCTTGCGCTTGTGCTTCTGCACGTCGCGACGGATGTTGGCCAGTGGCTCGTCGTAGTCGGCCGGGTCCATGCCAGCGGCCTTCATGATCACCTTGATCGGGTCGGGAATGCTGGGCGGCTTGCGCACCCTTGGGCTGACCGTGCCGAACGGGATCAGGTAACGGTTGTGTCGCTCGTAGCAGTCGATCTGAATATCGAGGTCGTGAAGGTAGTAGAGCAACTGGGGGTGGATGCCCTGCACGTGATAGCTTTCGTTGAAGGCGTCGACCGAGGCCTTCCAGTTGCAGTCCCACTCGACGGTAATGTCGCGGGTCAGCGCCATCTTGTCGAAGTTGTAGGGATCCAGGTGCTGGGGCATGGGATCGAGGAACTCGCGCAGCGGGCCGGCATTAGGGTCCAGGCTGAACCAGACGAATGATCCCCAGGTGTCGCAAGGGAGTTCGGTGAGGCCGCGGCAGGGCGGGGCACCCTGCGGAAAGGTGTCCAGGTCAGGGATGCGCAGGAAACTCCCGTCCAGGTCGTATTCCCAGTGGTGGTACTGGCACTTGAAGGAATCGGCACTGGAAACCCCCGCCGGGCGCAGTCGGTTACCGCGATGGTGGCAGACGTTGTAGAACGCGCGTACGCCACCGTCACGCTGGCGCACGATCAGGATGGACTCGCGGCCAATCTCGGTGGAAATGTAGTCGCCCGGTTCGGAAATGTCGGCCTCCATCCCGCCCAGCAGCCAGACCTTGCTCCACATACGCTCCCATTCCAGCTGCATGAACTCGGTGCTGGTGTAGCGTTCCTTGGGGATCAGGTCGTGGCCGAGTTCCGGGTCCGGTGCCTTGGCGCTCGGAGTCTCCGGGCTTTCCTCGGCGGGCACGCGCCGCACCGGCTTGAAGGCGGGGGCGCGTGATCGCTCCAGCAATTCGGCCAGCCGATTGTCGTCTGTTGCCATGTCAGTGTTCTCCCAACCGGCCGGCCCACGACAGGCCGCGCCGCAGCAACTCATAAAAGGCTGGCGTCTTCCAGCTGCCTCGCTCAACTTCCGGGTATTCCGGCATCAGCGGCTGCATGTCGTAGTGACCGCGGGCATGCCCGAGGGTCAGGTACAGCACCTCACCTTCGCCCACCGGTTTCAGGTACATCACGGGCCGTGGCTCGTCGCTGCTCCAGTCACGATCCACGAACAACTCCGCCTGACCACTCCAGCGGGTGTGTAGCAGTGTCTTAAAAGGGGGATGCAGGGCCGACAGATAGAGTTCGTCATCCGCCTCGAAGGGCTCGATCCCCGTCACCAGGGGATGTTCCGGTGCGGTGACCTCCACCTGGTATGGAGCAATCGGTGGATGGGCGAGAAACTGGCTACCCAGGGTCTCCATGAAGGTGGGCGAGGTACGCGGGGCGGCCCAGGCCTTGTCCGCCTTGGACCACTTCAGGATCGAGTTGGTCCCGTGCAGCGCGAACCAGCGTTTGCCGCCCGCGACCCAGTCGCGCAGGCGCGCGGACGTCGGCTCATCGGGTACCCGGTCCACGGTGTAGGTCACCAGCATGTCCGCCGCGGTCAGCGCGTCGCCATCGGCATAGTCGGGCAGGACCGTGGTCCTGACCTGGGGATGTTCGGCCAGCAGTTTAAGCAGTTCCAGACGGGCAAAGTCCATGTCATGGTACTTACCACCGACCACCAGCACGGCGTTGACGCGAGGGGCGAGCATGCCTCAGTACTGGACCCGCTTGGTGAAGCCATTGTCGGCCACCACGTTGGCACCGGTGATGATGGAGGCCGCCGGACTGGCCAGGAAGGCCACCACGCGCGCGATTTCCTCTGGGCCCCCGAAGCGTCCGTTGGGCATGGCCTTGAGCGTGGCGTCATACATCTTGGCGTTGGTCGCCTTGATCATCTCCCAGGCGCCGCCCTCGAAGTAGATAGGACCCGGGCAGACGCTGTTGACGCGCACATTCTTGCGCCCCACGAACTGTGACAGCTGCTTGGCATAGGTGATCAGGGCCGCCTTCATGGCGTTATAGGCCATGGGGACATAGAAGGTTTCAAGGGCGTTAGTGGAGCTGATGACGACGATGCTGCCGTCGCCGGACTTCTCCAGGTGCGGCATCAGGGTCTCGCAGCCGCGAACCGTGTGCAGTACGTCGATCTCGAAGTTCTTCCACCAGTTCTTTTCCGAGTCCATGCCGCCACCGGCGCTGACGTTCGGGATGAAGATGTCGCAGCCCCCGAGCTGCTCGACGGCCTGCTCGAGCCAGGCCTTGTAGGCCTCGGCATCCCGGACGTTGACGCTGCCGCCGACGACCTCGACGCCGCGGGCCTTGATGGCACGGACTGCTTCCTCCACCTCGTCCTCGCTCCTGGCGCACAGGGCGACGTCGCAGCCCTCTGCAGCCAGCAGGTCAACGATCGCCCGTCCGATGCCCTTGGTCGCGCCCGTCACCACGGCCTTCTTGCCGCGCAGCCCGAGATCCATGGTGTGTCTCCTGATTGGTTTTAGGTATGGGCAGATTATAGGAAAACCCGGAGCCATCAACAAACAGTCATGACTGTTTTTTTAGAGCGGGGTAAAATGGCCGAACCGGGGGTTGCGTACTCTGGATCGCTGCCCCACCATCCGCACGCGTCGACTACAAGGAGCATCTCACAGATGGCAGGCATGAAGGTCGTGGATCGGGACGGCGAGGAGCATGGCATTGAGGGCCGCGCCGGGGTGAGCATCATGGAGACCCTGCGTGAGGTGGACTGGGGCGTGGCCGCGATCTGTGGCGGCATGTGTTCCTGCGCGACCTGCCACGTCTATATCGACCCGGCCTGGATGACGCGCCTGCCGGCTCCCCAGCCTGACGAAAAGGAGCTGCTGCAGGAGCTGACCGGCTACGAGGAGGGGCGCTCGCGCCTGTCCTGTCAGGTGCAGTTCGAGGACAGCCTCGACGGTCTGCGGCTGGAAATCGCCCCGGACGAATGACCGGGGCGGCTGGCCCCGCCTACTGGATAGACAGCGCGTTATCCAGCACCAGTTCCGCGCCGTTGAGGTAGACGGACTCGTCCGAGGCCAGGAACAGCACCACGTTGGCCACGTCCTCGGGCTGGCCTAGCCCTGGGCCTGATTCCTTGACCGACTCAATCGGAATCCCGAGCTGCTTCATGTTGTCCTGTACCATGGGCGTGTCAGTGGCGCCAGGATGGATGCTGTTCACCCGAATGTTGTACTTCTGCATCTGGCACCAAACCGCCAGCGCCTTGGTCATGGCCCGCACCGCGCCCTTGGCGGCGGTGTAGGAGAAGTAGATCGGATAGCCCAGATGCGAGGCGATCGACGATACGTTGATGATGGACCCGCCTCCGGTGCGGGCCATGGCCGGAATGGCCGCCTTGCAGCCCAGGAACACGCCCTCACTCATCACCGCGTTGTGAAGCCGGAAATTTTCCAGGCTGGTGGCCTCGGGCGTTTCCGGAATGACCAGCCCGGCGTTGTTGACCAGAATGTCCAGCCGCCCGAAATGAGCCACGGTCTTTTCAACGACCTCCAGCCAGCGCGCCTCGTCGCGCACGTCCTGGTGCAGGTACATCGCGCAGCCGGGGTGGGCGGCGTTGAGTGCGGCTACCACTGCCTCGCCCTGGGCGTCCTTGATGTCGGTCAGGACCACCTTGGCGCCTTCCCTGGCCAACGCTTCGCAGTCGGCCTTGCCAAGGCCCTGCGAGCCCCCGGTCACGATCGCCACCTTGCCACTGACTCGACCCATAATGATCCCCTGGGGCGCCGAGCGCCTTTGAATTGACAGGCGCTCAAGTTAGCAAGCAGCGCTGCCGGTTTCAATCAGCTTTGACTTTTTCCGGCTGCCTCCGCACTATCCTGAAATGACCAAAAGCACGGAAACGGCTGAAGAACGCGACCCTGTAGTCTCCGGCTGGCAGGCCCAGAAGAGTGCCGCCACCCGCAAGTTGATCATCGAATCGGCCATCAAATGTTTCGTCGACCTGGGGTACTCCAATACCACCACCACGGCTATCGCCGAGCGAGCCGGGCTGTCCCGCGGCGCGATGCTGCACCACTTTCCCTCCAAGATCGACATCGTGAAGGCAGCGGTGGATTACCTGCATGGCAAGCGTCTGCGGGCCGTGAGGCGGGCGGTGCCCAGGGCGGGCGCGGGCGAGGATCGGGTACGCTCGAACCTCGAGGCCTACTGGCGCGACGTTCGCCACCCGATGTTCGTGGCCTTTTTCGAACTGGTCGTGGCCGCGCGTACCGATCGGGAGCTTGCTGACATCCTCCAGCCGGCCCAGGAGGCCTTCGACCGGGAGTGGCATCGCACCGCTCGCGAGGTGTTTACCGAATGGCAGGTGGACGATGCCACTTTTGACGTCGCGCTCGACCTCAGCCGCTACGTGATCGAGGGCATGGCCATCAGCAACCTGATGAATCGCCAGGGTGGACGCGATGAAAAGGTCCTCGACTACCTCGAAGATAAACTGCGGGAACTCCGCGACAGTAAGGAAAAGCGTTCATGAGTGAGGCACCGGCAGTCAGTTTCGAGATCGGCGGGTCGATTGCCCGCGTGACGCTCAATCGGCCCCAGGCCGGAAATTCCATGGACCTGCAGTTCGGGCGGGACCTGCTGACAGCGGCGGAGCGGTGCCGGGATGAGG
>JAURLT010000147.1 GCA_030831085.1 Gammaproteobacteria bacterium
AGCGTGCCCGGCTCGGCTGCGAAGACATCGGCCACCATTCGCTGCTCGCCGAAGGAGGTATCGGTATCCGACTGATAGTGCCCAGTCACGCCGTACAGGCCGCGGTCGACCTGGGCCAGCTCGTTGGCCATGTAGCTGGCCTTGAAGTTGCCCCACAGGGCGTAGTTGTCGTCACGGCTCAGCTTCATGTAGAGCTTGCCCAGCGTCGGGGCCATTTCCTCGACCACGCCGTCGTCGCCGAAAGTCGGGTAGTGGTTGTCGGGGTCGATCCGGCGGAACAGCGACTCGGGTGATTTGTCCAGGAAGTTGCTGAACAACTCATCCAGCGGGCCCTCGCGGGTATCGGCGCTGGCCGTCAGTGTCCACTCGTTCCTGAACTCGCCGTCCAGGAAGAAAGCGAAGCGGCCGTCCATGTTGGAGTCGAGCGGTGTGGGCGCATTCTCGCCCTGCAACAGATCGACCGGCCCATTGCTGGTGGTCTCGGAGAAGGTGACGTCCGCGATGCCCACGTAGAACCAGTCGCGTCGCTCGAACTTGAAGTCGCGCAGGTACAACTGCCCGTTGCCCTTGTTGTCGAGCACGGCCACCTCGACGGTGTGCGCACCCTCCGGCAGGATTTCCTCGGCCACGAAGCGGCCCTCGGCATCCACCGGCACCTCGCGTCCTGCCACCCACACCCCGTAGCCGGCCGGCACGCCGCTGCCGCGTACGCTGACGGTGCCATCGCCGAGGGCAATATCCTGGCGGGCCAGTTCGCTCTCGCCGTAGGCCGCAAGCAGGGCGCTGGGCTCGACCGGCGCATCCGCGGCGGGGCGAGATCCACTGTGCAGCCACAAGGGCTGGGGGCGGGTCTGGTCGAACTTGCCACGGGCGTCGTAGGCGCGCAGCACGAACTTCAGTTCACGGGTAGGGGCGTCCAGCTTCTCGATGCCGGGCTGCCAGCTACCGTTGCCAGCCTGGTCAAGGGCAACCACCGCCAGCGGCACGTCCTCCAGCGACTGCTCGCGATCGAAGATCCGCACTTCGGCGCGCCCGATGAAGGCGCCGTAGTTCGAGTACATGCGGAACCTGACGTCCTCATCGAGGGCGGCGGAGGCCGGCTGGGCCGCCACCGCCAGGCGCGGCTGCGCGCGCCCTGCGTCAAAGCTGAAGCGGATGTCCGCATCGTCGAAGGCTACGTCGGTGCAGCGCTGGATGTCGGCCGAGCTGCGGTTCGGGTCGTCGACCGGCTTCCCATCCACCGTGATGCGCATCAGGTTCAGCGCAAAGGGATTCCTGGGCTCGAGCTCACGGGTGATGCGGATGACGTCGATGCCCTCGAGATCGTCGAGCTGGGCCGGCTCGTCGTAGACCACCTGCACGCGGACGAAAGACTCGTCTCCCTGCACGAAGCCCTCCGCCACCACGTCGTCCGCCTGCACGTAACCCCGGCCCTCGTATTCGGCGGCCGCATCGGTGAGCAGCGGATCGCGGGTGAGGGTCTCCATGGTGCGGCGGGCGCGCGCCGCGGACAGTCCCACGTCGTCGCCATAGACTGCCGCTGTGCGCCGGTCGAGGCGCTCATTCAGTGTGTAGCCCAGCACCCGGAGGCGCGGATTGGCCCGCTCGGCGACATCGCCCAGCGCCCGCTTCAGGGTGGCGGCGTAGCCCGCCGGGATCAGAGGGCGGCCTTCTTCCAGCTTGAGCGAGGCGATGGCGCCCCAGGGCGGGTTGTAGACACGCGTGACCATCTCGGGATTGCCGTCGCCGGGGCACAGCTGCGGTTCGTCCGGCAGCTGCTGCAGCGGGTCGTCGTACCAGATCTCGACCTCGACGCGGCGATTCGCAGCGCGACCGTCAGCGGTGGCGTTGGAAGCAAGCGGCTGGCTGCTGCCCTTGCCGTCACTCTCGACCATGGCCGGCGCGAGGCCGAGCGATTCCTGCACCGCCAGTGCCACGCGCCGCGCCCGGGCCTTGGACAGCGCCAGGTGATCGCCATAGATGCGCTCGTCACGACCGGCCAGCGGCACGTCGTCGGTGTGGCCGATAAAGCGCACCACCACGTTCTGACGGCTGCCGACATTCTCTATGGCCCACTGCACCTGCTGGATGAACTCAGCCGTGGGTGCGGTCTGCTCGTCGACGTAGGCAAGCGGCGTGACCACGTTGCGCAGGCGCGCCCGCTTGGCGTGACCCTCCTGGTAGCGCAGCTTGCACAGGGTCTCCATGCGACAGACCTTGACGCGGCGGATGTCGTCCGCGACCACCACTTCGCGCTCGCGCAACACGCTGCGCGGCTCGTCGTACCACACCTCCACCTCGACGCGCCGGTTGAGGGACCGGCCCTCGTCGGTGGCGTTGGTGGCCACCGGGCGGCTGTCGCCGGCCCATTCATAGACGATCGCCTCCGGCGGCAGGCCGAGGGCGTTCTTGAAGTACTCCGCCACCTCGCCGGCACGCTCGCGCGACAGACCGGTGTTGTCACCGAAGACCCGGGCCAGGGCGTCGGACAGCGGCTGGGAGTCGGCATGGCCGCTGAAGTAGAGGCGAACGTTCTGGCGATCGCGCAGGTCGTCCAGCACGCGGGCCAGGCGCTCCACGTAATCCGGGGGGATCTGCGCCACGCCTGAGGCGAAGCGGATGGCCGGAATGACGTCGCGCAGCTTGACGGTCTCGACCTCCTCGCCCTCGACCTGCTGGATCTCCAGCCGATCGCCACGCTGCTCGCTCAGCAGCGCCGGGTCCAGCGCCCATTCCTGCAGCGGCTCGCCGTCAGGCATATGCCGCTCGGCCGGGTGACCAATGACCTCGGTTTCCACCGCCGGGGGCTTCGGCAGCTTGGGCAGCGAGGGCCACAGCCAGGCCAGGAAGGCGGCTTCGACGATCATGGCCGCACCTCCGGTCGGTTGACCGGGCCACCCAGGCGCCAGAAGACCTCAGGCTCGATGGTCAGTCCATAGCAGCAGTCGAGCGCCTCCCAGGTCTCCTCGATGGTGTCCTTGAGCACCTGCATGCGCCGCTCGACCAGCGCTTCGTCCTCGACGTCCGCCAGGTAGGTCAGGCGCAGGATCGCCGGGGCCTTCTTCAGTTCCTCGATCAGCATGGGCAGGCGCGGCTGCCACTGGATGCGCAGGTCGGTGGTGCCGGGGACGAAGACCGGATCGGCCAGGTCGATGGACACCACCCGGTGCACCGAGGCGCCGAAGTTGAACTTGAGCGCCTTGCCGCGGGTGGCCCGCTTCACCTGGGTGGCATCGCCTACCAGCCGGAAGCCGCTGGGCAGGCTGCGATCATCGAGCTTCAGGATGAAGTTGCTGCCGCGGGTCTCGTTGGGCACTACTGCGCAAGTGATGTGGTAGCGACCGTGGGCGTCGGTGGTGGCCGCCAGGCCACGCGCAGTGACCAGCCGCACCCCACCGATGCCTTCCTCGCCCGCATCCTGCATGCCATTGCGGTTGCGATCGTCGTAGACCTTGCCGAGGATGTCGGTGCAATCGAAGGTCGGATCCGGCACCACCCGCACCGTGGCGCTGGCCTCGCCGGTCAGGTCCACGCCGGTCAGTTCGTTCTCGACGAACACCCGGTTGGTGTACTCGCCCTCGGACACGCCGGCGCCCACGGCCAGCAGCATACGCAGGGTTATGGTGGCAGAGGCCGGCACGCTCACGTTGCTCCAGCTGAGCTCGAGCCCGTTGAGCACCGGCTCGGCCGGCACGCCGTCGATGCGCGCCGAGCCCTCGATGTAGGCGAAGCCGGCCGGGAAACGGTCGACGATTCGCAGGCCAGTCAGGGCGAAGGCGGCTGAACTGCTGACCGTGATGGTATACGGCACCAGCTGCCCGCGGATCACGTTGAGCGACGGCGTGGTCTTGGTGATGGCCACCACGCCGCTGAGGTCGGGGTCCAGGGGCAGGTGGTTGTTGAACAGCTGACTGGAGCCCGGCACCTGCACATCCGACAGGCGCAGGTGCACGTGGTAGGTGGTGCCAGCGCTGCGCGCGGGAACGTCTACGTCGGGTGCGAACTCGGAGACCTGCGCCTCGCAGTAGCTCGCGGTCGCCGGCACGGCATCCTCCGGTCCACCCGGGCAGGACGGCACGTCGAAAGCGAGCGTCGCCGGGCCGGAGGTGGGCGGGATGTTGTCGGAGTAGCCCGGGAGATAGGCGCTGCCGACCGCCTCATAGGCAATCAGGTAACCCGCACCGCTGGCACAGGCCGGGTCAGTGAAGTTCAGGTCGAACTTGTAGTAGCCGTCACGCGGGGTCACCTGTCCCTGCTGGGCGGCGTCGTCGAAGCAGGCCTCGGGCAGCTGCGCACCGCTGACCGCATCGCGTAGCGTCACGGTCACACCGCCGACAGGCGCGCGGGTCACGGAGTCATAGACCACGCCGTTCGGGTCGATGGGCAGGTTGAGGTCGACGAGGTGGCCTCCATCGGGGACCACGATGTCGAGGATCTGGTGCGGGCGATTGGTGAAGGGCGAGGTCGGCACGCCGAGCGCTGCCGTGCGCGCCCCGGCGCCCGGCGCGCGGAAGCGGATCTGGTAGGGGGTAGCACCCGTCGCCTCGTTAGGCTCGAGGCCCGTCACCTGGTAGGCGCCGTTCGTGTCGGTCAGGCCCGAGTACAGCAGCCGGTCGCCCTGCAGGAGTTCGACCGTCCAGCCTTCGAGTGCCCGCTCGGCGACCCCACGGAGGTCGTCAAAGTTCGAATCATGCCAGGCATTGCCGCCGAGACTGCCCACACCGGGCTGGCCGCCGACCTGCAGCGATACGCTCGCCTGCGCGGACTGCTCCGGGGTGTTCCACGCCACCACGCCCGTGTTGGTCACCGTGGTACCGGTGGCCAGGCCCGACTGCAGCACGGCGCGGAAGCGCAGCGTGGTCTCGGCCCCGGGCGCGAGGCTGCCACCGTTGGCCGTGTAGGGTGCAGTCAGGGTGGTGCCGGCCAGGCTCACCCCTGCCGTAGAACCATCGAGCGTGGCACTGCCGGCCACGTAGTTCAGGGTCCCGGGCGAGGCCTGTGCGAAATCGTCACTCAGCACCACGTTGGTCGCCGGCACGGTGCCGATGTTGGTGACCCGCACGCTGTACTCGAGCGTGGCCCCCGGCAGCGCAGCGCCGCCGCCCACCACCAGGACGTCCTTGGTGATGGCCAGGCGCTGGGCGTCGCCTACCACCACCACGGTCGGCTCGGGCCCGGTGGCCGGATCGCCGTCGCCGTCGGTCAGCAGGTCCGGACGCTCGTTGGTGCCCACCACCGCCTGGTTGCTGATCAGCGTGCCGGCCGGGGTGCCGGCGTTTACCTGCAGCACGAAGGTCACCACGGCCGACTCACCCGCTGTCAGCGTGCCGGCTGCGGCCCCCGGCGAAGTCAGCTGGAGACCGTTCGCGAGCGGGAAAACGCCGCTATCGGGCTGGCCAGCACCAGCACCGTTCAGGGTGGTGGTGTTGGCGAGATAGGTCGTGTTCGCGGGCACTGCATCCGTCAGGCTGGCACCCGTGGCGTCCACCGAACCAGTATTGAAGACGGTGATCGTGTAGCGCAGCGTGTCGTCCGGGTCGATGACACCCGGTGAGCCAAGGTCATCGAGCAACTCCACCCGCTTGTCGGCAAACAACAACGGCAGCGCACCCACAATGTCGCGCGTCGGGTCGTCGACGATGGGTGTGTCGGGATCGTCGGAGGGCTGGCGGTTCACTCCGCCTGCCGGCGCGGAGACGAAGCCCTGGTTGGAGATCACGGTGCCATCGACCGCCGTCTCGTCGACCACCACGTCGAAGGTGATGACGGCGACGTCTCCTGAAGTGCCGGACGGGTCGGCCAACAGGGTGCCAGCCGGTGAGCCGGGGGCGTTGATCAGCAGGCCATCGACCAGCGGCGAACGGTCGTTGAGGTCGGCCAGCGGCGTGCCGTTCAGGGTAGTGCTGCCGGACAGGTAGCGGGTGTTCACCGGGACCTGGTCGCTCAGGCGCACGTCGCGGGCATCATCGGTGCCGAGGTTGCGCACCGAGAGGGTGTAGCGCAGGGTCTCGCCGGCCAGCAGCAGGTTGGGATCGCCCGAGCGGTCAGTCGAGGTCTTCAGCACCTGGAAACTGGGTGCCGAGTTGATGGTCAGCACCGTGGGATCCTCGTCGCCCTGCAGGTCGGGATCCGCAGGTCCATTCACGTTGGGATCGTCGCTCAAGGCCACCGTGACGTCATTGACACGGAGCGCAGACTGGTTCGCCACCAGCGAACCGTTGGCTATGACCCCGACGAGGGTGGCCTCGAACTCGATGACCACCGTCTCGCCGGCCGCCAGCGACAAGCCGCTGACGTTGAGGAGCCCGGTGCCGCGCGCACCGCCCGTCGTATCCGTTGCCGAGGCGTCAGCGCCCGCGGGCAGGGTGACTACGCTCAGCGAACCGGCCAGAAAGGCGGGCGACGCGTTCAGGGCATCCAGTTCATCGATCAGGCTGAAGGCCGGCACCTCGACGGTGTCGAGGTTCTCGACCTCGAGCCGGTAACGCAGGGCGTCACCTGGCGTCGCAGCATTCGCCGGGCTGGCACCGGAACTGAGGTTGCTGACCGTCTTCTCGAAGCGCAGCACCGGCCGGCCGACCAGCACGGTGTGGGCATCCTCGTGATCGGCCGTACC
This sequence comes from Gammaproteobacteria bacterium, assembly GCA_030831085.1. Classification (GTDB taxonomy): domain Bacteria; phylum Pseudomonadota; class Gammaproteobacteria; order Steroidobacterales; family Steroidobacteraceae; genus SG8-30. The sequence goes on from JAURLT010000147.1 coordinate 6,617, forward strand.
CAGCGTGCCGTCGGTCAGCACGCGGGTGTAGGTAACGGCCTCACCGGCGGCTGCGGCCGGGTCGGCGCTCAGCCACTCGACAGCGCCCGCGACGTTGGTGAGCTGCGCGTTGCGCAGGCTGTCGGCATCGGGCCGGGCCTCGTAACCGAGGATCAGGCGCTGGCCGGGCCCCACCGCCCCGGCGGCGGTCAGGAAGCGCACCTCGGCGCGGCAGTCCGGGGCCCCGGCGAAGCTGACCGCGAAATCGCTGCCCTCGACCAGCGGCGCCGAAACCGCAGTGGTGCCGTCGGCCTCGAAAACCCGGGCAGTCCAGCCCGTGGGTGCGGCCTCGCACATGCCTCCCTCAGCGGCGTCGGGCAGCAGATCCGAGACCACCACGCCCCAGGCCGTACCGGTGGAGGGATTGGAAACGTCTACAGTGAAGGTTGCGCTTTCTGCGACGTTGAGGGCCGGCGGACCGTTCTTGGTGACAACCAGTGCGTCCGGACCGACCAGGGTCATAGGTGCGGTGGTGCCCGGTCCGCCGGCGCGACGGCTGGACTCGTTGGCATTGATCCAGTTGTAGGTGTAGTCGGCGGTGTTGGTGAACTGCAGGCCGAGCACGTTGGCCGGGTCGTTGGTGACCCGCACCGCGATCTCGAGGACCACCTGCTCACCGGCGGGGATGTCGATGCCGGTTGTGGCGTCGCCGATGATGAGGCTGGTCGCGGAACCGCTGTTGACCGGCGTCCAGGGCTGCGAGCCGGAAATCCGGGTGACGCTGACGAACTGGAGATCGGCTGCCGAGGCCGCCAGGTCATCGGTGATGCGCAGGTCGTAGAGCGGAAAGCGGAAGGGTTCGGCAGGGACGGTCAGCCGGTAGCTGAACACCTCGCCAATGGAAGCGGTGTCCTGGGTGTTGGCCTTCACCAGCGGGGACGGATCCGGCAGCTCGATGAGCACCCGGGTAGGATCCTCGTCGCCGGCGACCAACGGGCTGGCCGAACCGTTGACGAAGGGATCGTCGCTGGGCAGCAGCAAGGCACCGCCTGCATCGCGCAGGGCCGACTGGTTGGCCACCACGGTGCCCTCGTTGAGCGCCGCGGCCAAGGTGATCTCGAACTGGATGACGGCCTCGCTGAAGGCGGCCACGTCGAGGTTACGGATGTCGATCAGCCCCGTACCGCGCGTGCCGCCCACCGCGCTGGTGTTGCCAGGATCCGAGCCGGCCGGCCAGCTGAGCAGCTGCAGGCTGCCCGGCACGAAAGAGGCCGAGCCGTTCAGGGCATCCAGTTCGTCGATGACCTGCGCGTCCACCAGCGGATCGCGGGTGGTCTGGATGCGCAGCGTGTAGCGCAAACGATCGCCAGGGGCCGCCGTGGTCGCCGGGTCGTCGCCCGAGCTGAGGTTGGCCACCGTCTTGTCGAAGAAGTTGCCCTCCAGCGCCACGCTGACGGTGTGGGCATCCTCATGGTCGACGACGCCTGGCGTGCCATCCGTCAGACTGCGGGTGTAGACGCTTCGGTTCTGGTTGCCGGGTGCACCGTTGGACCACTCCACGGCGCCGGCTACGTTGGTGAGCGAAGCGCCGTCCTGGGTGTCGGTATCGATCTGGGTGCGGTAGCTGACGACCAGGCGCTCGCCGGGGCCAATGACACCGGCGGGACTGATCAGGCCGAGTTCCAGCTGGCAGGACGGCGCGCCCGCCCAGTCGAGCGTGTAGTCGGTGCCCTCCTGCAGCGCGGGCTTGCCAGGTACGGGCGTGACGCCATCGGCCGCCAACACCTGTACGGAGAGCACCTCCGGCGCACGCTGGCAGGTACCGCCGCTGGGCGTATCCGGCAACCGGTCGCGCAGCACCGTGTTCCAGGCATCGCCACCGCCGGAGTTGCGCACGTCCAGGGTGAAGCTGCCCCACTCGGCATAGTTCAGCGTGTCCGGGCCAGATTTGGCCATCTCCAGCACCGGCGCCACGATGGTCATGGGCTCGCTGATGCCCCATTCGCCGGGCAGGGGCTCGTAGAAGACGCCCTCGACCAGCCGGCCGAAATCCCACTTGGCGGTGTTGACAAAGAGCCGGCCGGGCACGTTCGCCGCCGTGTCCTCGAGCACTACCGTCAGCTCGATCACCACCTGGCGGTCGGGCGGAATGATGGGAAAGTTATCGAAAGTCAGCAGCCCGTCGTCATTCGCAAAGGTGTGCGGTACGGCTTCGCCGTTGTCCTTCCAGTAGGCGACGTGGCTCACGTAGGCCAGGTCGGCGCCGGTCTCGTTCAGGTTGTCACGCAGGACAACTCCATACAGCTCGTTGCCGGAGCCGAACTCGTTGAGCACCGTGCCGGTGCCCGGGTCGTAGAGCACGGGCAGGGTGAGGCTGTAGGTAAACGGCACCCCGTGGGTGGCGGTGTTGTTGCCCGGAGGATTCTGCTTGTCGATCTTCTCGACCGGGATCAGCAGGTTCTGGCACTTTTCCTGGATGGTGCTGGAAGACCCGTTGACGAACCAGATCTTGTGGTTCGCAACGGAGTTACAGGACATCTGGCCGGTGTGGTAGACATTATTGAAGATGATGAGCCAGCGCTGATCGGTTTGGCCCGGCTGGGTCAGGAAGCTGAAATTGGTAGTCAGCGGATTGGAAGCCGGGTAGTTGCTGACCCGGCAGTTCTGGTCGACCTGGATCTGTGAAGGGGGGGTCGGAAAGACGTTGCCGTCGATTACCCCGAAGTACGGAGGATCCGAGCAGTTGACGGCCTGGGCGGGCACCGCGGCTGCCCACAACAGCAGCAGGGCCACGAGGTGCAGCCAGTGTCGGCCTTGCCCTGCTCCCCTCCCTGCCATGTCCTGTCCTCTCGCTGCCATCGTTTCTCTCACCCGCCTGCAAGACGCTGACCGGGGGACCGTGGCAACCTGCCATCCTTGGGCTGGATTCCGGCGGTCCCGCTGTCTTAGGGCCCGGAGGCCCCTTAGACCGGTGACTTTGCGTCGCCACCTTTCGGTGACTTTGCCTTTGTCAAAATCGCTTCAAGCTGTTCCTGGTGCTTGCTTGCCTCCAATTATGTCAAACACGGCCCGCGCGGGACAGTGATCGCCGTCACGCTGCGGGCAGGAAGTCGATCGGGTAGACGATGGTCAGGGCCTGGACCCCATCCTTGGCTCCGAAGTCGATGCCGCGCACCCGGTCGACCACCTGGCCGGCCAGCACGGGGGCATCCATTTCCGAGTCATAAAGCTCACACATCGACACGCTGCCATCCGGCTCGATGGTCAGCCGCAGCACCATCTGGCCCCTGAGCGTCGGGTCCTTGCGCAGTTCGCGGCTGTAGAGCCGGTAGAACGAGGCCTTGTAGCGGTCAAACACGATCTGGATTTCCTCGTCGGTCCGTGACAGGCCCGCACCCCCGCTGGAACGCCCAGCCGCACCGCCGCCGCCGCCACCGGCCGCCGCGATCGCACTGGTGGCACGGCCGATGGCCACACCCTGCATGCCGCCACCGCCGCCGACGCCACCGTCGCCACCACCGCCCACATTGCGGCTGAGCGAGGCAAGGTTGATGCCACCGCTGGAGCCAGCCGAATGGCTGGTCAGCAGGGCCCGCGCAGCCGGCTCCGAGGCCGACTCGGCCGCGCCACGGAAGCGCGCACCCTTGGCGAGTTTCGGCGTCGGGTCGTCGCTCGCCAGTCCCGCGAAGCGATCCCTGAAGGCCAGGATACCGGCCTTCTCCACCTGCTTCTGAGCCGGTCCCGGCTTGGCCGTAGCAGGCGCGTCGGTGACCGGATCAGGCGTGGCCTCGGCCATGACGGCCTCCGGCTCCGGCACCGGCGGCACTTCCTGCGGCCGCTCGCGGCGCTTGATCTCTTCCGGGGTCGTTTCTGCCACCATCGGTGGCGGCTTCGGCAATTCCTTGCGTACCAGCTGGACGAGGCGCTCCGGCACATCCTCCGGTTGGAAGGGCTCCGGCAACGGCAGGTCGATCAGCGGCAGCACTGCGGCACACAGCAGGCTGGCAGCCAAGGCAGTGACCAGCGACTTCCGCAGCCGACGGTCGTCCTCACCCCCCCGGTACCAGGGCATGGGGACGACGCGGGCCGGAACCTCGCTGACCTCGCGCTCCTCGATCCACTCCAGCTTGGCTCGCTCTTCCTGCTCGCGGAGCTGGAAGAGTTCCTCGCCCAGGAACTCGAGGGATTCCTCGTGCTCGGCCATCGCCTCGGTCAGCGAGCGGCGCTCGGCATCCAGCTCGTCGATCTGGACATTAAAGGCGCTGGCGCGCTGGCGCGCCGCACCCAGCAGGCTTGCGACCTGTGCCGGCGCAACAGCGCCGTCCCAGAACAGCGCCGCGGCGTCGAGCTCTTCCAGCCGGTCGAGGGAGGAGCAGGCGGCACCGAGGAGCGCATGCTGCTCGCGGGCCGGGGCCAGTTCGGCCAGCTTGCCGTCGACCGCGTGCAGGCCGGTCTCGAGCTCCTGCAGCGCCTGGCGAACGGTCGCCGCGCGCTCCCGGATGTCCTGTTCTTGCTGCCTGAATTCTTCCACGTTTCCTTCCCTCTTCAGGAGGCGACCTGGGCCGCTTTCTGGACCACGGCGAGTGACACCTTCGTGTAGCCCTCTTCCGTGCAGGTTGCCATGACTTTCTTGATGACGTTAAACGGTACTTCCTTGTCGGCCAGCACCGTCACTTCCTGGCTTTCCGCCACCGTCTCCGTGCTGAGCCCGATGAGGCCATCTGCCAGTTCCGCCAGACGCTGACTGATGGGCGCAACATACTCGCCCTCAGTGGCCGCAATGTCGGCCACCCTGGCCACGCTCACGCCCTGCACCACCACGTCCTCGGTGCCGATGAAAATCACCACCGTCTCGCGTGGCTTCGACTCCACGTCGGAATCAGGCAGGGTGATCTGCTTCGGCTGGGTCAGCACCTCGGTGGTTGCCGAGTTGACCAGCAGGAAGAACACCAGGATGGTGAACACGTCCATCAGCGAGGTCAGGTTCAGCTTGGGGATCGAGCGGCGATTGCGCGCCATCCGGTCCATGCGACGGGTGTTTTTCATGGTGCGTCCCCTACGGAGATGGCGGCAAACAGCTCGGCGCGTTCCACCTGGCCGGCTTCCCCGACGGTCCTGACCGTGCGGACGGTGTCCATCACGTTGATCAGGTGGTCGTAGGCGATCTCGGGCTCCAGCAGCACGGAGGCATCACGCTTGTCCGGATACTGCTCCTTGATCGCCACCAGGTACCCGGACAGGGCCTCGAGGTCGTAGCCCTCCCCGACGTTCGGGATGGCTGCGATGACCTGGTGTCCGTCCATGATCTCAAGCCCGGCTTCACGGACTACCACCTCGACCCGGAAGTCGGGCGCGTCCGCCGCACTGCTCTGCGAACTCGGCAGGTCCAGTTCCACGATGGTGATGCGCGAGAACACGGCGGTGATCAGCAGGAAGGGCACCAGGACAACCATCAGGTTCATGAAGGTCGTCATGTCCAGCTCCGGCGTCTCCTGCCGACTGCTGCGCTTGTAGTGATGTACCCTCCTTGCCATGTTCGTTACACCGCCAGCTGACGCTTGGCCGTGGCCGTGATGACGTTGAGCGCCT
>JAURLT010000148.1 GCA_030831085.1 Gammaproteobacteria bacterium
ACGCCGGTACTCGACATCAAGCCATACGTGGCCTACACCGATGCCCACCCGGACTCCACTGTTGAATGGCTGCAGCATACTGACAACGGTTCGCCGGTTGACCCCCTCGAGACCTATGAGGTTGTCCTGTCGGTTTTGGTCCGCGAGCAACTGGAGTGGATCGAGGCGAGATCTCCCGACAGGCTCGGGGAACGAATCTGCTCGCTCCTGTCGAGCGATCCCTTTCCCCGCCCTTATCGACGCATTCGTCGGGAAGCTGTGGGTTTCCGCCTGGCGGTCGGGGCATGGCGGATCCGGTTCAGGGTGGACGGCCGGCGGGTCGAGGTGGACAGCCTGGCCAGCGGTTATCGCGAAGCGCAACTGCTGTCTGGAGGGGCTCAAACCGACGAGGCGCTTGCCGTGCACCGCGAGTTCCAGGCGCAGTGGCCCGCCGACGCCAGATAAAAAAACCCGCGGCAGAACCGCGGGTTAAATAGACAATCCTGTTGCAAGGAACTTCGCTCAGAACTCCTTGCGCAGGCTCAGCGAATAGTAACGGGGAGCCTTGTAGGCGACCTCGTTACAGCCGCAGAGCGTGGCCAGGTCAAACCCCTGGACCCCAGGTCGCTCATCAGTGAGGTTACGCAGGGCGAGGGTTGCCAGCCAATCGCCGGTTCGATAGCTGACCTGGGCGTTGGCAATCGTGTAGGCGTCGAACTTGTCCGCGTCAAAGTTCCTCAGGTTGTAGAAGTACTCGTCCGAGTAGCTCACGTCCGCCTGCAGGGCGACCTCGCCACCGAAGGCGTCGAAGGCATAGCGAACCAACCCGGTCGCCTGGAACTCCGGCGCATAGGTGGGATTGACGTCGCGCGGCGGCAGCGGCGAGCCATTGCGCAGCGATACGTCCTTGACCGTTGCATCAAAGTAGGACGCGTTCAGCACCACGTCGAGGCCCGGAGCCGGAGAACTCTGGATCTCGATTTCGGCACCGTAGTTGTCTGCATCACGGTTGATCACTACGCCGCCGACGCCCACGAACAGGAAGGCCTGGTAGTCGGCATAGTCGTAATAGAACACCGAGCCGTTGATACGCGTCGACCCGTCGCCCAGGGTGGCCTTGAAGCCGCCCTCATAGGAGGTCAGGACTTCCTCGTCATAAGGCAGGCCTGCGTTCCCGCCGGAGCCGAAATAGGCACCCAACAGGGGCGCGTTGTAGCTGCCGGCCTTCACCCCGCGGTTGATGCCCGCAAACAGCATCAGGTCATCGCTTACGTCGTAGGAAAGCTGCAACTTGCCGGCCCAATAGTTCTTGGAGGTGTCGTCTTCATAAGCAACGCCCACGAAACACTGGGACAGGTCGCCCCTGAAGCAGGGGCTGGTGTTGACGACGAACGAGGACTCCGACGGCGCTACGCCAAGGACGAGTCCAAAGTCCTTTTCCTCCTTCATGCCGCGCAGGCCAGCGATCAGGGTGAGCTGGTCCGTAAGGTCATATTCCAGCTGCCCGAACAGGCTGTAGGACTGGGTCTCCAGCGAGGCTACCGTGCCGACATCGATTGGCACGCCCCCGAACACGTCGGCGAAGGAACCCTGCGGCCCCTTGAGTCCGTTGTCCGAATCGGAGTCGATGTTCAGGTAATACAGGCCTGCTACCCAGCGCATGCGGTCCGACTCGCCGTTCAGCCTGAACTCCTGGGTGATGCTGGTGGCGTCCACGCCGGCGTAATTGGCCAGCTGGTTGACGGGCGCTGAGTCGACGTCGATGAACAGCAACTTTTCATAGCTCTTGAAGTCGGTGATCGAGGTCAGCGTCAGGGCATCCGAGAAGTCGTACACCAGTCGGAAATTCACGCCGGTGTTTTCCGTCCGGCCCTGATCGGCGAAGGCAAAGTCGCCCGAGAAGGTGAAGTCGTCACCGTCGGGGTCGAGGTAACCGAAAAAGTCGGCTCCCGGGGCAAGCCGACCTGGCAGTCCGCCACCACCCCCGGGCTGGAACGAGTCGCCATCCTCGATGTCGGCCCCGGCATCGAGCCCGGTGTCGTTGCCGTTTTCGTCGACCAGGATGCTCAGACGGGTCTCTCCACGCGGAGTATTGATCACATTGATCAGCTCGGGGTTCCCATCCACCAGCTGGACGATGCCGATGGTCGACTTGCTCTGGTACGGGCCGGTTGCAACCTCGCTCTTCGAGTAGTTAAAGCTGAGATCCATGCTCAGGTCTTCATTAGGCTGGAAGGCAAGGCGCACGCGTGCGCCGATCGAGTCATCATCGCCAAGGTCTGCACCCGCGCCGGGTCCCGGATCCCCCAGGAACGGTAGCTGGTCGGCGTTGGTGTACAGGTTCTTCAGGTACGGATCCTGTTTGCTGTAGCGAAAGGCAACACGGCCAGCGACTGTTTCGGAGAGGGGGCCACCCAGGGCTCCCTCGACGACGTAGCGTCCGGCGTTGTTGGGAGAGTCGAACTGTCCCAGCTCAACGTCTACATATCCTTCGGTGCCGGAGAAGGAGGGTGCAGTGGAGATGAAATGCACCAACCCGCCCGTCGCATTGCGTCCGAACAGCGTTCCTTGGGGGCCCTTGAGGATTTCCACCCGTTCGATGTCGAAGACGGCAAAAGTCTGCGCTTGCGCCACCGCAATATAACCCTCATCCAGGTATACCGCGTTGGGTGCCTCGATGATGTCGTTGAAGTCGTTCTGGGTGACGCCGCGAATCGAGAACTGGGTGTTTTGGCCAGCGAGGTTGCCGGAGATGTGCACACCTGGCGAGAAGGTCGCCAGGTCAAAGCTCTCCGAGACCCCGAGGACATCCATCTGTTCGCCGGTGAAGGCGTTGATGGCGATGGGCACTTCCTGCAGGTTCTGTTCGCGCTTTTGCGCGATCACGACCACTTCCTCGAGGACATTCTGTGCAGAGGCAGGCGCACCGAGAACAAGCGCAACCGAGGCCGCCAGGACTTTGGAACGCACTTGACTGTTCATTAGGATTCTCCCCGTTTTGGAATGAATAAGGTTAATAGAGCGTCGGCTCTCATCCGGAAAACAGAAGTTCGATGTCACGCGACTGGTTTCCTGAGTCCGCGAGCTTCCAGTCGCGGCAGGACTTCCTGCCGGAAGTAGGGGAACTCCGCGGCATAGTCCAGGAAGGCCAGGGTGGTTCCAGCGATGCCAGTGTCGCTGAGTTTTTCCAGTTGGTCGGCGACATGGTCCGGCGTCCCTACCAGCGGCAGTCCGCCGTGTCCGGACGCGAAGCGATCCCGAAATGTGGCCAACGCCTCCTTGGAAAAGGACTGCGCGTGCATCCCCTGCAGGCGCATCAGGTTGTCCACCGCGTCCCAGTCGGCGTTGTCGCTTGCATACCATTGGAGGAAATCGTCCGCTTCCCTCTGGGTCGGCCTGCACACCACGGTGCAGAAGGTGAGCACCTTGACGGTCCGGTTCACGCTGGCTGCCCGGCCGTGAATGTCGGCTACGGTCGCCTTCGCGTGCTCGAAATCCATGATCGGGGTGAACAGGAAGTCGGCGTTGCGCATGGCAAAGGCACGCCCTTCCTGTGAGGCCGCCGCGTTGATGATCGGCACGTGAGACTGGACGGGGTGCGGCAGGCTGTACACACCCTTGCCTCGATAGAAACTACCTTCCCAATCGAAGGGTCGATCCTCGCGCCATAACTTCTGTACGTAGTCGAACCATTCCTGGGCCATGGCGTAGCGGTCGCCGTGATCGCCCGGCAGTTCAACGCCGAAGGCATCGTATTCAGGCTTGTTCCATCCGGCAACGACATTGAGGCCTATTCGCCCGTTGGATAGCTGGTCGATCGTTGCCAGCTGCTTCGCCACCACGATGGGATGGTTGAAGGCGGTGTGTACCGTCGCAAAAACCTGGATGTGGCGGGAATTCGCGGCAAGACCGGCTGCCCAGGTCACGGTCTCCAGGACATTACCGTGAAAGTCGGTGTCACCGCCGTAACCGATCCACCTGGCAATGGGCAGCATGAACTCAATCCCGGCCTCATCGCACTGCTTCACCAGGTTAAGGTTGTTGTCCCAGTTGTTGTTCCAGCGCGTGTCGACCTTGGTGACGGCCATGCCGCCCGAGCAATTGGCAGAGAACGTGCCCAGCTTCAGCCTGTTGGCGTTGAACATCGGGACAGAACCGGACTCGCTCACTGATTGCCCCCGAACTGCACCTTATTGGGACGCAATAATATTTTAAGTATAAAATATCATGGTTTGTCAAACAGAGGGTCTGCTGAAATATTGTCACGCCCTCTGCCTTGCTCCATATTTGGGTCTCCGTTCCAGGATGTGAGCCACTAAGCCGTTGACAGCCCTAGGCAACGATGTCCAGCGCCTGACGCAGGCGGCATTCCAGTCCCTACAGGCGGGTGACGCCAGGCAGGCGAAGGCTGGATTCGAGCGGGTCATTGCCCTGACCCAGGGCGATACCATGCATTGGCTGGGGCTTGCCCTGGCCTGCACCCGCCTGGGAGACGAGGCGTCGGCGCTGTCGGCGCTGGACCGGTCCCTCAAATTGGAGCCGCGCAACCTGCGGGCGGTGCTGTTGAAGGCGGACCTGTTGGCTCGGCAGGGGCGCGCCCGCTCAGCCTTCGAGCATTACCGGCATGCCCTGCAGCTGGCTGGCAGCGCTCCCGGGCTTCCGGAGGACCTGCGTTCCGGGATTGACCGGGCTCGCGCAGCGTGTGCGGAGCAGGACCGGAAGTACCGTGACTTTATCCTGGACCGGCTGCGCTCGCAGGGCATCCATCCGGCGGATAGCCATCCGCGGTTCCGGGAGTCGCTGGAACTGGCCTTTGGCACCAAGCAGATTTACTACCAGCAGCCGCGCATGTTTTATTACCCGAGCCTCCCGCAACAACAGTTCTACGAGCGGGAACAGTTCGACTGGGTCGCACAGGTTGAGGCGGCGACGGGGCGGATCAGGGTCGAATTGCTGCGGGTCATGCAGGAGCCCGCGCGTTTTTCACCCTATGTGAAGTCTGGCGATTCGACCATTGGCCGCGACGATCAGGGCCTGGCTGACAATAGCGACTGGAGTGCCTTGTACCTGTGGGAGCATGGTCGGCTGGTTCCTGACAACGTGCCGCTGTTTCCGGACACCCTGGCGGCGCTCGACCTCGCTCCCATGCCCCATATTGCCAAACAGGCGCCGATGGCGCTGTTTTCCAAGCTCGCCCCCGGGACCCGGATCCCGCCACATACCGGCCTGTTGAACATCCGCCTGATTTGTCACCTGCCGTTGATCGTGCCAACGGACTGCGGTGCACTACGGGTCGGTAACGAGACACGTCCGTGGGTGGAAGGGCAGATGCTGATCTTCGACGACAGTATCGAGCACGAGGCCTGGAATAACAGCGACAAGGAGCGCGTAGTCCTGCTGTTCGAGATCTGGCGACCCGAGATCAGCGCTGAGGAGCGGGAAATGCTGGCGGCCATTCTCGTTGCCGTGAAGGATTACGCTGGGCAGTAGCGGCGGCCAAACGCCTGTGCGGCGTACCAAAAAACAAGGCCCCGTTGCCGGGGCCTTGGTCGTTCAGTCTGCTGAGCGGGTCTGGGCCCCCGCTGCAGCGCGATCATTACAGCAGTGGCACCAGCAGCAGCGCCACGATGTTGATGATCTTGATCAGCGGATTGATGGCCGGGCCGGCGGTGTCCTTGTACGGATCGCCCACGGTGTCGCCGGTCACCGCCGCCTTGTGCGTCTCGGAGCCCTTGCCACCGTAGTGGCCCTCCTCGATGTACTTCTTCGCATTGTCCCAGGCGCCGCCACCCGTACACATCGAGATGGCCACGAACAGGCCGGTGACGATGGTGCCGATCAGCACGCCGCCCAGGGCGCGGATGCCGGCTCCGGGGCCGAGCAGGAAGTTCATGCCGAAGCCGACGATCACCGGTACCAGGATCGGCAGCAGCGACGGCACGATCATTTCCTTGATCGCAGCCCGGGTCAGCATGTCGACGGCGCGAGAGTAATCCGGCTTGGCCGTGCCCTCCATGATGCCCTTGATCTCGCGGAACTGCCGACGCACCTCGATCACCACCGAGCTGGCCGCCCGGCCCACCGCCTCCATGGCCATGGCGCCGAACAGGTAGGGCACCAGGCCGCCGATGAACAGGCCGATGATCACGGCCGGATCGGACAGGCTGAACTCCTCGAGCTTGCCGGCGATTTCGAGGTTGTGCGTGTAGTCCGCGAACAGCACCAGGGCCGCGAGGCCCGCCGAGCCGATCGCGTAGCCCTTGGTGACGGCCTTGGTGGTGTTGCCTACCGCGTCCAGTGCGTCGGTGACCTTGCGCACTTCGCTCGGCAGCCCCGCCATCTCGGCGATGCCGCCGCCGTTATCGGTGATCGGGCCATAGGCGTCGAGCGCCACGATCATGCCAGTCATGGACAGCATGGCGGTGGCTGCGATGGCGATGCCATAGAGGCCATGCCCGGCGCCAGTGGACTCGCCGAGCTGGTAGGCGCCCCAGATCGCCGCGCAGATGGCCAGCACCGGCAGTGCCGTGGACTTCATGGACACGGCCAGGCCAGCGATGACGTTGGTGCCGTGGCCTGTTTGCGAGGCCTCGGCCACGTAGCGCACAGGGTGATACTCGGTCGCGGTGTAGTACTCGGTGATCCAGATCATGGCCGCCGTCAGCGCCAGACCGATCAGGGCGCACAGGAAGATCGGCATGGCCGCATCGCCCATCATGGCGGTGGTGACCGGATAGTAGGCCAGTGCCGCGATCACGCCAGAAACGATCACGCCCCGATAGAGGGCGTTCATGATCTTGCCGCCCTCGGTCACTTTCACGAAAAAGGTGCCGATGATGGAGGCCGCGATGGAGACCGCGCCGAGCACCAGCGGGTAGAGCACGGCGGCGTCGCCCAGGCCCTTCATCATCAGCCCGGCCAGCAGCATGGTGGCTACCACGGTGACCGCGTAGGTCTCAAACAGGTCGGCCGCCATGCCGGCGCAGTCGCCCACGTTATCGCCCACGTTGTCGGCGATGACCGCCGGGTTGCGCGGATCGTCTTCGGGGATTCCCGCCTCCACCTTGCCGACCAGGTCAGCGCCCACGTCGGCGCCCTTGGTGAAGATGCCGCCGCCGAGACGCGCGAAGATGGAGATCAGTGATCCGCCGAACGCCAGGCCGACCAGCGCGTGCAGCGCCTTGTCGTTGTCGCCGGTCATTTCCATCATGAACCAGTAGTAGCCCGCCACACCGAGCAGCCCGAGGCCCACCACCAGCATGCCGGTGATGGCGCCACCGCGGAAGGCCACTTGCAGGGCAGGGTTCAGGCCCACACTGGCCGCGTGGGCGGTGCGTACATTGGCCCGCACCGAGACGTTCATGCCGATATAACCGGCGGCGCCCGACAGGACCGCGCCCAGGGCAAAGCCGATGGCGGTGTACCAGTCCAGCGCAAATCCGAGCAACACGAACAGCACGGCGCCGACGATGCCGATGGTGGTGTACTGGCGATTGAGGTAAGCCGCCGCACCCTGCTGGATCGCCGCCGCGATCTCCTGCATCCGGGCATTGCCTGCCGGTTGCGCCGTGATCCAGCGGGAGGAAAGGATGCCGTAGAAAATGGCGACTAAGCCGGCGATGACCGCGAGCCAGAGCGCCTCGTTGGTACCGATCATGAATGACCCTCCGAGGGTTTCTTGTTACCCAGAACGATGTGTCTCGTCGACCCTCTCTGGGGCCTCCGTACAGCCCGAAACTATACCACGAACTCCGATTTGAGCTTCCGGCGGACCCGGGCGAGGCGCAGCCTGACGTAATCCGGCAGGCCGTCGCGATAGGGCGGGTAGGCTTCGCCGGCGATCAGCGGTTCGAGGTACCTTCTGGCTGCTGCGGTGATCCCGAAGCCATCCGCCGTGATGTAGTGCCTCGGCACCATCTTTTCCTGATTGGCCACCCTGGCGATGGCCGTGGAACCCACAGTCCAGCGATAGGGTTTGGATGACTTGCGCACGATCACAGGCATGACCGCATTCTTGCCGGCCAGCGCCAGTTCAACGGCAGCCTTGCCCACGGCATAGGCCTGTTCCACATCGACGCGGGACGCAATGTGGCGGGCCGCGCGCTGCAGGTAGTCGGCCAGGGCCCAATGGTACTTATAACCATGGGCTTCCTTGATCATGGTTGCGAGCGTCGGTGCCACGCCGCCCAGCTGCACGTGGCCGAAGGCGTCCCGGGTGCCCATGTCGGCCAGGAAACGCCCCTCTGCGGTGCGCGTTCCCTCAGACGCCACCACCACGCAGTGACCATGTCGCTGGACCGACTCCTTGACCCGCGCCAGGAACGCCTCGCGGTCAAAGGCGATTTCCGGGAACAGGATCAGGTGTGGGGCTTCTCCAGTACGACGACTGGCCAGTCCACCCGCGGCGGCGATCCACCCGGCATGCCGGCCCATCACCTCCAGGATGAAGACCTTGGTCGAGGTGCGAGCCATCGAGGCAACGTCCATTCCTGCTTCACGGGTGGATACGGCGACATACTTGGCCACCGACCCAAAGCCGGGGCAGCAATCCGTGACCGGCAGGTCGTTATCGACCGTCTTGGGAACGCCGATGCAGGTGACTGGGTAACCCAGTTTAGCCCCCATTTCGGCGACTTTCTGGGCGGTGTCCATGGAGTCATTACCGCCGTTGTAGAAAAAATAACGAATGTCGTGGGCTTGAAAAACCTCGATCAGGCGCTCGTATTTGGCCCGGTCCTTCTCCAGGTCCTTGAGCTTGTAGCGAGCGGAGCCAAAGGCACCAGAGGGGGTATGGCGCAGGGCCCGGATCGCAGCAGCGGACTCCTTGCTGGTGTCGACCAGGTCCTCGGTGAGCGCGCCGACGATCCCGTCTCGTCCGGCATAGAGCCTGCCGATCCGTCCACGATGCTTACGGCAGGCCTCGATGACTCCCGCTGCCGAGGCATTGATGACCGAAGTCACCCCGCCAGACTGCGCGTAAAAGGCGTTGGGCTTGCTCTTGGCTCGACGGCTTGCAGGCATGTCAGACCACTCCGGGCTTCCCTGAAACTCAGGCGAAGGATAGCCGATGGGAGGGGGCCGCGGCAGACCGAGGACGACTCCGGGTTTGACGCTGGGCCCCGCCCCATGCAGCATTGCGTTGTGCCGTAATCGGAGGGCGAGGCATTGAGGCTGGTTTTGTTGGGCGCGCCGGGATCCGGCAAGGGGACCCAGTCGCAACTCATGATGCGCCACTACGGCATTCCTCAGGTGTCTACCGGAGACCTGCTGAGGGAGGCGGTGGCCAAGGGGACGGCGCTCGGCAAGGCCGCCAAGGCGGCCATGGACGCCGGCAAGCTGGTGGACGATTCGATTGTGCTGGGCATGATCCGTCAGCGACTGGCCCGCCGGGATGCCCGCAAGGGGTTCATCCTGGATGGTTTTCCCCGCAACGTGGCGCAGGCGGACGCGTTAGGCACGCTGCTGGAGGAGCTCGGCCAACCCCTGGACGCGGTCGTCTTGATGAAGGTCCGGGACAAGGTGCTGTTTCAGCGCCTCGCCGGGCGCCGCACCTGTCGCCGGTGTGCGCAGGTATTCAACGTCTTTACCAATCCGCCTCCCAAGGGTGGCTGCAAGGGTGGCCAGGCCCACGATCTGTACCAGCGCCCGGACGACAACGAGCAAACCATCGGCCGCAGGCTGGAGGTCTACGCGGCGCAGACGCGACCCCTGGTCGCCTACTATCGCAAGCGGGGCTTGTTGCGTCAGGTCGATGCCGAGGGGGAGCTCGACGTGGTGGAGATGCGACTGGAGCAAGCGCTGGGCCGCGGGAGTTCCCCGGGGAAGGCTGCGTCCAGGGCCGTCAAGAAAGCGGTCAAGAAGGCAGTGAAGAAAGTGGTCAAGAAGGCGGCCGCGGCGGTACGCAGCCGGGTCAAGCCCACGCCGTTGCAGCGGGCCCGCCGCAAGGCTACCAAGGTTGTTCGCAAGGCAGGCAAGGCCCGTAAGAAGGTCGTCAGGAAAGCCGTCAAGACCGCCCGCAAGGCGGTGAGCAAGCTCGCTCGCTAGGGGATCGCCTCCAGACATTCGCCGAGGATCCCGGCCCGCCAGCCCCGGAATATGTCAGAGACCTGAGCTCCGCGTACCAGCGCCGTCAGGTCCTTGCGCGTTGCCAGGACTTCCGGCGCAAGCTCCAGTTCTGCTGCCAGATCCCGACATGCCTGCTGGAGTCGGCCGAGGTGGCCCTGCTGTTCAGGGGTCAGCCGCTCCAGGGGGATGGGCGTCGGGCAGTCGGCAACCGAGCTGAGTCCGCGGGCGATGCAGTCCAGCAAGGCGTCACCTGAGTGGCGGATCACGGCAGGCGGCAGGCTCGCCAGTTGCTGCAGCTCCCCGATATTGCCGGGCCGACACCGAGCGAGTTCGCGAACGGCGTCGTCGGCGAGGATCCAGCCTCGCGGTCGGTTTCTGTCTACCGCCATTTGCTCGCGCCAGCTGGCCAGGGTGCGTAGAACGGCTTGCTCGAGCGGCGGCAATTGCTCAGCGCCCTTGAAGCGCCGCCAGGCTTCAGCGGGATCGATCCGATAGAGGGCCGGGTCGGTCAGTTGTGCGCAGTCTTCCTGCAGCCAGCTGACTCGACCCGAGCGATCCAGTCGCTCACCCAATACATCCACCAGGGCTCCCAGGTAGCGCACGTCGTCGGCTGCGTAGGATAGTTGCTCCGGTTTCAGCGGCCGCGCCGCCCAATCGGTGCGGGCCTGTCCCTTGGGCAAGTCGATGCCAAGAAGTTGACGGACCAGGTCTCCATAGCCGACTTGCGCCGGGAACCCAAGGAGGGACGCACCGACCTGGGTATCGAACAGGGGAGCCAGTGGAGTGCCCGTGATGGGTAGCAACGCCTCGAGATCCTGCCTGGCGGCGTGGATCATCCAGGGGCCGTGTTCTGGGCTGAGCAACGCCGCCAGCGGCGCAGCATCCTGTAAGGCAAGCGCGTCCACCAGCCAAATTGCATCGCCCCTGGCCACCTGAATCAGGCACAGGCGGGGAAAGTAGGTCCGTTCGCGGACGAATTCGGTGTCGATGCCCCAGCCTGAGGGCCTGCCGTCGGCGCTGATGAGCTCCTGGAGTCGATCCGGATCATTGATCATGGGCGGAAACGTCACGCGGGCTCCCCGACTTGGCTACAATTTTTTCCCATGACCCATTATGCGGGAGTCGCGTGCAGGCGTTACTAAAGACCTGGCTGGACCTGGCGCTGCTGCGTCGCGGTCCTGGCGACCTGCCCGACTCGGTCACCCTGTTCGGGCTGGCTGCCTGCGCCTACCTGTCTGCGGGCGCATTGCAGGCTTGGCTGATCTACGGCGGTGATCGGCTGGCCGAGCGCATCCTGGCGGACCTTGCCCTGGTGCTGCTGCCGGTCTGGATCCTGTTGCGAGCGACCGGCAGGGGCCACAGATACAACCAGACCACCTCCGCCATGCTCGGTGTGGGCGCACTGCTCGGTCCCGTGGTCGTGCCGCTGTTGTGGTTGTCAGGGCCCGCCGAGCGGTTTCCTGTCCTGGGCCTGGTGCTGTACGGCGCTTCAGTAGGCCTCATTCTCTGGTACACACTTGCGATCGGTCACATCCTTCGGTCGGCCCTTGATCTTGGCCGTCTGGCGGGCGTGGCGATCGCCGCCACCTACCTGCTCGGCACCGCCACGGTTCTCACCCGCCTGTTTCCCAGCGAGGGCTGATGCACCTGCACATCATTGGTATTGGTGGCACTTTCATGGGCGGTATTGCCGCCCTCGCCCAAGCCTCGGGGCACCGGGTGACGGGCTGCGACAAGGCGCTCTATCCGCCCATGAGCACCCAACTGGAGGCGTTGGGGATCGAGGTCATCGAGGGCCACGATCCTGCCCAACTTGACCTGCGCCCTGACGTGGTGGTCGTGGGTAACGTCATGAGTCGTGGCAATCCGCTCATCGAGGCCCTGCTGGACAGCGGCCTGCAATACACCTCCGGCCCCGAGTGGCTGGCACGCCATGTGCTGCAAGGGCGCTGGACACTGGCGGTAGCCGGCACCCATGGCAAGACCACCACCACCAGTATGCTGGCGTGGATCCTCGACGACGCCGGGCTGGACCCGGGCTTCCTGATCGGCGGCGTGGCGGGCAACTTCGAGGTGTCGGCCCGCCTTGGCTCAGGCCGCCACTTTGTGGTGGAAGCAGACGAGTACGACACCGCGTTTTTCGACAAGCGGGCCAAGTTTGTCCACTATCGCCCCCGTACCGCGGTGCTCAACAACCTTGAGTACGACCATGCGGACATCTACCCCGACGTGGCCGCCATCCAGTACCAGTTTCACCTGCTGATGCGCTGCATGCCCGGAAACGGTCGGGTGCTGGTCCATCACGGCGAGCAGAGGCTCAATGAAATGCTGGAGCGGGGTTGCTGGACCCCGCGAGAAGAGTTCGGTCAAGAGCTGCCGGGCAAGGGCTGGTCGGCCCGGCTTATTAAACCGGACGGCTCGCGCTTCTCGGTCCTGCACGATGGGCGAGTGCTGGGAGAGGTGAACTGGGATCTCATTGGGCTGCACAACGTCGACAATGCGCTCGGGGCTATCGGTGCGGCGCAGCACGCGGGGGTGGATGCTGCCACGGCCTGCGGCGCGCTCAGTCGGTTCAGGGGCGTGAAGCGACGTCTCGAACTGCGCGGCAAGGTGGCTGGGGTGTCGGTCTATGACGACTTTGCCCACCATCCGACGGCGGTGCGTATCACCATCGATGGCTTGCGGCGGCGCGTGGGAGCCGCGCGCATCGTTGCCGTACTCGAGCCGCGTTCGGCCACCATGCGCCGCGGCGTGCACAAGCAGGAATTGGCGGACTCTCTGGCCGCGGCGGATCGCGTCTGGCTGCACCAGCCTGCCGACCTTGGATGGGATCTCGCCAGCGTGGCCGAGGCCGTGGGCCCGCGAGCCAGCGTCTGCGGCGACGTGGGTGAGTTGGTGGTGAAACTCGCTGCGGAGAGCCGCGAGGGTGACCAGGTATTGGTCATGAGCAATGGCGGTTTCGGCGACCTGCATGGGAGGCTGCTGGCCGCGCTGGCGGAACGGCAGGCGCGGACTTGAGTAGGCAAAGCGTCGCCCTGGCGATCACTGGCGCCTCGGGTGCCCAGTACGGCTTGCGCCTCCTTGAGTGCCTTTTGCAGGCTGGCCGTGAAGTGCACCTGATGCTCTCCAAGCCTGCGCAGGTCGTGATCGGCATGGAAACCGACGAGTGCCTGCCTGCGCGCACGGTGGAGATTGGTCGTTATTTCGCCGATAAGCACTCTGCTGCCCCAGGACAGTTGACCTGCTACGGGCCAGAGGAATGGACCGCCTGCGTTGCCAGCGGCTCAGGGGCCCCCGCCGCCATGGCGGTCTGCCCCTGTTCCATGGCCACGCTGTCCTCCATTGCCGTGGGTGCGAGCCGTAACCTGATCGAACGGGCGGCCGACGTCATGTTGAAGGAAAAACGCCCGCTGATCCTGGTGCCGAGAGAAACCCCTTTCTCCGCCATCCACCTGCGCAACATGCTGGCCGTGGTGGAGGCGGGCGCCGTCGTGCTCCCGGCCAACCCGGGCTTCTACCACCGTCCCGCTACGGTCGATGCCGTGGTGGACTACATCGTGGCTCGGGTGCTGGATCATCTTGGCGTCGAACACCAGTTGGTGGCGCGCTGGGGAGTGGAGCCGGAGACGGGAGCGTTGCCGGGACCATGAGTGTCACGACCCGCCAACTCCCCCTGTTCCCCCTCAACGTGGTGCTCTTTCCGGGAGGCCCGCTGCCGCTCAGGATCTTCGAGACCCGCTATGTCGACATGGTGCGCCGCTGCCTCCGGGAGGAGAGCGGGTTCGGAGTAGTGTGCATCACCGAGGGCCCGGAGGCTGCTGGCAAGACCAGTTTCCATGCCGTGGGCACCGAGGCGAAGATCATCGACTTCAACCGGCTGGAAGACGGCCTGCTCGGCATCACCTGCCTCGGCCAACGGCGGTTTCGGGTACTCGAGGCCTGGCGCGCCGAGGACGGCCTGAACCTCGGGCGAGTCGAGGAGATCGCCCCGGAGCCCAACTTGGCAGTCCCGCCGGAATTCACCTTCGTGGCCGATGCGGCAAGAAAGATCCTCCCCGAGTTGGGAGATCTTTACGCTCAAGTCAGGCCCGCCTACGACGATGCCGCCTGGGTGGGTTACCGGCTTGCGGAGGTGCTGCCCATTTCGCTGGCTGACAAGCAGGCGTTGCTGGTGATGGACGACCCGTTGGCGCGGCTGGCGGCCTTCGCACCGGTCATCCGCAAGCCCGATTGAACAGCCTCAGGCCCTGAAGGCCTTGCGGGCCGCCGCGAGCGTCGCCTCGATTTCCTTGTCGCCGTGCGCCGCGGAAATGAAGCCTGCCTCGAAGGCCGACGGGGCCAGGTAAACACCCTCCGCCAGCATGGTGTGGAAGAAGCGCTTGAAGCGCTCCACATCACAGGCCATCACCTGTTCGTAACGGGTGACCTGCGCAGCCTCGGTGAAGAACAGTCCAAACATGCCGCAGGTGTGGTTGGTGGTAAACGCTACGCCTGCCGACCGCGCTTCGCTCTCGAGGCCCTCCATGAGTTGGGTGGTGCGCTGCGCGAGTGCAGCGTGGAATCCCGGGGCCGATAGACCGGCCAGGGTGGCCAGGCCCGCGGCCATCGCCACCGGGTTACCCGACAGCGTCCCCGCCTGGTACACGGGACCGAGCGGTGCGATGTGCTCCATGATGGCGCGCCGGCCGCCGAACGCGCCGACGGGCATGCCGCCGCCCACGATCTTGCCGAGCGTGGTGAGGTCGGGCCTGATGCCATACAGCTGCTGCGCACCGCCGAGCGCGACGCGGAAGCCCGTCATCACCTCGTCGAAGATCAGCACGGCACCGTGCTTCGTGCACTCCTCGCGCAGGGTTTCGAGGAATCCCGGCAGCGGAGGGAT